>JAUTCS010000110.1 GCA_030673825.1 Verrucomicrobiota bacterium JB024 | reverse complement strand
AGGGCATCTTTGTGGCGGACCCGCCGCCGTACCTGAACCGCTTTGCCGTGGTCTATCCGAGTATGCCGGGCGAGCGGGGCTGGTCGCGCTTTCACAAGGCTTTCCGTGCCGAGTGCGAGAACCTGTTTCGCAAGCATCCGCAGATCGTGATCGAGCAGTACTTCGACGTGCACCCGCATCTTCCGGGAGCGGACTACGAGCGGCTGCTTGAGGATATACGCTGCCAACGGCTGGCCGGCCTGATGTTGCACCGGGATACGAGCTTCCTGCTGGAGCATCCGGATGTGCGCGACTCGGGGATGCCGGTAGTGGGGGTTTATTACACGCCTCAGGAGCTGCCCGGGCATCCTGTCGTCAACAGTAACTACGCGATGTTCCTGGAGCGGATGTTTGATGTCTTCAAGCAGAAGAACCGCCAGCGGCTGGCCTGTCTGACGATGAAGAGCTTTAACCATCAGCTGACGCTTGAGCGTATCCGCGAGGAGGGGCTTCAGACGCCTCCGCAGTGGATGTGCTCGACCGGGCGCGATCACGAGAATCATGTCGGGGGCCTGGTGCGTCTGCTGTTTGACTATCCCCCCGAAGAGCGCCCCGATGCGCTCGCGATCGTGGATGATAACCTGGTTGAGGAGACGCTGGGCACGCTCATCTCCATGGGCTTGCTCGTGGGGCGCGACCTCGATGTGGTCATTCACTGCAACTGGCCGCTGCCAGCGCCGAGCTTTTTACCGGTCACCCACCTGGGGGTGCATATTCACGATTTCCTTTATCTCGCGATCAAGCTCATCCTTGCCCAGCGTCTGGGTAAAAAACTCCAGGGTGAGATGCTCGTGCCGGATATCTTTGAGCAGGAAATGCGTGTGCGCGAGCCGCTCAATTTTGACCTCAAAGAATTACTGGCGGAGGCCAGGGAATTCGTGGCTGAGCCGGCCGAGGTTTCAGCCGTGTGAGGCCTTTGCTTGAAGTGAAGTGACGCCGCCCCGGCCACGTGTTTTATTCCTCAAGGCCAAGTAGTTTCTTCAAGAGACGGTCGTATTTAGGGAACCAGTAGTTCGCGGCGTCGATCGATAAACTCTTGCTCGGGAATCTTCTCCAGGTGCCCGTCGAAGAACAGGGTGAGCATGGCTCCGATCTGTCGCGAGCTGGGCCGGACATCGCGATCCGGATTGAAGACGTAGTTGCTCGAGTCGAAGAAGAAGGAGCCGATGGGCGGGTCGTACTTGGTGGATTCGGCGGTGACGAAGGCGACGAGCCGGGAAGGGTCGGGTACGTCGGTGATCATGCCAAACTCTCGGGCGCCGGCGGCGCGCTGCTCGTCAGAGGGGACGGCGAGGAAGACATCGGAGTTGATGCCGTAGTCGGAGATGGGGTGGTGCTGGCCGTCCTCCATAAGCGGGTCGGTCATCACGGGGTTGATCGTCATGGGGGTGCCCCGAAAGGATATGATATCGGTTTCTTCTTCCGGCAGATAGGCGGCGAGGATATCCGGCCAGAAGGGGCCCTTCCATTCGGCGTTGGAACGGTTGGGGAGACGCCCGTTGTGTTCGCCGATGTAGAGCTGGGTGGCGATGCCGATCTCGCGCATGTTGGAGACGCTCTTGGAGGTGTTGGCGCTCAGGCGTATCCGAGAGACGGCGGGCAGGAGGATGGCCATAATCACTCCCAGCACGGCAATCGTCACGAGGACTTCGACCAAGCTGAAGGCGGGGTGACGTGAACTGGGATGACTAGGGACGCGGGGTGAAGAAGGCATGGTCAAGGGGAGGGGGTAAACGAATGCGCGTTGAACATAGGGTGAAAGGAATGCCTGTTTGTGTCAATTTGAAAATAAAATATAGATACAGAATGGATTCTATGAATAAATATTAGAGTAAAGCTAGATTAAGATTGGATATTCGCCTTGACTGTGGTGCTAGTATTTTTATTTTATCAATCATCATGATACAGAAACAATACCCTTCTACTCTGATAATGCTCTTAGCCGGTTGCCTCGCGGGATTTTCCTCCCTGAATGCGCAACCGATTCTTCATGATACGTTTGACACGCTGAATACCACAACGCTGTGGGATGCCGGCAGTACTAGCGGAAGCGGGACCATCGAGGTCTCCGGCGGAAACCTGCTGATGCAGACCGGGACGACCAGCGGCTCCCATCGCAATACGCTGCTGACTCAGGCGGCCTCCTATAATCCCTATGGCCGCGTTCTGACGATGACGGCCAGCGCGTTGACGGTGAATTCCACGGACACGACGTCGACGGGCCTGAACAGCTTTTATTTCATGATCGGCCACGCTGAAGGGACGACGACTTCTTTTTATGCACCCAATCGGACTTACTTTGACGGGGGTGATGGTTACGGGATGATCTCCGTGACGGTTTCGACCAGCGACTCGGGCAGCTCGATCCAGGTGGGTGATGTCGGCAGCACGTATAATTACGATACCTATGCGATTTCAGGAATACCCACGGATATCACTTTTACCCTGGACGGTACGGCGGAAACCTTCACCTATACGCTTACGCTGACCGGGGCCACTTACACGGACGGCGGCGGAAACTCGATCAGCGGGACGATCACGCACTTTACGCAGACGATTGACGCGACCGATGATATTTATTTCGCGCTGGGCGATATCAACTCGGGGGCGGTGAGTGTGATCACCAACACCTCGCTGGGGCAAATCGACGTGGTGTCGGTGCCCGAGCCGGCGGCTTCCGGGCTACTCCTGGCTCTGGCCGGGCTCTTCCTGGCGATCCGGATGCGACGTCAGCGCGCCTGAGAGTGCAAGGGTTGATTCTTTATCAGGCCGCTCCATACGGGGGCGGCCTTTTTTATGCAGGCACAGGGGGGGGCAGATGGAAGACGGGAAGCGGTGCCTTTGGCCGCTGGCCATTCAATCATGGCTCAGCCAATTAAGGATTGAATTGGCTTCGTATGGATCCGGGAGGAAATCGCCTAGACTAAAAACGCCTCACTCTCGCCGACTGCGTGCAGGTATTGGCGCTTCATACTTGGCGAGGGGGTTGGGGTCATGCCGGGGACTTCACTCTCAAAAAGTGCCGGGATGAGTATCTCGTGAGAACCCTTGTGGGGTTTTTCAATTGCGATGAGGCACTGATGTATAAAGTCCATGGCACTGAAACCGAGGCGGCGAATGGGCAGCGGGCTTTGGGTGGTTTGGGGCCAGTTGCAATGGGCGATTACGTCGATGTCCCGCCCGATGATTAGTCCGCACTCGCCGATGCTTTTCAGTACGATGTCTGTGAGATGGTCGTTGGCGATCAGCAGGGCGTCGGGCCTTTCTTCGGTCGGGTAGTCCAGCAGCAGGTGGATGAGACGGTCCAGGTTGTTGATGCCGTCATAGCCGACAGCCTGGAGCCAGTGTGGGCGGACGCTCAGGCCCCGGTTGAGGACTGCCTGGACGTTGATCTGCGGCACGGTGTACATTGTGACGACTGCGACGCGGGAACGACCGCGCTCCTTGAACCAGTCCATCGATTTATCGACAAACTTATGCCCATCGGTGCGGATGACAGTAGCCCCGGGGGCTTCCTTGAGGTTGTAGTTGACCAGCGCGGTCGGGATGTCGGCGGCAGCTGTGAGCGTGCACAGCTCTTCTCGGGCGTCCCAGGCGGTGCGGTGGATGATCAGGCCTGCCAGACTGTGCGAGGCGATGTCCTTTCGCAGGGTTTTGTAGTCCGAGTCGGGCAGGTCGGGGTTGACCTCGTAGTAGCAGATAAATTCGTAGTGGCGGTCGGGTTCGATGATTTTGCTCAGCTCGTCCCGGAAGGCCGTGTAAAATTTCGTCCAGCTATGACTGTCCTGGCCGCAGCCGAAGACCACGCCGATACGGTGCAGGTGAGGGGGGCGATCGGTGACGTACACGCCCTTGCGGTCGATGGTCTGGATGAAGCCCTCCCGCGTGAGCTGCCGGATCGCCTGCTGCATCGTGGTCCGGCTGAAGGCGAACTCCTCCACGAGCTCATCCACGGTAGGTAGTCTGGAGCCCGGCTCGTATTCATTGGAGAGGATGCGGGTGCGCAGGGCGTTGACCACTTCTTCTTTTTTGTGGCCGTAGCCTTTCTTATGACTCGATGTTTGCTTTTTCATTAACCCTTGTATTTGAAATATATAATACTGAAAAGGTCTATAGAAAATATAGTTATTTTTGATTTTTAACGTTTATTATACATGAACAAAGATAAGGGATTGGAGCGGTTTCAGGATGTTTGGATGGCTGGATTTTTCGGGCTGTACACATGATAAAATAAGATCATTTTTTAATTTTACCAATAAATGAGGCCGGAATATATTCGTTTCTTTTCATTGAATAGACTTCGCGCCTTTTGTTGGAGCGCCCCGCGGGGTGGTTGCCAGTAATTCGAATAGAATTGTTTTTGTATCTATTTTATATAAAACAACAAATATATTGACTTGAAGAAGGTTTTCGTGGTCTTAATTTCATTATGACATCCTCCGTTCTGCGGAGAGGATTTAGTGAAACGTTTTGTTGCCTCCAGTGCCCATCGTCCCATTCGCAGCTCGCCGGTCTATCCGGTTGCGTGTGTCGACACCTGCTCCGGTGTTATACCGAACTGTTTGTGGCTGGCAGGCTCTAGCTCGCCGATGAAGGCGAAATTCCGACGCATCCCATCATCCCACTCAGACATGACCCATCGCAGTTGCCTGATTACCCTTCTTAGTTTTTGCAGTTTCGCAGCCAGCATTGTCCAGGCTGCCGACGAAGCCCCGTCCGTCGGAGCGGCTCATGTGCCTCTCTATGTCGCCGGGCGCGCGTCGGAACCGCCCCGGATCGACGGCAAGCTCGATGATGCCGCCTGGGACCAGGCCGACCACGCGGCAATCGAACGCCTGGCGCGGTCGCCCGCCCCGCTGGAAGAGAATCGCACCGGCTACTGGATGGCCACCTACGACGACGAGAATCTCTACCTGGCTTGCGAGATCGAGGACGATGCCTTTTTCGGTCATGCCCTTGAGGGGCTGCTCGATTACAATAACGACACGGTGGAGCTTTTTCTGGAGCCGCTGGCGAACTACCGCGTCAACATGCAGTACCGGCTCTGGCCGCTGGGCCGTAACGGGCAGGGGGCCGAGGTCACGAAGCGCCCGACCTGGGGCCGTTGGGATATCGCCGGGAGAGAGACCGGCTCGGGCTACGTGCTTGAGCTGGCGATCCCATTGGCACATTTTCAGGAGACCGTGCTCCACGACATCCGCGAGGGAGACATTATCGGTTTTGATTTGGCGGTGGTGGACCAGCGTAGCGATGTGGGGGGGAAGACCGAGCGCATCGTGACGCATTGGGCCGGGGACGGGACTAACTGGCAGTACGCCGCACAGAACGGCCTGCTTTCGCTCGGCGAGCCCGACGCGGATCGTCTGGCGCAACTGCGTCCGGACTTTACCCATGTCGGAGAAACGCCCGTACAGGAGAATGGCGCGGTCTGGCCCGACCTGGAGCTGATCAGCGGTCGCACGCAGTTGGAGATCCTTCATCAATCCTCTTCAGCCACGCAGTATCAGCCCTGGCGGTTGGGCGGGGTAGGGCATCCGCTGCTGGAGCATCCGCAGCCGGGTGACGCGCTCATGGTCGGCGATGAAATCGGACCCCACAGTGGCGGCGAGCACATGGACGCCGAGCCGCGCTATATCGAGGCGACTTTTACCGGCAAGCGCGAAAACCGTGCGTTGGAGTTACGGATGATCCGCACGCCCTTTCACCCCGCGCTGCTTTACCAGACCAACGCCGAGTGGATCTCTTTTTTCAATGACATGAAGAAGGCCGGTCAGCCGCACGGCCCGACCGGGCTGGCTCTTGCGCTGGCCTCGGGTACACCGGTGCGTCCGGTTGGTGAGCCCGGCGCGGTTCTTTATGACGCCGGGAAGGACGGTCCCCTCTCGGAGGGCTGGCTGCTTACGCTGATGGCCCGGCCCGGTGACGGGATGGACTTCGACATGCCGGTGGCGCTCTTCCCCAGCCGCGCGCCCAGCCGGATCACCTGTAACGAAGCTGGTGGCCTGACTTTGACTTTTGACGGGAATCGCCCCGCGAGCGTCGCACTGCTACCGCTCTACGGGCTCGCGCCCGTCGAGGCCGCGCGAACCGCTCAATGGCTGGAGTCGGGCGAGCTGCCGCAGGACACGGTGGAGCGCCTGCGCCGTTGGCAGGCTTGGAGTGCGCAACTGCCGGTGGACTGCAACGAGTCTTGGCAATACCTGCCTCAGCAGAACCGCTTTCGCGTGACGCACCGTTTTAACTACACCCCGGCGCTGTCCGAGTGGGATCAGTCGGGCGAATGCCTGGCCTTGCTCCCGCCGCTGTTCTGGCGGCCTGACGCGGCGAAGTTCTACCGTTGCTCTGGCTTGGAAGACCTGAACTACGCCACGTGGTTCGGGCCGCTGATGGGTACGAGTGGTAGCGCCACGATGGTCTATGACCTTCCGGTCCCGCAACTGGAAGACACGCCGCCGCGCCTGGACCCGGAGATCCTCGCGCAGACTCCGCAGGGGAGCAAGTACATGGCCGAGCTCTTGGCGATGGACGTGCCCGATCTGCTGCGTAAAAACTTCCGTGCTCGTCAGAAGCGCGGGGGCGAGTTTATGCCTCACACCTATCCGGTCGGCTCGAAGGAAAACGTCTCTGCCGCTCTCGCGGTGGAGCCCGCCAAGAAGCAGGAAAAACTACGGACGGAGCTGCTGAGTATTCACGAGTCCGAGACCTTTAACCCGGATAAGCGCGACGACTATTTCCCGCCGGCGGCACCTTACTTGGGCAGTGCCATCCGCTACGCGAATTTGACCTATCCCTACGGTGTGGCGGAGCCTTACCATGGCATAACCAACACCTTTACCAAGGTCTATCAACTCGGCAAGGGCCTGGGCGACCAGCGGCTGTTCACCGAGCACTGGGACGAGACCAAGCGCATCGCCGACATCATCTGGGCGGGTGGTTTTTGTGAATATCGCTACGACGGCGGCACGCTGTTGGGTGACAGCCTGCTGGGGTTGCTGGATGTGGCCGAGACACTCGGTGACGAGGACTATGCCACACGGGTGAGATTCCGCCTGGCCGAGTACGCCGCCACCGCGTGGAGCTATTACGCGGCCCGTACCTGGCTGGCCGAGATCGGCGCGTGGGACCGTGGCGGAGCTTCGCCGCGCACGCTGGGGGAAATCCAGATGCGCACGCGTAGCGGGTTCGCCGCCATCGACGACGGCAGCGCGTATCTGGACTACTGCTACATCTGGGACCGCAGCTTGGGCAATCCCGCCATCCTGCGTCCCTTCGCGCTGGAGCAGATCGAGGCGCTCGAAGCGCGCGCGGACGAGATCAACCCGCAGTGGTACCTGCCCGAGCCGAACCCGCCGGTCAAGCGGGTGGACGGCATCGTGCGGCGCTTTGAGACGCGGGCGCTGGTGCTGCGCGAGCCGCTGCCGCAGTTGGAAACCTATCTCGCCGGGATGAAGGACCGCCTCGGCCAACCCACCGCCTACGCCGCCTGCCTGGCCGTTTACCTGGCCCGTGTGCAGGAGGACGCGCAAGCTGGTAAGCTCTGACCCGAACTTCATCCCCCCCTTTATTGTCTGTTATGAATCTCTTTGCCAAACTGACCCTCCCCCTGTGCACACTGCTGGCCGCCGGTTCTGCCGGAGCCGCCGGGCCGGAGCCTGTTTTCTCCTTCACGCCGGAGCAGGGCTTTGGGGTGGAGACGCCCGCCGGTGTTCTTCATCCCGACAACAAAAACCTGCCCGAGCTGGCGCAGACCGTGGACGGTGTTCCCGTCCTGCAGGGAGCCACCGGGCGCGCGCTGGTCTATGAGGTGCCGGATGCGTACAGCAAGACCGAGGGCACGCTCGTCGCCACGGTGCGTGTACCGGACGACATCAACACCTCGGATGAGCGCCAGACCATTTATGCCGAGAATGGCAAGGGTGAAGAGCTTTACCGCTTCTGGTTGCTCTATCAGGGGCTGCGGTTTGACTTCGGGAGCGGGCGTCAGTATGGCACGGCAAATTTTCCGCTGACCTGGGAGCCGGGGACTTGGCACAGTGTGGCCGTAACCTGGCGGGCGGGCACAGGGTTTACGTTGTGGTTGGACGGTCTGCCTGACTCGTCTCCGCGCATGGGTGGCGGTCGCCAGGGTTATATGTGGAACCGCTGGAAGCCCACCCAGCGCCCGGAGCGAATCATCCTCGGTGCAGCGGACGAGCAGGGGCGCGATGCCTGGCTCGGACAGATCGCCGATGTGCGACTCTACGACCGCGCACTCGACGCCGACACCATCCGGCAGCTTTCGCGTGTGCCTGCCGGGCTGATCCCTCAGTTGTATTGCGCGGATGTTGTCTTTGACCGGGATACGCCTGCGCAGGCGCGGGTGATGCTGAAGGCTGGCGGCACAGAGCCCGTTACCGGGACGCTTGCGTGGACAGTGTCCGGCGAGTCCGGCGAAACGCTCGGCTCGGGCCAAACCGAAGAGCTGACGCTGACGCCCGGTCAGGAAACCTGGACGACGCTGGCGATTCCTGCGCTGCCGGAACGCAAGAGCACGCTCCGCCTGATATGGAGCACCGGCGACGGGCAGACGCAGAGCTGGGAAAGGCTGCTCATCACGCTGCCGCCGGAGGGAACGCTGGTGGATAACGCCGTCTCCGGGGAGCGCAAGCTCGTGGCCAGTTGGAGCGCTGAGGATCCCGGTGAGCTCCCGCACGAGGGGACACTGACCGTGGTCGATTCCCCGCTGGGCAAGTACCTGGAAGCGGAGGGAAATCTCTACTCGCGTTTTCATGTGCCCTTCCGGGTGGAGCATCCGGGGCGCCGTCATCTCGCGGTGATTCATTACCCAGATGATCGCGTGCGCTCGATGGAGGTTGCCTTGATCGACCGAAACAATGTATCCGAACGGCAACTACACTCGGGCGTCTTTACCGGATGGGAGTATCCCAACTCGGACGAGATGCAGGAGCTGGCGCTGGACTTTTATCCCGAGGCGAACGAGCTCGGGCTGATCTTCATGACCGAGGAAAAGGACGCGCCCGCCGCAGTGGCTTCCATCGATATCTACGAAGTGCCCGATGTGGCGTCCGCTCAGCCGGTCAAGGACTATGCAGGGCCGGAGGGTGCTCGACACATCGGCGTGTATTTTGAGGACCCGCAGCTGGCCGAGAGCTTCGGCCTGCAGACGCGCAGCAGCGACGCGGAGCCGGACCTGTTTTTCGAGGGGGCGGACCGGTGCTTCGCGAACATGCGCGCCACGGGCATGGACGTGCTGGCCTATCCGGTTGCCTGGTACGACGGCCCGCTCTATGAGTCGCAAGTAGAGCCGATGGAGCCGGGCGCGCACCGTCCGCATCCGGACGGCTACATCCGCTACCTGCTGCACGGGCTGGAGCGCATCGACGCGGGCTTTATCGCGGGCTTCCACCTGCATACGCTGCAGAGTCTCAAACCGGACGCTGTGCGCGACGTAGCCCAGATCTACGCCGGTGAGGAGACTGTTTACAGCGTTTATGCCGACGGGACGGTGGAGATGGACAATGTGCCGAACCACCGGCTGCCCTCGCTCTACAATCCGCTCGACCCGGAGCTGCAAGACGCCGTGGTTGCGCTGGTTGGCGAGTTTGCTGACGATTATGGGCAGGAGCCCGCGCTGATGGGGATTCACCTGCGTCTGGCCAAGCACAAGATTTTCTGGTTCGGCTCGGGCGACACCGGTTACAACGACGCCAACATTGCGGCCTTTGAGCGCGATACGGGCATCACGCTGCCGGAGGTCCCGATGAATAAGTCACGCTTCGCCAGCCGCTACGCCTGGCTCCAGCAGAACGCCTGGGAGGAGTGGATCGAGTGGCGTTGCGAGCAGGTGGCGCGTTTTTGGAAAAAAATCGCCGCGCGCCTTCGGCAGGCTCGGCCCGACTTGCGCCTGTACGTGGATGCGGGCGACTTTAACCTTCTCTTTGACTACAACCCGGACGCGGCGCTGACGCGGATGCTCGAATCCGGCTTTGACCCCGAGCTGTATCTCGACGATCCGACCATCGTGCTCGGGCCGCAGCTTTATCCGGCAGATTATCGGAGTGAAAGCTTCCGCGAGTCGCGCCGCGCGTTGAGGAAACCGGGGCCGACGGTCGGGTTTAATGCCGACTCTCGCGCCAACCTCCTCAATCCGGAGCCGGTCGAGCCCTGGGCAGACCTGCCGCTGAGCTGGGTTAACTTTCATGAGCGCTATTTCGAGGACGCGGTTGGGCGCACCGATCCGCTGGAGCCGGCCAATCCCGGCGAGTACCCGGATGTGGAGTGGCGCATCAGCCAGCTCTCGGCCCCGCGCTATCACGCGCTGGAGGGGCAGGTGGCGGCCATGGCCAACCTTGACCCCGTCGTCATGACCCGGGGCGGCATCCGCACGCCAACGAAGGGCTTCGAGCCCTGGTTTGCGCAATGGGCGGCCGCTTACCGCGCATTGCCCGCCGTCCGTATGGAGGATGTGCCGGGGCTGATGGATCCGGTCGTGGCGCGAAGCTACGACGGCGAAACCGGGCCGATCTTTTACCTGCTCAACCGACTGCCGTTCCCGGTCGCCGGGACGCTGGAGTTGGCAATCCCGGGTAAGCTGACCGACGCCGTCACCGGCGATCCGGTCGATGTGTCTTCGGGCATCGAACTGGAGCCGTACGCGCTGCGGGTTTTCACGGGCTCAGCTGTCGAGGGCGGGAGCTTTGCCCCGGTGGGCGACGGGCTGGCCTGGCTGGAAAATCTGCGCGATGCGCTCGCGGCGGCGGACGTTCCGGACTCCGCCCGCGCGGATGCGGACGAGGCGCTGGCCGCGGCTGACGAAGGCCGTTGGGCCGCGTTTTACCTGAGAATGCAGGAAAGCTGGCGTTGGCCCGTCCTGACTCCCTCACGCGAAGCACCCGGCGAATAAGCGCAGTGCGCTTGCCGTATCGCGTAGCGGTGGTGGTGTTTCGTGGCGGCTTGCTGCGAGGGTGTATTGAAAATTCGCTACGCATCGCTTTTTCATCCTTTGCGTCGCAGGCGCGCTGGTGAGAAACGCCGCTACGCGGCGTAACTTCATGCGTTTTTATCCCGTGGGTTGAAACCCACGGCTAATGATCAGTCGTCACTACGCGACGCAGATGTGCGGAGTGTCGATGGCCCCGGTTATACGCTTGGTCGTGCTGTATTGAAAAAAACGATACGACAGGGACGGTACTCGGATCAGGAGGCGGCTATTTCGCTTCGACGCCCAAGCGTTCAACGGCGGTGTTGAGAACCGTCTCAATTTCGTCGGGGGTAGCCGCTCCGGTCGGGGGCAGGAGAGCCCAGGTGATGTCGAAGGAGTAGGATTCATCCACATCGAGCAGCACGAGCGGGCTGAGGGTTTCGATCTCGACGTAGCGATTGTTGAGCAGGACTTGTACAGATGAGGCTTCGGGGTAGGCGCCGGTCTTGTCAAAAGCGACCTTTTGCAGAAAGATACCCGCCGGGGTGACGGCGGCGATGGCTCCGCCGAGCGTGCCAACCTTCATGCGCTGCTCAGGGATGGCACTCACCGTGGTCCATTGACCGTGGACAGTGACCGAGCCTTCCGGCAGAGGTGGTGGCGTGAAGGGCGGCTTGTCAGCGGCACGGTTGAGGTTGAGGTACGGGCCGCCGGTGGGCACGGGGGTGAGGCTTTCGAGCCAGGTCGAGTCAGGGTGGGGCAGCTGGGCCACGCTCCAGATTTGCAGGGGGACGGGCATACCGTGACGGCGTGTGAGCGTGTTGCGCAAGTGGACGAGCGGTTGTTGCTCATCCAGCTCAAAGGTGCGGCTCAGTTGCACGCCCCAGATTTTGCTGACCGGAAAGGTAACGGTAATGCTGCGCTCGGAAAGCCGTTTGACGCTTTCCACACCCGAGCCGTCCAGGTCGGGATCGGGTGGCCAGCCCCGCCCCTGGGCAAAGGCCCAAAGCGCCTGCGGACCGGGCCAGATTTTTTCGCCGCCATAGTTGCGCCAGCCGCCGAGATTGTACTCGTAGATCAAATCCTCCTGATTGTTGACCCAAAGGAAGTTCTCACCGTCGCGGAAACCAAAGAACATCACACGCCCAATCTTCGGTACGAACTCCAGCCGCACGGACGGATTTTCCAGAACAATCGCCCCGGTCGATGGAAGCTCGTCTGCGCGGGCTCCATTGACCAGCATGAGGGCGAAGCATCCGAGAACGAGACGGCCCAGTGAGGCAAACCGTGCACGCTTGGCAGTGGGGATGGAGAAGGGGCGGACGGTTGAGTTGGAGCTGGGCATCTTGAATCTTTGTCAGGAGGAAATGTCTGTATGTGGGATCGCGTAGACGGCGCTTAATGTTTGTATTTTTGTTGTCGTTTGAGATTAAATACAATAGTATTTGCTGATGTCCAGTTTCTTTCTTGCGATCCAGCTTTGATAGGATTGAAAAAGGAGAACGAGACGACAGAGACGAATAATTTTAAGGGTCATGGAAAAGAAATACAATGTTCTGGTCGTGCTCTCGGATCAGCACCGCTGGTGTGAGCTGGGGTGCTACGGCAACGACGGGGTGATCTCGCCGCATTTCGATGCTTTTGCGGATGGGGCGCTACGGTTTGACAACTGCTACTCGAACTGTCCGCTGTGCGTGCCGATCCGGGGCAGCCTCCTGACCGGGCAGCATGCCATGCGGCATGGCGCGCTGGGTAACGACCTGCCCGTACGTACCGACCTGGAGAGCATTGCGGACGTGTTCAACCGTGCGGGCTACGAGACCGGCTACATCGGTAAGTGGCACCTGGGCGGTGTGCCCCGTGAGCAAGCGATTGAAAAGGCCCGGCGGCTGGGGTTCCGGCACTGGCAGGGCTGCAACTGTAATCACGACTACTATCATGCGTGGTACGATGACGACGCTGGCCGTCACGAGATTTCCGGTTACGAGCCCGTCGCCCAGACGACCATGGCTCTGGACTTCATGCGTGCGCATGCGGATCATCCCTGGCTGTTGTGGCTATCCTGGGGCCCGCCTCATGACCCGTATCTGCCCGCGCCGCAGGAGTGGCTCGACCGCTACCCGGCGGGGTCGATCAAGCATCGGGCGAACATGCCCTCGCGCCTGCTGGACCCGCACAAAGGAGAGATGACGGACGAGGACTTTATCCCGCTCCTGCGGGGCTACCGTGCGCACGTTTCCGCGCTGGACGAGCAGTTCGGGCGGCTGACTGCGTACCTGAAGGCTTCGGGGCAACTGGAGAACACCATCGTCGTGTATGTGAGCGATCACGGGGACATGCTCGGCAGTCACGGCCTGACCCGCAAACAGCTGCCCTACGATGAGTCGGTGCGGGTGCCCCTGCTGGTGAGTCATCCCGAGCTGCCCGCACCCGCCGTGTGCGAGGAGCTGATCGGGTTGGTGGACCTGCCGGTGACGTTGGCCGGAGCGGCGGGCCTTTCCTTCGAGTCGGAAACCGACGGCGGGGACTTCAGCCATTTGTTTAAAACCGGCAAGGGCCGGGGCCAGGATGCCTGCTACCTTTACGAACTGACCTCCTGCCACCAGTCCGAGGACCGGGGGACACCGCCCTGGCGCGGCGTGCGTACCCGCGACTACACCTACGCGCTGGATTGCAATGGCGAGCCGATGCTCTTTACCGATAACGCCAGCGACCCCTTGCAGCAGAACGATCTTTTTGGCGATCCCGCCGCCCGGGAGACCCGGGAGCATCTGGACGCTCTGTTGCGGGAGAATGTGGCCGCGTATGACGGTTTCCTCGATCGCGCGGGCATCATCCGGCAGGCCGGGCTGGTCGAGGAGTGGAACCGGAGCCAGCGCGAGTTCAACCGAAAGGAGCTCCCCGAGGAATCTGCAGTGGTGGCCGACGGTTGCACGCGGGAATAGCGTGCTGCCCCTCGCGCCTTAAATGTATACCCCGCGCTAGCTGGTTGAGCTTCCGGCGGTCTGGGTCTCAGGCAGGAGCGAGCCGCCATCGCAAAGGGTGGCACGGAGCCTGGACGGATCGACAGCGGCGGGCGTGCAGCCTTCGCGCAGAGCGAGGCAGGCGGCGACACCGGCGGCTTCGCCGGTCTGGTTCATGTTGACCATGACGCGGATGCCTCCGAAAGCTTCGCGATCGGCGTCGATCAGGCGACCGGCGACCAGCAGGTTATCCGCGTCGCGGGGGACGAGGCTGCGGTAGGGGATGTGGTAGCAGGGCGGCGTCTGGTCGGAAGCTTCCCGCCAGCGGCGGTGGGTGGTGGGCCCCTCCTTGTGAACGAAATCTTCGCGGCCGTCGAGGTAGCGCAGGAGCGTGCCATCAGGCGAGTGGACATCGACCGGATAGGTCCCGCAGGCGATGGCGTCCTCGAAGCCGTGTCCCTCCAACAACTCGCCAGCACTCAGGCGGTACAGGCTGTCCGCGTGCCAGGTCTCGCGTACGCCGAGGGCGTGGGCGGGGGAAAGCGGGGTGATGGCAGGGCCGAAGCGTTCCCGGATCATGTCATGGAGCGCACGGTGGCAGCGACGGCTCTCCAGCAGGGCGGCGGTGAGCGCGTCGGCGTCGGAGGCGTCCACGTGGTTGAGGCGCGGACCGTAGATGTTGCGCAGATCGGCTTGCGCGGAAAACCGGTTGATCCACGGAGTGGCGTTCTCACGGGGGTAGCCGTACTTGTCGGCGAGGTCCTGGAGTTGGGGCCAAAAATTCTTTCCGGCGGTTTCGATGATTCGCTCCAGTCCCGCGACCATCATCTGGTAGTTGACGGGTTGGAGGTGGTCGTTACGCCAGGCGGCGAACCCGGCCCGGCGCAGCAGGTCGCCGTCGCCGGAGGCGTCGATAAAGAAGCGGGCCCCGATGGCGCGGCGTCCGGATTTATCTTCGATAATGGCGGCGTCGAGGCGGTTACCGTCGCGGACGGCGGCTACGCAGGAGGCCTTGAGAAAGAGCCGGATGCCGGGATGGCTACGGATGAGCTCGTCGAGGTCGAGCGTGAGTTCCGCCGAGTTAAACAGGGAGTAGGGGCCACGATGCTTGCGCTCAAGGTCGAGTACGGCGTCGCGCTTGCGCAGGCCGTCCAGGATCTCAGCGGTCAGCCCGCCGATGATCTGGTGTGTCCCGGCCATGTTGTAAAGGGAGTGCCATTCGTTGACCTGGGCGGCGGTGGCCATGCCGCCGAGCAGGACGTTCTGCTCCACCAGCGCGACAGTGAGGCCGAGGCGTGCCGCACGCACGGCGGCAAAGACGCCGGTGCAGGAGCCTCCGATGATGCACAGGTCGCATTCGTGGGCGAGGGGCGTCTCGCGGGCGGGTTCGTGGATGCTGGTTTTCACAAAATGATGGAGCCGTGATCGGCGAGGGTGTTACGAAGGTTGCCCGTGTCGAGGTCGGCGGCGTCGCAGCCATTTTTCAGGGCCAAATAAGCGGCGGTCCCGGCGGCCTCGCCGGTCTGGTTCATGGTGACCATGACGCGGATGGCGGCGTGGGCCTGCTCGTCGGCATCGATGAAACGGCCCGCGGCCAGGAGGTTGCCGTAGGGGCCCTGTGGGATGAGGCAGCGGTAGGGGATCTGGTAGTAGGTTGGATCGATCGGCTGCTCGGGACGCCAGCGGCGGCGGACGGATTCGTGGCCGGGACGGTTATAGACCTCGGTACCGTCGAGGTAGCGGAAGGTGAGGCCGGGCTTGTCGTCATGGTGGATGTCCACACGGTAGGAGCCGTTGGCGATGGCGTCGGCGAAGGGCCTCCCGTGCAGCACATCTTCACCGGTCAGACGGTAGTGGCAGCGCACATGCCGGGTCTCGCGGATGCCCAGTCGGGCGGGTAGCCCTTGCAGCGTGAAAGATGACTGCGGCGCGTACTTGTGCAGGAGGTCCCGGATGGCGCGGACCTGGCGGCGGCCCTCAATTTCCGCCCGTGTGAGGCCGACGGCGTCGGAGCAGTCCTCGTAGATCCGGGTGCCCGCGAGCATGTACATCTCCGCGCCGGGGATGGGCACGCCCCAGGAGAAACCATCGGGGAGGTCGTACTCGTGGCCGTGCTCAAGGATCAATTGGCGCCAGTTTACCCCCTCGAAATTTTTCCAACCCTCGAAAAGGGCACAGGTGGTGGAGGGTTGGCGGTGCGCGCCTTGCCAGGTTTCCAGTCCGAGCCGCTGGCACAGGTCGCCATCGCCGGTCGCATCAATAAAAAAGCGGGCCTTGAGGGCGCTGCGTCCGGACTTGTTCTCCACGATGACGGCGGTGAGGCGGCCATCCTCGACGTGCGGGGCGGCGAAAGCCGTGTGCAGCCAGGGGGTGATCTTGTTTTCGAGGACAAGCTCGTCGAGCTCGACCTGAAGTTCGGCGGGGTTGAAGACCCAGGCGCTGCTCGGGTTTTTGTTCAACTCGGTGACGGCCCGGCGGTGCTTGAGCCGCTCAATCACCTCGGTCGTCAGGCCCGCCATGATCGGCTTTTCGAATACCGTGTCGAGCGGGCTGTGCCAGATGTTGACCAGTGAAAGGGTGGCAACGCCGCCGAAGCACCCCATGCGCTCAACCAGCGCCACGGACAGCCCGAGGCGGGCGGCACGGATCGCCGCGAACACGCCGGTGCACGACCCGCCCAACACGCACAGGTCATACTCACCTGCGATCGGGATGTCTCTGGCCGGTTCATGGACCGTCTGTGTTGTCATGCCTTTTATTGTTTGCCCTCATGGGCTTAGGTGACAGCTCGAACAGATGAGGAGGACAGATAATGATATGGACAAAACCAATAAAAAGCAGACAATCTTTATTGATTAAGTGAATGTTCAAAAACAGGAGATGGTAGCGAGCCTGCTGGGGCGGGCGTTGCGTTCGGCGATTCCGGTCACGAATGTCAGCCGTCGGTTTTTCCCGCCCGGTCCAGGTGCGCCGGACACGGTGATCACGACCTGTCGCTTCATTCTCATTCTGGAGGGGGAGCTGCGCTACACGATCGAGGGCAACTCCTTTGTCCTGACGGCTGGGACGCAGTTTCTGGTGCCCTCGTGGTGTCGGCGGGAGTGGATTGTGCCCGGGCCGGACGTTTGCGAGTTGATCTGGTGTGAGTTTGACGACGACCCCAAGGAGATTGGGAGGGACCAGTGTTTCCGCCGCGAGCTTTCACCGGCTCAGGTACGGGGGGAGGTCCGGGCGTACCTTGAGATGGCCCGCCGGTGGAAAAGCCTGAAAGCCTGTGACGGAGCCGGGCGGGAGCTGCTTGCGCTTGAGCTGGAGGGGTTTCTCAAGTCGATGCTTGCGCGTTTTTGGCCGCAGGCGGAGTTGGCCTCGTCCCTGACGGGCATCCGGGAACGGCGGCTGCATCCGGAGATCAAGCGCGCGCTACGCTGGCTGGAGGATCATTTCATGCATCCGGATGTCCTCGAAAGACTTCAGGAGGAGTGCGACCTGACCCCGAACTATTTCCGCCTGCGCTTTCGGGAGGTGATGGCATGCAGCCCCGGCGAGTATGTGAAACGCCTGCGCCTGCGGCAGGCCCGCTACCTGCTGTACGCCACGGACTGGCAGCACAAGCGCATTGCCGCCGCGGTCGGCTATGGAGACGCCCTGTATTTCTCCCGTCTGTACCGGGAGTTCTGGGGGCGTACCCCCACAGCGGAGCGCAAGGCGCAGCGCCAGGGCTATGCCCCCGCTCCCGGTGTGGGACAGGGGTTTGTCACTCCGCGCTGACCCCGGTGTGTGAGCGATGGAGCGAAACCGTTGCGGGCGAGACGGTTATTTTATCATTTAATTAACAGTAAAGGCGTTAATGGTGAGTTGCACTTGTCGATAGATGGGGTTATCTTCCTATTGAAGATGTAGGTTAAGAGCCTAGCAAAATGACATGTGTTAACTCTATGCTCCGGGAGGTTCCGCCCTCCGTGAAGCGAACAGCCAGGGCCTATTCGCTCATTGAGGTTATGATCGGGCTGTTCATCCTCAGCTTGGTGCTGTTGGCCTGCATCGCGGCACTGCCGCAGATGCGGGAGCTGTCGTACCGCTCTGACGCCGTGCGGATGGGGTTCACGCATCTGAATGCCGAGATCGAGGGTTTTCGCACGCAGACGTTTGACCAGATGTCCACAGAGTTGGACTCGGCCAGCGGTTCTTCTTCCAATCAGGATCTGCTTAACAGTCTGCTGGGCCGGGAGTCCGAAGGCGTCGGCAGCAAGGTCAGCCACACCGCCAGCACGGTCGAGCAAAACGACGTCACCTATCTGGTGGATTCCTTCCTCCAGTACCTGGACAGCGATAAAAAAGTGATCAAGGCCACCGTAGTTGTCCGGTGGGACTTCAGTGACAAGACCGAGAGCATCAGCAGCCACGCGATATTTACGGAAAATGGATTATCGGATAAAAAGTTCAGCCTCGCGAACTAGGCAACGCTTCTCGCGAGACCGGCAGGTCAGGGGCTTTACCCTGACCGAGCTGCTGATCGCGATCACGATCCTGTCGCTGGTCATGGCAGGAACGCTTTCGACGTTTTATACCTTCAGCAAGACGACCAAGATGTCGCTGAACCACATCGACCAGTCGGCACAGCTCCAGGCGGCCTTCGAGTCTGTTCTGCGCAACATGCGCGCCATCAGCCAGGTCCACCAGACCACGTCCAGCACCTTTGAGTTTACCACCGCCCGGATGGATGGGACGACCGAGCGCGTCCGGCTCACCTACGATGCCAACGCCCGTGCGCTGATCCGCATCTCCGTGACGAACAACACCACTCGTACGCTGATCGATGACGTCACCGCGGTGACGTTTACCTATTTCAACCGGTTTGGGGAGGAAACCAACACCCAGATCGACATGAATGCCGCCAAGCTCGAAGTCAGCTCAGAACGCGAGAGCACACTCGGTAACAAATCCGTGGATACCGAGACGGCCCTCATCACCTTCAGAAATCGAACGTTATGAAAATGACACGCAACCAGCGGGGGTCGGCCATCATCATTGCACTGATCTTTGCCGCCGCTGCCCTCATCGTCCTTGTCAGCCAGACCCGTACCCTTATGCAACAGTATAAGACCACGATGGATTACGGGCTGGGGCAGTGCGCCTTTCACCTCTCCGAGTCCGGCCTGGAGCGGGGCATGCGTGCCATTACCGGCAACGACCTTGGCACCAGCGGCTGGAGCTCACAGGGCTCGAATACCTGGAAGCAGACCTTTACGGAAGATGTTTACAAGGACTACGCCGCGACGACCGAGGTTACTGTCAGCCGGGACAGCGATTTGTACACGCTGACGGCGTTGACCACTATCGACGTCTCCGGCAGGCCAGTGGCGAGCGCGGTTGAGGTCAAACTGCGGGCGGCACGCACGGTTGCCGAAGAGGCGGCTGACACCGGGTCGGGGATTTTCGGCTATGGCATGGTGGCTCGGGACAGCATCAAGCTCAACCACAACAACCCGGGGATGCGCGTGGCCAGTTACAACAGCGAGAACGACTACGGCGTCCCGTACTTCGGCCAGAACACCGGATACGATGTCGTCATCGCGACGCCTTCCAAGAACTACGGCGCCATCAACATCAACAACGCCTATATCCACGGGGCCGTGCGCAGCGGTGGCGGTACGATCAGCTACTCCAACTCGCATCCGCACGACCCGAGGCAGAACGCGACTGTCATCGGCCCGGACTCAAACATGACCTATGGGGTGGACCCAAATCGTGTGTCCAAGGACTTCGACGCCGAGATTCCCGACCCTGAGCTGCCTAGCAGCGACGGGCGCAACATCGAGTCGCGCGACCAGAATTACTGGCAGAACAATTCGTCCATTAACCTGGGCTCCTGGAACAAGGGGACCTGGGTGAACACCGAGCGCATCAACACCAATAAAAACACCAAGATCACCATCGTGGGCGATGTGGTCATCGACGCTCAGCGGAACCTGAACCTCGGGGCCAACGTCGATATCGAGCCCGGCGCCACGCTCATCATCATGGCAGGCGAGAATATCCATATTAACGCGGACACCATCGATCAGCAGTACCCCGCGCAGCTCCAGATCATCGCCAAGGGTAGCCAGGATGTTGTGCTCAACGATTTTGACGTGTTCACGGGCATCATCAATGCCCCGAAGTCCAATGTGCGCCTGGCCGGGGTCGGGGGCACGCCCAAGTCGCAGTTTCGCGGTGCCATCGTGGCCAAGTACATCGAGGTGACCAACGGAGCCGAATTCTACTATGATACCCGGCTCAGTGGTGACGATGACGAGGGGGATGACAGTGCCGACGACGGCAGCGGTGTCGCCGAACTCACCTTGCTGAGCTGGCGCGAAGTGCCGCCCAGCGAGCTGAACTGAGTATCGGCTAGTGTCCTGTCCGCTAAGTTCCTTGTATAAGTGGTGGGTGCAACTCAGTTTGGATGCTCCTCTGGGATTACTGCCTTCAGCGTCGCTGAAGGCAGTAATCCCAGACGCGATGCGGTAGCATCGAAAGTGCAGGCTTTGCCTGCTGCGGGGCTTGGGGGCGCATAGCCCCCAAAATTATAGAAAGAACTTAGCTAACGATACGCTAGAGCTGGACCTTGTACTGGCTGGCCTTGGCCAGGACGGCGCGGAGGTTTTTGGTCAGGATGGGCTTGCCCAGGTGTTCGTTCATACCTGCGTCGAGGCAGGCCTGCTTGTCGTCGCCGTGGGTGTAGGCGGTCAGCGCGCAGATAAAGACGGACTGGCTGTCCTTACCGGCTTCGCCGGCACGGATGGCCTGGGTGGTTTCCAGTCCGCTCAGACCCGACATCTCGACATCCATGAAGACGATGTCGAAGCGTTCCTGGCGCAGCTTATCGAGTGCGGCCTCACCGGAGGCGGCGATCTCGCAGTGGTGTCCCATCTGCTTGAGAATCTCCTGCAGCAACTGGCTGGTCTGGAGTTCATCTTCGACCAGGAGAATATTCAGCGGTTCGCTCGGCAGCGGCTCCAGAGCGGTGCCGGTGTTGGCCTCCTGTTGCTGGATGATCTCGCCTTTGATCGTGAAGTAAAGCGTGGTGCCGCGATTCTCGTGGCTCTCGGCCCAGATATCGCCGCCGAGGAGGTGACAGATTTTCCGGCAGATCGCCAGCCCCAGTCCGGTGCCACCAAACTTGCGGGTGGAGGAGGAGTCCACCTGACTGAAGGTCTTGAAGAGCGTGTTGAGCTTGTCGCGGGGGATGCCCACGCCCGTGTCGCGCACGGCGAAAATGTAGGTGAAGTAACCCGAGCGTTCGGGGACGGGCTTGGCCGAAACCGTGATGCGGATCGAGCCCTGATGGGTGAACTTGATGGCATTGCCCACGACGTTGAGCAGGATCTGGCGCAGCTCCAGGTAGTCGGTCTTGACCAACGCTGGCGTGTGCTCCTCGATCTCGTAGGTCAGCTCCAGGCCTTTTTGGCTGGCCTCGGCGCCCATGGCCTCCTCCACTTCGCTCAGCAGCAGCGGGATGTCCGTGTCGCGGTTTTCCAATACGACGCGCCCTGAATCCAGGCGGCTGTAGTTGAGCACGTTGTTGATCAGCTCCAGCAGGGTGTAGGCGTTGGCCTTGATGATGTCGATGGACTCAAGCTGATCCTCGTCCTGGGTCTGCTCGCGCAGCAGGTCGGCAAAGCCGATGATGGAGTTCATCGGGGTGCGGATCTCGTGGCTCATGACCGCGAGGAACTCGTCCTTGCTGCGGTTGGCGGTGTCGGCGGCCTCCTTCGATTTCTTGAGCTCGCGCTCATAGCGCATGCGGTCGGTGATGTCGTTGACCAGGGAGGCAATACCGACGATTTGGCCGCTCTCGTTCATGAGAGGAGTGTTATACCACTCGCAGGTGATGGTGCGCCCGTCGCGGGTGACGTTTTCGTTCGTGCTGCTGAAGCCGCCGTTGTTTTCCAGCAGATTAGTAAAAATCCGGTCGCCCATGTGGACCATATGCTCGTGCAGCAGCCAGGTGAAGGGCTGGCCGACGATCTCCTGCGCGCTGTAGCCGAAGATCCGCTCGGCGGCGGGATTCCACGAGGTGATGCGGCGGTGAACATCCCACTCGATAAAGGCCAGGGGGGTACGCTGGACGTGGAACTGGAGCCGTTGCTGTGCGTCCAGTCGCTGCTGCTCGGCCTGCATGCGCGCACTGATATCGCGGCAGCAGGCAATGATGCCGACGACCTCGCCGCGCTGGTTCTTTTCCTGGCTCAGCGAGAGGTGGGCGTGGAAGACCCGCCCGTCGCGGTGCTTGAGCTGTGTCTCGACCACATGGTTGCCGTGGATAAGAAGGGGCTCGAGAAAGTGACGGTTGACGAAGCGTGCGTCGGGCCGGGGCAACAGATCGGTCAGGCGGCGACCGATGGCCTCCTGCGACTGGAAACCGAAGAGCCGCTCGGCCTGGTGGTTCCAGGACTTGATGTTGCCGTCGATGTCGGCTCCGACGATGGCCTCGCCGAGTTGCTCAAGGGTACGCGCCTGACGTTGGAGGGCCTCCTGCGTGCGCTCGCGCTCGAGCTCCATCTCCGCCCGGGTGGCGAAAACCCGCAACGCCAGCAGCACGAAGTCGAGGTTCTCAACCGGCTTTTGATTGAGCACACAGAGCATGCCCGTCACTTGCTTGTCGTGGCCGTGAAGGGGGAGGCCGATGTAGGTCTCGGCTTGAAGTTGCTTGAGTTGCTGGTCCTTGGGGTAGTGCTTCTGGACCTTGTCGTCCACGATGTGCGGCTCGCCCTCAAGCACGCGTTCGCAGGGTGTGCCGGCGATGGGGTACTCAAAGTTGGGGGCGGGCTTGTTGTGGTTGGAAAAGGAGAGGGTGCGGACGTGGCTTTTTTCCGGCCCGGTGAACTCGCCCACCAGCGCGTAGTCGAGATTCAGCGTGTCCGTGATGTAGCGCGTCAGCTCCCGGAAAAATGCCGCGCCGGAAACGGCGGTGATGGAGACGGCGATCCGCTCCAGCGCTCGCTCGGCTGACTGGCGGGCCCATTTGGCCTGATAGTGATCCACGATACGGACGACCGTATGCGGGAGGTAAACCAGATAGCGCCCTTCGGAATCAACCTCGATATAGTCCTGGATGCCCGACTGAAAGGCGTCCTGCGCCCGCTGGCGGCTCGGCTCGCGGTCGAGGAGGATGGTGGGGATGGTCTGCTCGCCGCGCAGGTAGCTGCGGCAGCGTTCCCAGCCCTGGGAGTGGACGGCGGAGGCGTCGACCAGTACGACGTCGAAGCTGTTGGCTGCCTCGTTGAGCACACCCTCGGCCTCGCGCCAGTTGGCCGCTGCGGTGAAGCTCGCGTTAACGGAGAAGTCTTTCAGGCTTTGCGCGACAGAGCGGTACTCACTCTCCGAGAGTCCGACGGCCAGGATGCGCACATTGTCCGTATATTTTTTAGCCATCATTGCGTAGGTAGTGCCTGTTCCCGAAGTTAGGCTAAAATAAGTGCTTTATTTGTCGCATGGCAAGCACTGGCATGGATGGTGCTAGGAAATTTAATGAGTGTTACAAGTTGGGCTCATGGGATAGCTAGATAAAGGTCCGGCGGTTGGGGTTCCGCCGGGCCTCTCTTTTTACCGAGCAGGCAATTCCCGATGGAAAAGATTCCGCATAAGTCGGCATTCCCAACCCCCAAAAAGTCCTTGAACGGACTCAGGCCTCCGGGGCACCGAGTTGGGCGAGCAGAGCGCGGGCCTCGGCGGCAGGGTCGTCATGATGCTGCACGATGGCGAGCTTCAGGCCCTCCTGTAGATAGGGGACCGCGGCGGCGGGCTGGCCAGTTTCGGCATAGGCCTTGCCGAGCATGATGCGCGGGAGCATCCAGTCGGCGCGACCGTCGGCGCACACGCGCAGGTGGTCGATGGCTTCGTCCCACTGGCCTTCCTGGAAGAGCGCCTGTCCGAGGCTGAAGTGGAAAAGCGGATTGTGCGGGTCGGCGGCCAGTCGCTGGCGCAGCAGGTCAATCTTCATAGCGGTGTGAGTCGGCTCAGGCCGGTTCGACGAAAATGGCGATGGCGGTGGTGTTGTCGGGACCGCCGCGCTCGTTGGCGGTGTCGATGAGCTTACGCACGGCGGCCTCGGGGCTGCTGGCGGCGAAGATCAGGCTGTGCACTTCGTCCATGTGCATAGTCTTGGAGACCCCGTCGCTGAACATCAGCAGCCGGTCGCCGGGCTCAAGCTGGGCGGTGGAGACATCGACCTTGACCTTGCCGGTCTGGCCGAGGCAGCGCGTCAGTGTGTGGTTAAAATAGTCGGGGATGTAGGCTTCCTCGCCGGGGGCGAGCTGGCTGATCATCTCCTGGGCCATGGTGTGATCCTGAGTGAGCTGGCGCCACTGGTCCGCCTTGAACACGACCAGCGCGGTGTCGCCGATATGGCCGATCGTGAGCTGGTTGCCCACGATGTGGGCGGCGGTCAGGGTGGTGCCGATGCCCAGGTCGGAGCTGACCTCGTGCCCGCGTTCGTAAACGGCCTCGTTGATCTTGGTGAAGACGGGCGGGAAGTTCACGGTGTCGGTGCTCTTGCGCTTTTTCGTCCACTGGCGCAGGACCTCGATGGCGATCTCACTGGCCATGGCCCCCTCGGGCAGTCCGCCAAGCCCGTCGGCCACGGCGAAGATCCGCTTGTCGGCGTCCACGAGGAGGGCGTCCTCGTTGTCACTGCGCATGAGTCCCTGGTCGGTTTGACCATAAGCGTGCAGCGGCAAATCATCCGGGGGTGGCAGAGTGGCCGGTTGTCTGTCGGGCTTTCCGGGCATCAGCTAACTATATCCGGCTGTGGCAGAAAGTAAAGCCCATCCGATGCGCGGCCCGGCGGGGAGCGTTTTTCAAAAAAATGTCTAAGCGCATGAATATGAGAGGAAAAGATGGCGGATGTGAGGAGGTGGTGAGCTTCACGAAGGTGGCATCCGATGTCCGGATTACAAGGCGAAAACGTCCTCGCGGTCATGGCGGTTGAAGCGGGCGTAGTGGCGCTTGGGCAGGGCGTCGATGAACTGCCGTCCGTACTCCTTTTGCAGGATGCGCGAGTCGAGGATGACGATGCGGCCCTCGTCGTCCTGCTTGCGGATGAGCCGCCCGATGCCCTGGCGGAACTGGATGACCGCGTCGGGCAGGGTCATCTCGGCGAAGGGGTTGCCGCCGCGCTTGCGGATCCACTCGGCCCGCGCCTCGGCCACCGGGTGGGTGGGGATCTCGAAGGGCAGGCGCGTGATAATGACCTGCGAGAGCGCCGGGCCGGGCACATCGAACCCGGTCCAGAAGCTCTCCGTGCCCAGTAGCACAGCGTTGCCCGCCTCGGTGAAGCGGGCTTTCAACTCGGCGCGGGAAAGGCCCATGCCCTGCGACAGCAGCGGGCGGCCCGTCTTGGCCAGTACGGGCTGGAGCTGCGCGGCCACGCGGTTGAGGTCGGTGTAGCTGGTAAAGAGCGCCAGCGTGCCGCCCTCGGGCTGGAGCGCGCAAAAGCCGATGGTGTCGGCCAGGTAGGCGATGTCGAGGCGGTTGGAGCTGCGGTCGGGGCCGGGCGCGTCTTCGGCGATAAAGATCTCCACGTGGTTCTCGTAGTCGAAGGGCGAGGCCTCCACGCCGGTCTCCTCGCCCTCGGCCCCGGCCCGCCGCAGAAAGGGGGCCATGGAGCGCCCGCTGGTCAGGGTCGCACTGGCCAGGGTCACAGAGGTGGATTTTTCGAAAAGTGTCTCGCGCAGGAACTCCGCCACGTCGATGGGCGCGGTGCGCAGGGTGACGATCTGGCGGCGGCGCCCGGTCTTCTCCAGCCAGTAAACCTCGCCCTCGTCCTCCAGGCTCAGACAGTGCGTGATGCCCTTGAGGTAGCCGTCGAGTCGCCCGGCATGGTCGGCGAGTTCCTGCTGCGTGCCCTCGTCGGTGATGTTCTGGCGAAGGCGCTTGAGCAGCATCGAGACCGTGCCCAGCGGGCGGTGCAGGAGCGGGTCGGTCCAGTCGGGCTTGAGCAGGCGCAGCACGTCGCGCTTTTCCAGGTACTGGCGGCGGATGCCGTTGAAAAACGATTCGCTCGCGTCGAGGGCGCGGACCACCTGCTCCTGGTCGGAGCGTTGGGCGAGCTTGGCCAGGAGGCCCTTTTTTGTCTTCGGGTTATAGAGGAGCTTCAGTGCCCGATCAATGGCGTAGGAGCTGATGTTGAGCCCGCAGTGGTTGGTGGCGATTTCGGGCACGGTGTGGGCCTCGTCGAGGACCAGAAAATCGTCCGGAAAGAGTACCCCGCGCGCGTCCCCGGCGGGGGATAGCCCCGCGCTGATCAGGCTGAAGAGCAGGCTGTGGTTGACGATGACCACCTGCGCCTGCGCCCGCTCGGCCAGCGCCCGGCGGTAGAAGCAGGTCTGCGGCGTGCAGTTTTTGGAATTGCAGGAGGAGGCGTCGGCGTTGACCCACTCCCAGACTTCGGGCGAGGGGGCGGGGGTCAGCTCTTCGCGCAGTCCGGCCTTGGTCTGGGTGGACCACTCGCAGATGCGCTCCAGCTCCTCGGCCTCGGCTTTGTTAAAAAGGTCGCCCCGGGTCTGGATGGCCCGTGCCAGACGGTGCCCGCACAGGTAGTTGCCGCGCCCGACCATCAGCGCCACCCGGAAGTCCCGGAAACGCTCCAGCTCCGCCACCTGGTCGAAGAGCCGCCGCACCAGCGGGATGTCGTGGTTTTTGAGCTGCTGCTGGAGCGCGATGGTGTGCGAGGAGACGATGAGCGGGCGCTTGTTCGCCACGGCCTGAAAGATGCCCGGCACGAGATAGGCGAGGCTTTTGCCGACGCCGGTTCCAGCCTCGAAAATGAGCGGGATGTCCGTGGCCATGGCGCGGGAGACGGCCTGGGCCATGACCTCCTGCTGCGGACGGTGCTCCAGCCCGAGGCGCTCCGCCAGCCAGCCCCCGGGCGCGAACACCCGGTCCGCCAGCTCTACGCTGGGCGGGGTCGAGGGCAGCGGGCTACCCCCGCCTTCACGAAATCCGATCATCCCCACCCAGCATCACGTCCGGCCCGCCCCTTGGCAAGGACGGACGGTGTTCTTTGCGAGCGATCCGGACGGATCCTCGTGGTCTTTCTTGCCACATTCTTTTGTCATGTGCCGTGGTCCTGACCGTGGAGGGACGACAAATGGCCGAAAGCATCGCGTAGCGATGCTAAGTGGATAGCCGTGGGTTTTAACCCACGGTTCTGCGTACCGACTCTATCTTCACGTCGCGTCAGCGACGTTTCACGCTCGCCCACGGAGAAACGTCGCTACGCGACGCAGGAATTTGGCCCTACTGCTTCGGGTAAACCTGCTCGCCGGAGTTGAGGCCTTCTTCGATCTCGGCCTTGGACTTGATGAACTTCACGGTCGGGCCGGCCTTTTCCCAGTCGAAGGTCTTGCCGATAACGTAGTACGTGATGGGCAGTTTGGGCACATCCTTGAGAGTGACACTGGCCTTGGCCGTGGAAATAACCTGAGCGACCATGCCCTCGGTGTTTTCGTGCAGGGTGGCGAGGGCCCACATCTCCTGGCCGACGACCCAGACTTCGTCGATGGTCAGGCTCCAGGCGGGGGTGGGGACGCTCAGGGTGAGCGAGACGACCTGCTCGGGCTCGATGGGGACATTGCCGCTCATTTGCCCCTTGTTCTGGACTTCGTCGGCCAGTTGCTCGATGCCCTTGGCCATGGGGGCGGTGGCTTCGGCCTCGGCCTCCTCGTTGACTTTTTTATCGCAGCCGGACAGCAGGGCCAGCAGCGGGAGCACGAACAAAAGGGGTAGCAGACGAATCGATTTCATGCCCTCCACTATGGGCTCCCCATCGCGCCCGGCAAGCGCATATAAACGTTGGGGAAGTTCAAGAGTTTGAAAGTTTGAGAGTTGGGGGAAAGGGACTTTCTCGGGGACTCGGGTGTGCTCTGCGTTACTCGATGAGGACGAGGGTGCCGGAGGGAACGGCGTCGAAGAGCTCGACCACCTCGGCGTTGCGCAGGAGGACGCAGCCGTGGCTGTGGGCGTTGGCGAAGTCCGCCTCCAGATTCGTCCCGTGGATGTAGATGTAGCGGTCGTGGCTGTCGCGACCGGGGCCGGCGTTGTGACCGGGCTCCAGGCCCCGTAGCCAGAGGATGCGCGTGGTGACAAAGTTCCGCTGCTCCTCGTGCTCCCAGTAACGCTTGCCGGTCGGCACCCGTCCGATGAAAACCATCCCCTCGGGCGCGCCGTCGCCGATCTTCTCGTCGATAAAGTGCAGCCCCGTGGGCGTGCCGAGCGAGTTTTCCACGCACGAGGGCGGGTTGACCCCGAAGGCCGTGTCGTACTCGCGTACGAGCTTTCCCTGGTAAAAGTGGCGCAGTTTCTTCTCGCCAAGACTGACATGAAGCGCATGCTCTGTCGGTTCAATTGACAGCCGGGAGCACCTGGCTAATATACTATCAAAAGCGTTAATCACCACCATGAGCTATCGAGTCGGCATTGTCGGCGCCACGGGCGCCGTAGGTCAAGAACTGATCGAACTGCTCCATCGTCGGAATTTCCCGATGGAGTCCCTGACGCTGCTTGCGTCCAAGCGTTCGACCGGCAAGACCATCACCTGGGAGGATAAGTCCTGGGTCGTCGAAGAAGCCGAGCCGACCGCCTTCGACAAGCTCGACATCGCGATTTTCAGTGCCGGAGCCTCCATCTCGAAGGAACTCGGCCCCGAGGCCGTCAAGCGTGGCTGCGTCGTGGTCGATAACAGCTCGGCCTTCCGGATGGACCCGGACGTGCCGCTCATCGTCCCCGAGGTCAACGCCGCCGCCATGGCCAACCACAAGGGCATTTTGGCCAACCCCAACTGCTCGACCGCCGTCGCGCTCATGGGGCTGTACCCGCTGCACCAGGCTTTCGGGCTGAAGCGCTTTTTCGCGGCCACCTACCAGGCCGTCTCCGGCGCGGGCGCCTCGGCCATGGCCGAGCTCGTGGACCAGCTTCACGCCTGGGCCAAGGACGAGCCGATGAAGGTGGAAAAGTTCCCGCACCAGATCGCCTTTAACGTGCTCCCGCACGTGGACGTGTTCTACGAGGACGGCTACACCAAGGAAGAGCACAAGATGCTCAACGAGTCCCGCAAGATCATGAACCTGCCCGGACTGCGCGCCTCAACCACCTGCGTGCGCGTGCCTGTCCTGCGCGCCCACAGCATCGCGATCAACGCCGAGTTCGAGCGCCCTGTGGACCTGGCCAAGGCCCGCGAGGTCATCGCAGCCTTCTCCGGCGCCGAGCTGTGCGACGAGCCCGCCGAAAAGCGCTACCCAATGCCCCTGGACTACTCCGGCAAGGAGAAGTGCGGGGTGGGGCGTCTGCGCCTCGACGCGGCCTTCGACAACGGCCTCTCCCTCTGGGTCGTGGGCGACCAGCTCTGGAAGGGCGCCGCGCTCAATGCCGTCCAGATCGCCGAAGAGCTTCACAAGCAGTCGGCTCTCGCGTAAGCAAGAGCAGTTGGCTCCGGGCTCTGCGCGTCCAACGCAGGATTTTCTTTTTTCAGCACGCCTCCGAATTTTCGGGGGCGTGCTTTTTTATTATTAGGGGCGTGGGTCGTTGTCTACCGCCTGCCCGGGAAATAAGGCTTGCCCCAGCCGCTGTGACCGCCAAGATACCCGCCTTTCCAGAGGGGCGCTTAGCTCAGTTGGCTAGAGCAACTGGTTTACACCCAGTAGGTCGCAGGTTCGAGCCCTGCAGCGCCCACCATTAAAGATCAGCACTTTGCGTTGTGTTTGAGTGAGTTGTGAAACTAGAGCCGACGAGGCCGAGTCTCATCCAGTCTCAATAAATTTCGCCCAGTCTCGAAAAAAAACCTTATTTTGGGCAACTGTTTTTAGCCTTTTCAGCCCCCTGCTGGTAAATAGTTCTCCTGGGATCATCTCGGTTCCATGAGCGCTGCCCCGAAGTACGACCCGAACAACGAAATCTTCGTTCGGCGGGAGGATTTTGACCAAGTATTCTCAAGAGCCATCCCGAAGGCGACTTTTCACCGCTGGGCAGGGGAGGGTAAGATAGTCAAGGCCCGGGACCTGGAGGGTTGGCATCTC
>JAUTCS010000109.1 GCA_030673825.1 Verrucomicrobiota bacterium JB024 | reverse complement strand
AGGCCAGCCAGCTGTTGGAACGCCATTTAAACTTATCTTTCGCGGAAAACTGATCGAACCCGCCGGGGCGTTTATCCGGGCGGACGACCACGGGCTGCTCTACGGGGCGGGCGCGTTTGAGACCTTTCGTACGTACGGCGGAAAGTGCTTCCTGCTGGAGCAGCATGTCGAGCGCCTGTGGCGGACGCTGCTCCCTTTGTGTATCGAAAAAACGGATACACTTCTCGCTTCCGATCTGTCGCGTCTGGAGTCCGCCGTGGGGGAGCTGCTGACCGCTGAGGGGGTGACGGACGCGGTGTTTCGCTACACGGTGTCCGCCGGGTCGGGCAGTTTCGGGCTACCGTCGGGGCCTTACCGCGAGCCGTGGGATATGCTGACGATCCGCCCGCTGCCGCCGGAGCCGTCTGCCGCGGGCGCGCCGCTGCGTGTGTTGGAAACGCGCCGCGACAGCGGCGAGCAGTACCCGCGCGGAAAGAGTTTCGCCTACCTGAACAGCCTGTTCGCCTGGCGCGAACTCCAGCATGCCGACATGGGGGCGGGGGCGCAGGGGCTCATGCTCGATACACGCGGAAGTATCTGTGAGGGTATAACGTGTAATGTTTTTTGGATACACGGAGAAACGCTGTTCACCCCATCCGTGGAGACGGGGCTGCTGCCGGGCGTGCACCTGCGTCATCTGCTCGGACTGGCTCCGGCTGTCGGGTTGACGGTGTGCGAGGGATGCTGGCCGCTGGAGGAATTGTTCAAGGCCGAGGCGGTCGGGTTGATCAACGCCGCGACCGGCCCGGTGGCGGTGGGCGAAATTATTGGCACGGACGGAAATGTCCGCTGGCGTCGCAATGCGGTTGATCTGGCAGGCTTTTCACGCATGGTGGAGGCCTACCGCGCTTCGCTTCCGCAATGAGCACCCACCCGCAATCCTGGCAGAGCCCGCACGGGCGTCCGCTGCCCTCGCCGAGCGAGGGGCGCACGCTGTTGATGGGCATCCTGAACACGACCCCGGACTCATTTTCGGACGGGGGGAATTTTACGGCGGTGGAGGAGGCGGTCCGCCAGGCGACGCGCATGGTCGAGGCGGGCGTGGACGTGATCGATGTCGGGGGAGAGTCCACCCGACCGGGTGCATCCACTGTGACAGCGGCGGAGGAGATAGAGCGGGTGCTGCCGGTCATCCGGGCGTTGCGCGAGGCTTTTCCCGATATCCCGCTCTCCATCGATACGTACAAGGCTGGCGTGGCCGAGGCCGCCGTCGAGGCCGGGGCGGATATGATCAACGACATATGGGGCGCCCGGCACGGGCTGGAACCGTCGGCGTGGGCCGCGTGGTCCACGGTGTTGCGGGCGGGCGGATCGACGGAGGCGCTGCCGCCCTCGCCGATGGGCAAGGCTGCCGCCCGGCTGGGTTGCCCAATCATTCTCATGCACAACCGCCCGGAGCCGCGCTACGGGGATTTCTGGGGCGAGGTGCTGCACGACCTGCGGGTGAGCCTCGCGCTCGTGCAGACGGCGGGCGTGCCTGCGCACCAGTGCTGGCTCGACCCGGGCTTCGGTTTCGGCAAAACCCCGGCACATAATCTCGAAGTCCTTAAGCACCTGGACCGGGTCTGCGGGCTGGGCTACCCGGTGCTGTTGGGCACCTCGCGCAAGTCCACTATCGGGCTCGTGCTCGGGCGCGATGTGCACGCGCGCGAGGAGGGCACACAGGTCACGCTGGCCTGGGGGGTGGCCAAGGGCTGCCGGATGGTCCGTGTGCACGAGGTGGAATTGGCCCGGCATACGCTGCAAATGGCTGACGCCATTTCGGCGGGGCTAAGTTTCCAAAAAGACTCGCCAGCTTCTCCGGGGGGCGCATGACTATATCCTTTTATGGACACCATCCGCATCGAGACGATCCGCGCGCGCGGCTTCCACGGCGTATACGAGGAAGAGCGCGAGCGTGGGCAGTGCTTTGAGGCGGAAGTGGTCCTGGCTCTGTCGCTGGAGCCTGCCGGGCGCGGTGACGATCTGGGCGCGACGGTGGACTACGTGGAGGCGATCCGCGTAGTCAAAGGCGTGATCGGCGGTCCGGCCTTCCAGACGATCGAGGCGGTGGCCGAGTCTATCGCTGCGGAGTTGCTGGAGAAATTTCCCGCTGTGTGCGGGGTAACCGTTACCGTGGCCAAACCGGAAGCGCCAATTGCGGAATTTGACGGGCGGGTGTCTGTCACCATTGAGCGGAGGCGCGCTTCATGAACCCGTACCGGCAGGCAATTCTCGGACTCGGCTCCAACCTGGGCGACCGCGCGACGATGCTCGCCTCGGCCCGCTACACGCTGGGCGAGCTGCCGGGGACGCGCCTGCTGGCTTCGTCGCCGGTGTACGAGACCGAGCCGGTCGGCCTGCGTGAGCAGCCGATGTTTTTAAACCAGGTGGTCGCGGTGGAGACGGTGCTGTCCGCGCCGGGGCTGCTGCGGGCCTGCCTCGACCTCGAGCATGAGCACGGACGCGAGCGGGATATCCCCAACGGGCCGCGCACGCTCGATATCGACTTGCTTTTTTACGAGAACCTGAAGTTCCACACGCCGGACCTGGAGCTGCCGCATCCGCGTTGGCGGGATCGGGCGTTTGTCGTGGCGCCGCTGGTGGATCTGCTGACGGACGGGGCGCTGGCCTCGGAGGCTTGCTGGGGCGAATTGCGGCGTGAGGCGCTCGCGCTGCCCGACCGCGCGGGCGTGACCTGCTGGCTCCAGCATTGAGGTTTTTATCCGCAGCGAAAGGCGTTGGCGCTTCCTACTCCATTCGCGTGGCAGAGTCATGCCAGCGGTGCAGGAGCAGCCAGCTAAGCCCGTAAACGGCGGAGGCGAAGACAAAGCCCAGCACTGCCGAGAGCAGCGCCACGGCGAAGACCGCGTCCGGGCGGAACTCCGAACGGTACTTGTACAGGAGGAAGCCGAGCCCGCTTGTGCCCTCGGAGGTCCCGGCCAGCATGTCCCCGGTGATGACGCCGACCGGCGCGAGCACGGCGGCGATTTTCAGCCCGGTCAAAAAGTACGGCAGCGCGTAGGGGATGCGCAGGTACAGCACCTCCTGCCAGTGGCGGGCGTGCCAGGTGCGGAAGAGTTCACGCAGGCGGCGGTCAGTCGAGACGAGGCCCATGGTGGTATTGGCCACGATGGGGAAAAAGCTGATCATGAATGTCATGCTGATGATGGTCTTGGCCGCGTTGTAGGAGTACCAGATCTGGAAGATCGGGATCATGATCACGACAGGCACCATCTGAAGCGCGAGCACCCACGGGTAGAGCGAGAGCCGGACCGGGCGGGCCGAGGCCAGCAGGAGGGCGAGCACGCCCCCGCCGACTGTCGCCGCGGCGAAGCCCGCCAGCGCCATCCACAGGGTCTTGCCCGTGGCCGGGAGCAGTTCCGCCCGTTCGGTCCAGACGGCCTTCACGACCTGACCGGGACCGGGGAAGTAAATCAGCCGGTCGGCCCAGACGGTGGTGACGAGCCACCAGGCTCCGAGGATGATCATCCCGGTGGCGAGCGGCAGGAGCCAGTGCAGGGAGCGTTTCATCGGGCGGAGGCGGCGTCGGCCAGCGCGCGCATGACCTGCGCGCACAGTTGGTGATAGGCGGGGTCCTCGCGCAGGGCGGCCGAGCGCGGGTAGGAAAAGGGAACCTCGAAGCGGTGAGCGAGGCGGCCCGGATTGGCGGAGAGGACGACAATACGGTTCGAGAGGAAGACTGCCTCGTTGACCGAGTGGGTGACGAAGAGCGCAGTAAAGGGCGACTGCTCGCGCAGGCTCAGCAGCTCGGCGTTGAGCTGGTTACGGGTGATGGCGTCGAGAGCGCCAAAGGGCTCGTCGAGCAGGAGCAGGTTGGGCTGGCGGATGAGGCCGCGGGCGAGGGAGACGCGCATTTTCATCCCGCCGGAGAGCTGACGCGGGAAACGTTCGCTCACGGCGTTGAGCCCGACCAGGCGCAACACCTCGTCTGCGCGCTGGCGGCGTTCGGCGCGGGGGCGGCGTTCCAGCCGCAGAGGCATCTCGACGTTGTGCCTGACGTTTAGCCAGGGCAAGAGAGTGGCATCCTGGAAGATAAAGCCGAGGCTGCGGCGGGAGGGTTCGCCGTCGCGAAAGACGATCTGCCCACCCGAGAGAGGGCTGAGCCCGGCAGTCAGGCGCAGGAGGGTGGACTTGCCGCAGCCGCTGGGGCCGATGATGGCCACAAAGTCGCCTTCCTCCACGTCCAGGTCGAGGCTGTCGAGCACGGGCTTTCCGCGTTCGTAGCGCTTGGTCACGCTGCGGTAGCTCAGGATGGGATCGGGCATGGCGGTGCGGCGTGGCAGAGGAGAGAGTCGCGCGAAGTGCCCTGAAAAAAGACCCTCCGGCGTGCCTCGGCAAGGCCGCAGGGGAAGTTTTTTCGCATTTTTCGGTTGCGTCAGGCCCGGAAAACGCTTCTGTGGGCCGTTTTTTCCTATTCCCAGATAGCTATGACACGACCCAAACCAGTCCTTTCCGGCAAACGGAGCCTCCCCCAGCGACGGCTGCGGAGCCTGCCCGCGCGTCTGGTTTGGCTGGTGTTACTGATCGGGAAAGCCGCCTGGGCGGACGCTTTTGGCGCTGCCGGGCAGTCCTCGGACCAAGTGTAAGAGAGGCGGGGCTGATGATCGTTGATGGATCGCCCGGGGTGATGCTTACCCGTGTTGGCTGAGGATGAAGAACGCCACGAAGACCCCGGCGATGCCGTAGGTCAGCCAGGGGAGATCACGTCCGCGTCCGGCCAGGAGCATGGCCGCGCAGTACAGCAGCAGCCCCACCGCGATACCGCCTGTGATGCTGAAGCACAGCGGGATGAGCAGTGCCGTCAGCACGGCGGGTGCGGATTCGAGCATGTTGCCGTAGTCGAGCTCGCTCAGACCCCGGGCCATGAGCAGGCCGACGAAGATCAGCGCCGGGGCGGTGGCCACCATCGGGATGACACTGATGACCGGAGTGAAAAACAGCGCCACCAGAAAACACAGCCCCGTGACCACGGCGGTCAGGCCGGTGCGACCCCCGGCCTGCATCCCGGTCGCCGACTCCAGGTACGCGGTGGTGGTGGAGGTGCCCAGGAGGGCCCCGACCACGGTGGCGGCGGCGTCGGCACTGAGGGCGCGTCCGAGCTTGGGCATGCGGCCCTGCTTGTCCATCAGGCCGGACTGGCGGGCCAGCCCGATAAGCGTCCCAATGGAGTCGAAGAGGTCCAGCAGCAGCAGGGTGAAGATCACCGGCAGGGCGCTCTGGAAGTGTCGGAAGGGGTAGAGCCAGTCGAGCGCGAAAAAGGTCTGGCCGATCCCGGCGGGCAGGGAAAACAGCCCCTCGGGCCGGGCGGTGAGCGTGCCCTTGCCGGCGGGGATGAGTAGCCCGACCAGCGTGATCAGCAGTACCACCAGGATGATCGCCCCCGGCACTCGGAAGCGCGTCATTATAATAATCAGGACCAGGCCGAGCAGTGCGGCCAGCGGCCCGGCGGCGAACAGGTTACCCTCGGCCACCAGTGTCTGGGCCGAGGCCACGACGAGTCCGGCGTTTTGAAAGCCGATGAACGCGATAAAGAAGCCGATCCCGGCCTGGATGCCGATATGGAGTGGGTGAGGCAGGGCGTGGACGATGCGGGTGCGCAGCCCCGTGACCGAGAGCGCGAAAAAGAGCACGCCGTTCCAGAAAACCATGGCGAGCGCCCCTTGCCAGGGCACACCCATCTGGATCACGATGATGGCGGCGAAGTAGCTGTTAATACCCATGCCGGGGGCCTGCGCGATGGGGTAGTTCGTCAGCGCGGCCATGAGCAGGCAGCCCGCCGCTGCCGCCAGCGCAGTCACGGTGATGAGGCCCTGCAGGTGCATGCCGGTCGCCCCGCCGCTGGCGAGGATGGCGGGATTGAGCGCCAGGATATACGCCATGGCGGCAAAGGTGGTCAGCCCGGCGATCAGTTCGCGGCGGACGTTCGTGCCGTTTTGGGTCAGGCGAAAAACGCGGTCCAGCATGCCGCTTGTTTGTTGGAAGTTCTCCCCGGTGGCAAACGTGAAAGCGCGGGGGCGTGCCATGCATGACCCCGGTGTGCAGCCATGGCGCACCGCTGAGAACCGCGGTGTATGGCGGGTGTCGCTGAGGTGCTTCTTCCGAGGGGCAACCGGTCTGTCGGGTTTGACTTCGGCGTGGGCATTCTGCACGGTGGGAGCATGCCCGCGACCAAGTTACCCCTCCTGCTCAGTCCGGGTTGGCAGATGGTGTCGCCGCGCTCTGTCGGCATACCTCTGCTCTGGCAGGCCGGGGCGAAGCTCATGTGCGGGCAGACGGATTTCGCCGAGCCGGTAACGCTGGGCGAGGTGGGACTGGTGGACTGTCCGGTGGCGTTCGATCCCGGGCGCGGGCTGGCTTACGGCTACGCTTCCCCGCAGGGGCGCCAGCGGGAGGATTTCAGCGAGCTGCGGGCCTGGCACCTGGATCAGGGGACAGGCAGCCGATTGTTCCGACTCGGGCTCAACCAGTGGGCCCTGTGGCTGCTGCGCTACCTGCCCCGGCACGACGCGCTGCTGGCGCTGGTGGCGACGGATATGCCCGGGGAGGGCGTCAATATCCAGCACCAGCTCGTGATTTTTGATCTCGCTAAGATGAAGTCGCTCCTGGTGTCACTGCCTCGTGACGCATTTCTTCCACTCGACTTACACCCGACGCGCCGGGAAGTGCTCTTTTACGGGGTGGAAGGGTATCAGGTGGTGGAGTTTTCCGGCAAGCGGCTGCGACGGTTGGCAGGACCGGGCTTGCCGGAGGGGCGAGGTGGATGTTATCACCCAAGTGGTGACAAAGTGTTGCTCGGCGGCTCGGGGATTGTCCTGTGGGATCTTGTGGCGGACACGCTGGACTCGCTTCACCCGCGCGGGCACTACCCGGTTTGGGACGGCTCGGGCGAGGGGTTCTGGTTCAGCGAGAGCAGCGGGGATGTTTTTTATTATTCGCTGGCAGAGCGCAGGGCCGAGCGGGTGTTGGCGCTCGCCGCGAATGTCCATCCGGACATCCGCTACGCGCGCGCACCGGTGCTGACCGGTGATGGGCGCTACCTGGCGACCTGCCTGACCCGACGCGTCAAACGCAGCGCCGGGAGCGAGCCGGACGCGCCCCTGTATCGGCACGACCACTGTCTGTGCGTGCTGGACGCGCAGACCCGCGAGGTCTGGCAGCTGCCGGGCCCCTGCCGCAATGCCGCGTGGGCCGAGGCGGGCGAGCAGGCCAAGCACTCCCGGTTCTAACCCACGGTTGTAGGGCGCCTATTTTGGGGTTGTCTATGTGTGAAAATTTGTTCACCTTTTAAGCATGAAAGTGCTGGCTGTTGATTTTGTCTGTTATGAGGTCTCCGACCTGAAACGCAGTGTGGAGTTTTACCGCGACGTGCTCGGGCTGGAGCTGGGGATGTGCCACGACGGGGGCGAATTCCAATGGGCCGAATTCGAGATCGGAGGGGTGACGCTCTCGCTCTACCCGCCGAAATCCCTGGAAGGACGCGAGGCCAAGCCCGGCGGCATGGTTTATCTGGCGGTGGACGATGTCGCCCAGGCGGTAGAGGAACTGAAAGCCCGTGGCGTGACAATCCTCTACGGCCCGATGGAGACTCCCGTGTGCTGGATGGCGGGTTTCCTCGACCCGGACGGGAATCAGGTCGGTCTGCACCAGCGCAAGGATGGCACTGCGGGCTGAGTGTTTGGAGACACCCTTCTCGGAAAGGCATTCGCCCTGCGTGGGCGTAGTACCCGCGAGGATGAGCGATCCGTGCGGCGAGGAACGCTCCGAAACCTCGATCGGGCTATTCGTAAAGTCTCCCTTATGTCCGTTGCCCGGGGTAGCGGCCTTTCTGGCCGCGTAGGGGCGTAGCCCCTCGTTGCTGGTCCAGCCGGACCTTAGTCGGTGATGGAGAAGACGCGGTGGAGGCGCAGGAGCTCGATCACGCTGACGACATTGGGCTTGGCATTGAGCACGCGGATGGGCTGGCCGTCGCCGCGGAGCTTCTTTTGCACGCCCAACAGGGCGCCAATGCCAGAACTGTCGATAAAGTCCACCTGAGAAAAGTCGATATCCACATGGATGATCGTATCCTGCCAGGTTTCGTCGAGCCGCTGCTTGAATTCACTGACGCAAGAGGCGTCGAACTTCGTCGCGCCGATAGTGATAAGCAGTTGGGTGCCGCCTTCGGTCAGTTTGAACGTATAGTCAGCCATTTTGTAACTATGAGCAGAGCTTCACATGTTCGCGGTGTCAAGGCCGTTTCAGATAGGCTTGGCCTGAGCGCCAGATCTGTCAATATCTCGGGCATGCTCTCTGGAAACCCCCTTATCGTTCCTTCTCATGGCTGACGAACCGGTTAAAGGCGATTTTCGCGTGCTCAGTGCCCGGGTCGAGCTGGTGGAAACCCTGCGGGAGGACTTCGGGTTATTCCTGAGGGATCTCGGCGTAGGCGACCAGGTACTGGCCTTCTGGCAATTGGCGCTCAGCGAAGCTGTGGTCAACGCGATCGTGCACGGCTGCAAAAGCGATCCGCACCTCAAGGTCGAGGTCAAGTGGATGAGTCATGGGCAGGACGTGCTGCTCGAGGTCAAAGACCCCGGTGCCGGCCCGGCGGACGAGGTCATCCGCAGCCCCGATCTGCCAGAGGACCCGTTTCAGCAACACGGGCGCGGGATGTTCCTGATCGAGAATTTTGCCGACCGGCTGGAGCATTGGAAAAGCCAGCACGGCTACTGCCTGCGCGTCTTCAAAAACCACCCCGAGATCGACCCCGGCGACGAGATCGACACCGTGCTCGAGCAGGCACTCAACGAACTATCCGTCTGCTACGAGAGCTTGGCGGCCTTTTACCGGCTCGGAGACGGGCTGGTGCGGGCCGAGAGCGTGACCCACTTTATCTCGCAGGCCATCGAGGACCTGAAAAAGGTGGTCGGCGACGCCCGCATGACGCTTTACTTCAGCGACTCCTTGCAGGACGCCTTGCACGAGGAGATGTCGGCCCAGCCCTTTACGCGGATGTGGAGCGGGCTCGACGGCATGCTCGGGGAGGTGGTGAAGACCCGCTCCGAGATGGCTTGGGAGGACGCCGAGGAGGTCGCCGACGACCCGGTGCTCTCCGCCTACGCCTGCGGCATCTGCTGCCCGGTGCAGGCCGGGGGGCGGCTCTACGGGGTCTTTTGCGTGGTGCGCAAGGCGTTACCGTACTTCAACGCCGGGGAGATGAACAACGTGCGGACCTTTTCCGACCTGTTCGGTATCGCCCTGGCCAACGCCGACAACACCATCGTCCGGGCGCGCGAGCAACGGGCCTTTCAGGAACTGGAGATCGCCGCCGAGATCCAGAAAACCCTCCTGCCGCTGCCGACCATCGTGTGCCCGCCGCAATGGCAGGTTTTTACCGTGCGCCGTTCGGCCCGCGACGTGGCCGGGGACTACCTGGAGGTGCAGCGCAGCCACAACGGCGACACCTACCTCGCGGTGGTGGACGTCATGGGCAAGGGCGTCTCGGCTGCCTTCCTCGCGGCGATGTTCCGCACGGCTTTCAACATCATCCTCAACAACGGCTACACCCTGCTGGGGCTGGCGCAGACGCTCAACCGCATCCTGTGCCAGCAGGTCGGGGACATGACGCTTTTCGCCACCTGTACGCTGGCACGGCTACCGGCCTCGCTGGACCGGATCGAGCTGGTTAACGCCGGGCATTGCCCGGCCCTGTTGGCGGACAAGGGCGGAAATCTCCGCGAATGCCATCCTTCGGGGCCGCCGTTCGGACTTTTTGGCGACGCCCGTTATCAGTGCGACACGTTCCCGATTTCGCCCGGCGACCGGCTGCTGATGATCACCGACGGCCTGTATGAATGGGAGACGGAGGCCGGTGTCTGGGGCTGGGACGCCTTCCTGGCCTTCGTGCGCGAGGAGACAAAAACCTCCCCGAGTGCATTTTGGGACAAACTTCAGGCTAAAATGCAGAGCGAATGTCCCGATATAGAAGCTACACGGGACGATCAGACCCTATTGATCTGGGAATATTCCCCACCGGGTCCGCCCTCCTAACTACCATGAAGACTATTCTTATCGCCGACGACGATCCCGTCATGGTCAAGCTGCTGGAGTTCAACCTCAAGCGGGCTGGCCACCGGGTAGAGATCTGCCGCGAGGGGCTGTCAGTGGTGGCCAAGGCGTGTGATGTGCGCCCGGATCTGGCGATTTTCGACCTCATGCTCCCGGGCCGTTCGGGGCTGGAGCTGATCGTGGACTTTAAGGGTGACGGGGAACTGGCGGAGATACCGATTATCGTTGTAACCGGCCAGGGCAAGGGCAGCACCCGCCACGAATTGCTCAAGGCCGGAGCCAGCACCGTGTTTACGAAGCCTTTCAGCCCGACCATCCTGATTAACCGCATCAGCGAACTTCTCAGCAGCTAATCATTTGACGATTTGTTTGTTTACCCTTGTGTTCCCCGAGAGCCCGCCGCTCTGCGCAGACAACCAAAGCAATGCCCGACCCATTTATCTCCCAGGAAACCGACCTGTTTTCACTCGAACCTGGATTGGAAATCCTCGATCAGGAGCAGATAGACATGCTGCTGGAAGCCTGTGAAAGCGATCCGGCCTTTATGCGGGAGGTGGTGGATACGTTTCGTTCGGAGTCGGAGCCCAAGCTGAAAGAAATCGAGGCGCAGGCCGCCGCCCGGGATGCGATCGAGTTGCGCCGGGCCATCCACTTTGTCGCCGGCAGCGCCGCCAATACCGGCTTACTGCGCCTGTCCGAGCTGTGCCGTCGGATCGAGACTCAGATCGACGAGGGGGTTTTTACCGCTTACGGACCGGTGCCCGCGCTCGTGCGCTTCGAGCACGACCGTGCACTGATCGAAGTCGAAAAGAAACTCGCCTGAGCGAAGCTGGTTAAGCCGTTGCGGGCGATAGCAGGCGGATTGCCCGTTGCCGGGGCAGGCACCTTTCTGGCGCCGATGGGGCAGAGCCCCATTAAGATGCGGAGCATCTAGGGTGCAGGGCATGCCCTGCCGGGGAGTTTGGGGTTCACTTTTGTGGGGTTTGCGTGCACATTGCCCGCCTTGCCATGAATGCCCATGCCAGCCAGACGCGCCGCCCGCGCGCCAGTTTGCACACGCTCGGTTGCCGCCTGAACCAGAGCGAGACGCTGGCGCTACGCGAGAAGCTGACCGAGGCCGGGTACGAGATCGTGCCCTTTGGGCAGGAGGCCGACCTGGGCATCATCAACACCTGCACCGTCACCGCGCAGGCTGACTCGAAGTGCCGCCAGACCATCCGCAACTTCGTCAAGCGCAACCCGGAGGCCTTCACTGCCGTGGTCGGGTGCTACTCGCAGATGGGGGCGAAGGAGGTGGCCGAGATCGGTGGCGTGGACCTCATCGTGGGTAACCAGGACAAGCTCGGCGTGCTCGACTACATCGGCGACCGCACGAAGAACGAGTTGCCCGTCATCGTCCGTGAAAAGATCGACCGGCGCGACTTTACGATGAACTTTGCCGGGGAACGGCCCTTTAACCAGCGGGCGAACCTCAAGGTCCAAGACGGGTGCGACTTTGTCTGCTCGTTCTGCATCATTCCCTTTGCCCGGGGGCGTGCGCGCAGCCGCGATCTGGCCGACCTCCTGCGCGAGGTGGACAGCCAGGTCTCGCGCGGCGTGCGCGAGCTGGTCCTGACCGGCGTCAACATCGGCACCTACGCCAACAGTGAGTTCGACATCCTCGGGCTGGTCGATGCGCTCGACGCGGTGGACGGGCTGGACCGTATCCGCATCAGCAGCATCGAGCCCACGACCGTGCCGTGGGGGCTGTTCGCGCGCATGGCGGACCCGGAGCACGCCTTGTTGCCGTACCTGCACCTGCCGCTCCAGAGCGGCTCGGACCGGATTTTGAAGGAAATGCGCCGCCGCTATGACCGCGCCGAGTGGGCGGACTTCGTCCAGCGGGCAACGGAGGCCGTGCCGGACCTCTTCGTCGGGACGGACGTAATGGTGGGCTTCCCCGGCGAGACGGAGACGGACTTTCAGGACACGTGCGCTCTCTTACTGGACAACCCGGTGGCCTGGGCGCACGTCTTTACCTACTCCGAGCGCGAAGGGACATTGGCCGCCCGCCGTGACGACCATGTGCCCATGACGGAGCGGCACCGGCGCTCCGCCCGCTTGCGGGCGCTGGCCGAACGTCTGCGCCGTCGCTGGCACACCGAGCACCTCGGGCGCGAGATGCGGGTGCTCTTCGAAGACCCGCGTGAGGGCATAGCCCCCGGCTTGACCGACAACTACGTGCGTGTGGTCGTCCCCATGACCGATCCTCTGAAGGTCCGCAACCGCCTCGGCCGCGTCCGTTTGCGGCGCGTAAGCGCGGACTTCGTCGAGGGCGAGCTGGTCGAAGTGCTCGGGTGAGGGAAAGGAGCCGGGTGAAACGTCGCTGGCGCGACGTGCCTATCGTCCTATTGCGAAAAACCGTGGGTTGAAACCCACGGCTAACGATCAACAGTCGCTACACGGCTTGGGAAGACAGGTTTATGGCCGGTGTCGAGTGAGAGTGACCCAAGCGCTCATGCGCGAAGCAGCGCCAAGATGAGAGGACAATGTTTCCCTTCGCGTTTTCTTCGCGTGGCTTCGTGGGCAAAATAACCGATCCGCAAGTTGCGATAGACGGAGCCTAATCCCTCTCGTCTGGCGTATGGTCCTGGATGCCCTTCATGTGCTCGGTTTCCTCGGGGGTGGTAAGGACTTTCCACATGCACCAAGTAAATAGCGTGCAGACCGCCCCCACGGAGAGTATCATCACCGTCCAGCCGGCGGGGGTCATTGGTCGGCCTCCTGTTTCTGGTAGTCCTTGTAGCGGCGGACGGTGGAGGCGATCAGCGCGAAGGCGACCGCGAGCAGCCCGATGAGCCCCACGCTGAGCCAGGCTACGGGGTTGGGCTCGACGAACAGGTCGGTGATGTAGCCGCTGAGCTGGGAGTGGCCGCTGGTCAGGTTGACCCCGAAAACCTTGGTCAGCAGCCACAACGAAATGATGGTCAGCAGAAAGACCGGGCAGACGACTTTCATGATGGCTACGTAAATGCCGGGGATGCGGATGGCCGAGCCGCGGTGGGCTTCCTCGAAACCGCGCCGCACGCCGATGACCCAGCCGAAGATGATGATCTGGATGGTGGCCAGCACGAAGATGAGGAAGGTGCCGACCCAGAAGTCCAGGGTGTCGAGGGCCTTGATGTCCTTGCTGAAGTACAGGACGAAGCCGCTGCCCACGGCGGTGATGAGCCCCAGCAGCGCGGTCGAGCGCTTGCGGTCGGTCTTGAGCGCCTCCTCGATGAAGGCGATGCCCGGCTGGACCATCGAGACTGTGCTGGTCATGGCCGCGAGGAAGAGCAGGAAAAACCACAAGAAACCGAAGAAGTTGCCGAAGGGCATCTCCGAAAAGACCAGCGGCAGGACTTTGAAGCCGAGGTCGAACGTGCTCAGCCCCACGCCCGCCAGCCCGGCCACGCCGATAAAGGCGACCGCCGCGGGCACGGTGATGAGCCCCCCGAGCGCCACCTCGCAGAACTCGTTCGCGCTGGTGGCGGCGAGCCCGCTGAGCACGACGTCATCGTCCTTGCGCATATAGCTGGCGTAGGTGGTGATGACCCCGAAGCCCACCGAGAGCGAAAAGAATATCTGCCCGGCGGCGGCCAGCCACAGCTGCGGGTCGGCCAGTTGATGCCAGAGGGAGACCTGATAGACCCGGTAGCGGGTCGGCTCGGCGGCGGCTTGCGACTCAAACTGCGTGATCAGGTCTTTGTCCACGACCTCGCGATGCAGGAGAGGCTGGCCGGTGGCCGGGTCGGTCTCCTCGAAAAAGGTTTTGGTCGGGTTCCAGAGAAAGCCCAGTCCGTTGTTGACGTTCTCGGCGGGCTCGCTAGGGACGGGCGTGCCCAGGGTCAGCACGCGCACGAGCACCACGAGGGCGAGGATGACCAGGGTGGGTACGGCCACCTTGCAGAACAGCTCGATGCCCCCGGAGACACCCCGGTACGTGAGAACGAAATTCAGCACGAAAGCCGCCAGCAGGTAAAGGCCCACGCCCCCCAGCCCGAAGGACCGGAGCGCGTCGCCGTCCCCGTCGGCTCCGATGAAGTTCCCCCACCACGAGGACGACTCCTGTGCGTTGGCGAAGTCGAGGTTCCCGGTCAGGAAATTGACCGCGTAGCCCAGGCACCACGCCTCGATATTGACGTAGTACATGTAGATGATGACCGGGGAGAGCACCCCGATGACGCCCACGTACTTGGCCGCCGGGCTGCGCCAGATGGCGTTGAAGATGCCGGGGCAGGAGTTGAAGCCCTTGGAGCCGCCGCTGCGCCCCATCGTCCACTCCGCCCAGCAGATGGGCAACCCGATGATGAGGAAGGAAATGACGTAGGCGATCATGAACGCGCCGCCGCCGTGCTGGGCGACATTGCCGGGGAAGCGCAGGAAGTTGCCCAGGCCGACCGCGCTGCCTGCCACCGCGAGGATGACGCCGAGCCGGGAGTTCCATCCTTCCTTCGAGCCGGGGTTTGCCATGAGTGCCTTGCATACAACAGCTTCCATGCCAGCGGGCCAGAAAAAAATCGACTTGGGCACAAACGCGGGGCAGGGTGGTCGGTTATTGGATGCATGAGCCTGCTTGACCGTTACGTCTTTTCCGAGTGGCTGAAGATCTTCGTGCTGGCGCTCGCGGCCACGCTGGGGATTCTTCTGCTGGAGCGCCTCTACGACGACCTGCCCGACTTCATCAACTGGGGGGCGACCACGTGGGAGGTGATCAAGTACTTTGGCCTGTACACTCCGAGCTTTCTGCCGACGATCATCCCGATCAGCCTGCTGATTTCGCTGCTGTTTTCGCTGGGCAACCTCCACCGCAACAACGAGGTCGTGGCCATGCGCTCGGCTGGGATGAACCTGTGGCGCATCACCCGCAGCCTGTGGTTTGCCGGGCTGGTGCTCTCGGCCCTGCTGCTGTACCTGAACGCCCGCCTGGTGCCCTGGTCGATCGAGCAGAGCCGCGTGCTCAAGGACAACCTCCACTTCGCCGCCGACGAGCAGCACCTGGAGAAGCGCTTTATCGGCAACATCCCGCTGCTGTGCTTCGACAACCAGGTCGAGGGCCGGTTGTGGTTCATGAACAACTTTAGCGAGTACTCCTACGAGGGCTTCGGGATCAACGTGTACCAGCACGACCCCTACGGGCGCGAGACGGGCCGGATCACCGCGCGCGAGGGCTACTACGATGACGCCGACAACCACTGGGTCTTCCTCGATGGGCGCGAGCTCAAGGTCGATCCCGCCAGCGGCGAGGTGTACCACTCCAAGACCTTCGACAAGCGCGCGTACACGGACTTCACCGAGGACCCGGTATTAATGAAGACCCTGAGCAAGAAGCCGCAGGACCTCTCGTATTTCGAACTCCAGATGATCTTGGAGAAGATTCCGGTCGAGACCAACCCGAAGATGAAGTCCTACGAGATCCGGATGATCAACATCCTGGCCAGTCCTTTCCGCTGTCTGGTGGTGGTCGGGATCGCCATCCCCTTCGCCGTGGCCGGGGTGCGGACGAATCCCCTCGTAGGCGTGTCGAAGTCGGTCGGGCTCTTCGTCCTGTACTATCTGGTCTCCAGCGTCTGCCGCCTGCTGGGCGAGCAGGAACTGCTCCCGCTCATGATCTCGGCCTGGCTGCCACTGGTCCTCATGCTCGGACTGTCCTTTTATCTCTTTCGCAAGGTGTCCTGAGCCGGTCGGACTCTGTTTGGGCGGCTCTCTGTCAGAGAGCCGCGACAATATCGATGCCGTTGCCGTCGGGGTCCACGAGATGGAAATAACGGAAACCCCAAGGCAGGTCTGTCGGCGGTTCCTGCATCTCAATGCCTAACGCCCGTATGCGCCGGTATTCGGCGTCAACATCCGCCACGCGGAATTCAAACCCCTGGCAGGTGCGAGCGGTGGGGGGCAGAAAGGCCGCATCTTGGTGGACGGTGATCCAGGGGGCGCCTTCCCTGCTTTCGCCGAACCAGATTTCGATACGATGCGGCCCGCCGTGCGCGTCATCGTTGACGATGCGTGCGCCGAGGACGGACTGGTAAAAGTCGGCCATACGTTCAGGGTTGGGCGAGGGCAGGTTAAATCCGGCCAATCGATACGAAAAGCTGGCGGTTGGGATACGCTTGTCCATGACTTTGGGGCTCTTTCGGGATAATTGCCTAGGTAAAGACCGTTAGGGAGCAGGGGCGGCAAGGCAATCCCGTTGCTCGGAGTTTTTATGGGATATCTCACGCGGGCAGGGCTTTCGTTACAGATTTCTCGGGGCGGCCAGGAGTGCCCGGGACGGGAAAGAGACCGGTCGGATATCCGGGCTTGAATTAGCTCGCGGTGGGGTGATATTTAATCTTCAACTGCCCCCGCCTTTCCGGAGCCTGTTCCCCCGCGCAAACGACCGTTTGCCGTTGGCAGACAGTTTCCGCCAGCCTCCCGATTTCCATGAGCGTCTCCTTAAAACTCAAGCCGGGTCCGGCTCCGCGTGTACTGCGGGGGCATCCCTGGGTCTTCAGCGGGGAAGTCACCCGCCTGCTGCCCGCCGAGCACAACGGCCAAACCGTCGAGCTGCGCGATTCGCGCGGACGCTTCCTGGGCGTGGGCCTGTACAACGGGCGCTCCCAGATCATCTGGCGGCGGATCAGCCGCGACAAGGCTGTCTTTGACGAGGCCTTTCTGGCCCAGGCGCTGGAGGCCGCCATCGCCCGGCGCGCGCCGGACACCGCCCGCCGCCTCGTCTGGTCCGAGGCCGACGGTCTGCCGGGGCTGGTCGTGGACCAGTTCGGCGAGGTGCTTGTCGTGCAGGCGCTGACTGCCGGGATGGACCGGGCGTTGCCGCTCATCACTGAGTGCCTGAAGCGCCTGTTGTCCCCGAGCGAGATTGTTTACCGCAACGACGCCCCCAGCCGCAAGCTGGAGGGACTGGAGACGACCGTCACCACCCTCAGCGGCGAACGCGCCGGGGCCACCTGGATGACGCTGGACGGGATCGAGTTCTTCATCGACCTGCAAGGCGGGCACAAGACGGGCTTTTATCTCGATCAGCGGGAACAGCACCGGGGCGTGGCCGCGCTGGCGAAGGGGCGGCGCGTGCTGGACGGCTTCTGCAACCAGGGCGGCTTCGCGCTGCACTGTGCCAAGGCCGGGGCAGCGTCCGTCCTGGCGGTGGACATTTCAGAGGAGTGCGTGCAGACGGCCCGGCTCAATGCCGGCAAGAACCGCCTGTCGGTGGATTTTTCGGTTATGAACATGTTCGACTGGTTCACGGCCAACCGGAAAGAGACCTTTGACCTGATCGTGCTCGATCCGCCGTCCTTCGCCCGCAGCAAGAAGTCCCTCGACGGGGCGCTGCGCGGCTACAAGGAGCTGAACCTGCGGGCCATGCGCCTGCTCGCCCCCGGCGGCATCCTCGCCACCTACTCGTGCTCGCAGAATGTCGCCCCGGCGCAGTTCATGGATGTGCTGGCCGAGGCTGCCGGGGACGCCCGGCGCGACTTCATCGTGCGGGAGGAGACCGGCCAGCCCGCCGACCACCCCGTTCTGCTGGGTATGCCCGAGAGCCACTACCTCAAGGGCGCAATCCTGCAACTGCGCTGAGCGGGCGGGGGGAAGGCGCCCGTGTCCGCCGGGCCCGTGGTTTTCCTTCACAAAAACGTATCGGTGATCTGCCGGGGCGGGATTTACCCGCCCGCCGGGTGGCGTGCAAGTTTCTGCGCCAGACTGACTTTCCTCCTTGCCATCGGTTGGCGAATGCTCACAAACTCCCGAATTTAGAATGCCGAACATCGGTGACAGACTAGAGGAAGCACGCAAGCGGCAGGGCATCTCCATCCGTGAGGCTGCCGAGGCGACGAAGGTCCGGAGCGACTTTCTCATGCATTTCGAGAACAACCAGTTCGACTTCGATCTGCCCGACGTGTACAAGCGCGGCTTCCTGAAAATTTACGGCCGCTACCTCAAGCTGGACGAGGACAAGCTGATGACGGACTACAACGCCGTCCTGCTCGGTGCCAGCAAAGTCGCTTCCAAGCGTGAGAACCGGGAATTTTTTGGCCGGATGGACCTGCCCGAGGAGCCCAAGACCCTCGGCGGCACGGAGTCGGCCCCGCCCTTTGGCGAACACAGTGCCAAGGTGGCCAAGACCGCCAAGATCAAGGAGCGCCCCAGCTCCGGTCCGGCCGACCCGATGGAGCAGAAGACCGACTCGACCCTGTACTGGAAGATCGGCCTGATTGTCGCGGGGACGTTTGTGCTGGTCGCGCTGCTGGCCATGCTGGTCAATATGTTGATTAGTCCGAGCACGCCGGTGGACGAGGGTGACCTCGCCTCGACGCCGCCCGCCGCTACCACACCCGCCACCCCGACAGTGCCGACGCCCAGCCTGCCCGATCCGGCCCAGAACGGCCCGGTCACGATCATCGCCACGGCCAACGCCTACGTGCTGGTGCGCCAGGAGAATAATCTGGAAGAACTTTTCAAGGGCTCGCTGAGCGCGGGCCAATCCGTCACGGTGGAGCGCAACGGCGTCATCCGCGTGGTCAGTCCGGAAATCCAGAACGTGACCGTTGAGATCGGCGGCGAGCGCTTCAAGTCGAACCAGACGGGCCTTCGCCAGACCTACTACGGCATGGACGGCCCCATCGCCCCCCCGCAAAGCCGCTAGCAGTGGAAGCCCAGCACCCTCGGTGCCTGCGTACCGGGATGCTTTTGCCGGGAGCAAAGACATGGGGTGGCGTTACACCAAAGCGATTGCCCGGCGAACGGATCGGATACCTTCCGTTTTTGTCTGATTACGCAGACACAAAGGTAAAAGAATCCACGCGCAAAGGCTTCGTGCCTTTCGTGTTTTCTTTGTGCTTTTACGTGGTCGCTTTAATAAACCGCCCTAAAAGCTGCGTTCAAGCTGCTCAAGGATGCCGTTGAACTGCGCGAAAGCCGCGTCGTAATCCTCGCTGATGACGGTGAAGCGCACCTTGAGGAAGCGGCCCTGGTACGTGGTTAGGAAGGCGAAGGACTGCCGCAGATCCGTGCTGGGATTACCGAGTTTTTCGCTGTCCTTGTCTGTCTGGCGGTAAGTGACGTGGGCGAACATGAAAGCGACCTCGTCACCGTTGAGGTCCATCGTGCCCTGTCCGAGTTTTGGCTCGGAAATGTCCGAGTAGTAGCCACGCTTGCCAATCTCCTGGATGCCCGCGATGACCTGCCCCAGTTCACGGGCCACGGCGTTGCCGGGGAGGCCGGTGCCGAGGTCGGTCTGGCCATTATTGTAGAAATAAACGTCGAACTTATCCTGATTGTCCGGCTGATCGTAGCGCAGGCTGAAGCCTAGGTCGGGATCGTCGTACACGCGCACGCCCGCAAGCTGCCAGTCGCCGATGCGGTCGCGAAAAGCTCCGTCACCGTGACAGAGCGTGAAGGTGAGCAGGCTCAGCAGAAGAGTCGTCAGAAGTCGTTTGAACGGCATGGCGGGGTGGGGGCTACGAGTGGGGGTTGGTTAAGGAAAAAAACAAACAGACAGGAACCGCCCGCCCTGATCTTCGAACTCTCAAACCATTAAACTTTCGAACCCCTCAAACTTCCCAGTGCGGGTAGAGCTGGCCGTCGCGGCGCATACCCATGGGGGTGCCGAGGATCTCGTAGTGCAGGACGGCCTTGCGGATGGCGGCGGGATCGCGCAGCTCGCGCTTGAGGCTGCCGCGGATGGACGGAAGGCCGGCCCCGGCGGAAGTCGTCTTTTTCAGGATGGGCTTGGCCTTGCGGCGGGCGGCCTGGGCGCGGGCCTGGCGGCGGATGGCCTCGGCCTGGCGCTCGGACTCCTCGATCTGGCGGCGCTGTGCTTCGAGCTGGGCCAGGTAGTCGTTGCGCGGTTCCGGCTGCTCCCGGTAAACCGGCCCCGCGTCGGGGGCGTAGGTCGGGCGGCGGTGGGCCACCTCGCGGGGCGAAGTCATGGGCCGGGGAGCCTCCAGCGGCGAGGGCATGCGCTCCGCCGTGCGCCGCAGGGGCGGCGGTTGCTCCTGGGGATAGGCGGGGGAAGTGTCAGCCGCTGACGGGGGGACGACCTCTCCGCGCCGCTCGGCGATCTTGCGGCGGATTTCCTCCTGGATGCGGCGGGTGCGCTCGGTGTCGTCGTTGGCCGGGTGGTTCAGCGGCGTGAAGGGCCGCTGCGGCGACTCCCCGCCGTTCTCCTCCTCGCTCTTTTTCTTCGCCACCGAGATGGCGGCATTAATCGCCCAGATGACGAAGACCACGACCGGCACGAGCCATTCTTCGAGGGAGGCAGTGTGGACCATGGGGAGCGGAGCGGAAGGTTAAGGTGTGGGAGTCGCGGATGCGGGCCGGGTTACTCCTGGCGACCCGGTTCCTCGGGCTTGGAGATGGACTCGCGCATGGCGGTGTCGGACTGGATGTTCTGGAGGCGGTAGTAGTCCATGAAGCCCATCTTGCCGGAGCGCAGGGATTCGGCCAGAGCGAGCGGAACCTCGGCCTCGGCTTCGACGACCTTGGCCTGCATTTCCTGCACGCGGGCCTTCATCTCCTGTTCGAGGGCGACGGCGGCGGCGCGGCGGATTTCGGCCTGGGCCTGGGCCATGTTCTTGTTGGCGATGGCCTGGGCTTCCTGGAGCTTGGCTCCGATGTTTTCGCCCACGTCCACGTCGGCGATGTCGATGGAAATAATCTCAAAGGCGGTGCCCACGTCGAGGCCGCGTTCGAGCACGTTTTTGGAAATGCGGTCCGGGTTCTCCAGGACGAACTTGTAACTCTCGGCCGAGCCGATGGTGGTGACGATACCCTCGCCGACACGGGCGATAATGGTCTCCTCCAGGGCGTTGCCGACGTAGTGGTCGAGGTTCGAGCGCACGGTGACGCGCGCGCGGGCCTTGACCTGGATACCGTCCTTGGCCACGCCGTCGATGGTGTTGCGGCCGCTGGTGGGCGCGGGGCAATCGATGACCTTGGGGTTGATGGAGGTGTGCACGGCCTCCATGACAGACTTGCTCGTGCCCTTGGTGGCCAGGTCGATGGCGCAGGCCTTGTCCCAATCCAGGAAGATACCGGCCTTCTTGGCGTTAATGAGGGCCTGGACGGTCTCGATGATGTTGCCCCCGGCCATGTACTGGGTCTCGATCTGATTGATGGACAGGTCGATCCCGGCCTTTACGGACATGATGCGCGCGTCCACGATGAGGGAGTAGGGCAGGCGGCGGAAAAAGCGCATGGCGATCAGCGTGCCGATGCTTACTTGCGCCCCCGAGGAGAGGGCCTTCATCCAGACCGTGAAGAACGAGATGAAGATGAAAAACAGGAACAGGACAATCAGGCCGGCGATGCCGAGACCGATCAGGACGAGGGGAGAGACAGCGAGTGCGGATGGTATCATGACAATGGTTTGATGATGAGTTTAAAGCTTTCGACGCGGACGACCTCGATGGAGGTGCCTTTGGCCACGTAGCCGCCCTGGGCGGCGGCCTCGTAGTTGCGTCCGTCAATGCGGACCCTGCCCGAGGGGGCCATGGTTGTCAAGGCGGTCCCCTGTTTGCCCACGAGGGAGTCGTCCCCGGCGGGGGCGTTGGAGCCGCCCTGGATCGAGCCTTCCGAGCGCAGGAACCCCCCGAAGCGGGTGCTCTTGAGCAGTTGCAGCTCCAGGAAAAAGAAAACCAGGCTGACCACGCCCGAGCCGACCAGCACGCCCGCCCCGGCCACGACACCATACTCCTCGTACGTCAGGTACGAGGCCCCCAGCAGGCACCCCGCCCCGACCACGGCGAGGATCCCCCCCGGCAGAAAAATCTCCAGGAAGAACAGCACCAGGGCGATGACGATGAGGGCGACGATGAGGGTCATGGGCGGTTGTATGAGGGGAACATTAGGGTAAATCCGGCGGCGGGCCAATGTCATTTCGCGCAGGTGGACGGGCGCGGCGTGTTCGCCTCGGTGTACGCGGCGTCGATCTGAGCGAGGACCTGCGCCTGAAACGCGGCGACACGCGAATCGCCGGGAGCGAGCTTTTCAGGCGGGGCGATATGATAGGTCTTCGAAAAATCCAGGCCACCGTTGAAATGTATTATGGCGAGTGTATCATCGCCCTTGGGTTCGAGGAGGATCACGAGGTCACGGCCAGGTTGCTCGGGAAACGTGCGGATGCGAATCTCGTGGTTCCCCACAATGGTCATGTCGGACGGGACCGTGCTGGCCACGAGATTCACTCCGTGGAGCTCTGTCGGCCCCTTCATGCTAACAAGCTCGTCGCTTTGGGCATCTAGCAGGGGCCATTCGCCAAGGGCCGTGAGCAGATACATGTACTCCAGCAAAATACCGATGTCGGCGTCGGTCTTTTGGTAATAGCTGCGCTCTCTTGTGTCCACAATGCGATCATCTATGATGTCATAATGGACGCTCTCCGAAGCTCGTTGCATCACTCCGCCGGAGGCTTGGATGGCCTCCTTTTTGACGGCGCTGGCGTGGTAGGAGCCGTCAGAGTCGGGCTGACTGGAAGGAAATATCGACACCCCCAGCAGTTCGTCCATGCGGGTGGGGATGTCCGTGTAGGCCGAGAACGCGTAAAGCTCCCCGTTGCCGTAGAGCAGGGTCATGGTCTGCCGGGTTTCTTTAGGCGTGCCTGCAAACACACCGGGTTGCTCCAGGCGGGCATGAATCAGTGTGTAGTCCTTACCCTCTGTCAGTGCGTCGAGTTGACGGCAAAGGCTTTCATGCCCCTCGGGCATCTCGTCTTCCGCGTCACCCGGATTGTGCTCGATCTGCGCGTTTGCCAGCAGGGGAACGGCAAACAACAACGCGAGAGCGGTCAGGTGCGGGCGTTTCATGAGGCGTTGTCGGCGGGCTCGACCACGAGGGCGAAGCTGCCGCGCTGGACGACGATGACGGGCTGGCCGCGTTTGATTTCGCCGTGGGCGCACTTGGCCTGGTATTGCTGGCCGTCGATCTCGATGATGCCGGTGGGGTGCAGGTCGCGCACGACGGTGCCGCGCGCGCCCAGGTCGGGCAAGGTGGTTTGGCCGGAGGAGGAGCTGCCGCCGTGGGCGTCCACTTCGGAGACGCCGCCGACCGCGCCGACCGAAATGAAGCGGCGGAACAGCGGCGAGCTTGGCAGGAAACGCCACAGGATCGCCAGCCCGATGCCCGCCAGGATGACGGCGATAAGGGCGTTCTGGAAAGCCTCGGCCAGGGCCTCGCCGGAGATGGTGACGCCCCCGTCGGGCGTGGGCCAGATGTCGGCCATCGACCAGACGATGGCGGCGACGATGCTCAGCAGGCCGAGCGCGGCCACGACGATCACGCCCGGGAAGAAGAACAGCTCCAGCGCGATCAGGATCACCCCGACGAAAAAGAGCAGGATGGGCTCGTTGCCCGCCAGCCCGGCGAAGGTGTTGCCCAGAAAGGCGAGGATGACCAGGGCGATCCCGAGCCCGCCAAGCAGCCCGAAGTTCGGGGTCTTGATCTCGATAATGATTAAGAGGATGCCGATGGAGATGAGAACCGGGGCGATGGTGGAGAACCACTTGGCGAACTCCTCGGACCAGCTCAGGTGAAACTCGCGTACGTGGTAGTTGCCGGGGCCGTAACGCTGGTCCAGCAGTTGATCCACGCTGTCCACGATCCCGGCGGCCAGCAGGGGTTGGGGCGGGTTGCCGTATTCACGGGCAGCCTCGGTGGCGGTAAGCGTGAGCAGTTCACCAGCGGGCTTGATCTCGTGGCCGTCGATCTCAAGCACGTAGGCGGGGTCCATCATGGCCCGCTGCACATCGGCGCGGTAGCGGTGCGTCTCGGAGAGCACCCGCACGACGGCCCGCAGGTAGCTGCTGACCTTGCGCTGCATGCTCTCGTCGATGTCCTGGCCATTGCCGGTGACGGCTTCGGCTGCGCCCATCTTACCCTTGGGGGCGAAGTAAATGGCGTCCGTCGCCACCGCGATGTACGAACCGGCGGAAATGGCGTCCTTGTCGACAAAGGTGATCGTCTCGCCCTCGAAGTTATCCAGCGCCTCCATCATCTCCAGGGTCGTGTCGACGCGGCCGCCGGGCGTGTCCATCTGGAGGATGACGGTCTCTACGCCGTTGGCGATGGCGTCCTTGAGGGCGCGGCGCAGGATGTAGAGCTGGGGCGGGCCAATGGCGCCCTTGATCGGCACGACGTACACGTCGTAACCGTCCGCGGGCATGGGCAGAATGCTCGGCGCGGGCTCGTCGGCAAAAGACTCGGGGGCGGGGGCTTTGTCCGTGGCGTCCGAAGAGTCGTCGGCGGGGTCGGCCTCGGTCAGCGGGCTCATGTCGCCCACGACGGGGCTGTCGGGGGCCTCGGCTTCGGCGATCTGCTCGTCGAGCGTCTCGGCGGGCGGGGCGGACTCGGAGGCCTGCGCGTTGTCGGCGTCTGCGCTGTCGGCAGGGGCCGTGGCAGGCTGCTCTTCGGCAGCGGCGTTATCGGCCCACACAGAGGCGACCGGACCGGACAGGAGCAGGAGGGCGGCGAGCAGATAGACCCGGGGAACCATGGGATATCCCAACGTAGGAAACGCCCCCGCCAAAAGCAAGGCCAAGCGGTGCGATTGTGCTCCGATAAGGACGAAAACGGGGCGACGGGGCGGTTTTCACGGATTTTTCGCGGAATGGCAGGGGCCGGGCATGCCGCGCGGGCGCAGGCCGCAGGCGGTTTCGCGGAGAACTTTCCTCATCGGTGTTGTCATTTCGCACGCAGGCGCTAGCTTCGTTATCCATGATCGAAACGCTCGATATCGACGGGCACCCGGTGCGCAAGTGGCAGATCGGGGCCTCCACTTTTTTGGCATACCCCGAGGCCGGGGCGCGCCTGATGAACTGGCACCTCACGCTGGCCGACGGCAGCTTCCGCGATGTCATCCACTGGCCCGAAAATGCCGACCTGGGCGCCATTGCCCATGCGCGCGGGGGCAATCCGGTGCTCTTCCCTTTCGCCGCCCGCACCTTTGACAAGGGAGCCATCGGCTACTGGCGTGCCCCCGACGGCGAACGCCGCCCCATGGCCATGCACGGGTACGCCCGGCAGGGACGCTTCGAGGTCGTGACTGAGCACGACCATGGTTTCACCGCGCAGTTCGTGCCCTCCGAGGAGTGCCGCGTGGCCTACCCGTACGACTACACCTTCTGCGTGCGCTACCGCTTCGAGCAGCTGGCGTTTTTCGTCGATTACGAGCTCCAGAACCATGGGGACAAGCCGCTCCCGTGGTCGGCGGGGCACCATTTCTACTTCGCCCTGCCGTGGCACGAGGGGCTTTCGCGCCGCGACTACGTGCTGCATGTGCCCGCGAAAAAGGCCTTCCACCAGGACGGCGAGGGTAAGCTCGTGCCGGTGAAAGATTTTCCCGATGCGGGGGGCTTCGACGACCCGGTGCAGGTGGACCTGATCCGCTGTAAGCTCAAGAGCAACGAGGTGCGCTTCGGGCCGCGCGGGGGCGAGGAGGACATCCTCATCCGCATCGGCGACCAGAAGGTCCCCGCCCCGTGGGTGTCGGTCGTCTCCTGGACCCAGACCGACGAGAGCCCCTTTTTCTGTGTGGAACCGTGGATGGGGCCGCCCAACAGCCCCGAGACCCAGAAGGGCCTGCACTTCGTCGAGCCGGGCAAGACCGAGGTCTTTTCCGTCGAAGTGTCGCTGGCCTGAAACAGGCAGGACAGAGTCCTGCATCAGTGATCCGATTAGCGCCCGAGCAAACGAACTCCGTTCGTCCATCGGGGCAGGCGCTCTTTTCTCCCCGACTGGGCGGAAGGGGTTAAAAATGTCCAAGCCCGGCGTAAACGGGGATTGTCACAGGCCGTGAGAGCGGGCTAGAGTCTGCCGTACCCCGGCCCGCGCGGGAGCGCATACTGTGTTTTCCGTGTGAAAGGTCCGGGCTCACTCGTCGCCTCCCATTCTCCGCCATGAAAAAACTGCTGCTTGTCTGCGTGGCGGTCGCCGTGCTCGCGGTGGCCTTCGTCGCTGGTCGCCTGAGCTCGCCCGATCCCGTTCCCTCCGCCCGCGCCGGTAATGCCCTGACGCCCGTTGGGCCGTTGACGACCGAGCGGGTGGAGGTCGTCGTGCGCGAGGCCCCGAATCCCGCCGGGGCAGACGGGCAGGGCGCAGAGGTGGTCGCCGCCTCAGAGGAACTCGCCGGGGAGCGGCTGACGACGCAGGAGGCGATGATTGCCGCCATCACCACGCGCAGCCCCTTCGTCCGCACGCTCAAGCTCCACGCGCTCGTACAGGACGTGCCCGCCTCCGAGATGGCGGCGCTGATGGACAGCTTTGAGGAGCACCCGGACAAGCGCATCCGCAACGAAGCGCGCCGGATGCTGGTGGAGCGCTGGACGGAGCTTTCGCCCACCGGAGCGCTTCAGTGGTCGTTGGCGCAGGAGCGTAAAACCCCGACCTCCGTGCCGTACCTGACGACGATTTTTCGCATCTGGGCCGAGCTCGATCCCTCCGGCGCGTTGGCCGCCGCTGATGCCGTCGGCGAGGATAAGGTCCGCCGCCAGGCCATCCAGGCCGTGGTCAACAAAATCGCCTCGGAGGACTACCGCCGCGCCCGCGTCCTCATGGATCAGTACAGCGGCGAAATGACCGACCGCTGGCGCTACAACTCCGTCTTTCGCAACTGGGCCAAGGATGACCCGCAGGGAGCCTATCAGGAGGCGCTTACCCTGACCGACCCCAACCAGCGCCGCAGCGCTCTGTGGTCGGTCGTCAACGCCTGGGCCGAGGACGACTCGCAGGCGGCCTTGGCGGCGGCGCTGGCCACGCCCAGCGGCTCGCAACGGCAGAATCTCATCCAGGCCGCACTCTCCCGCATGGCCCGTTCCGACCCGGAGGCGGCCCTGCAAATCTACGCCGGGCTTTCCCCTTCCGACGTCAGCAGCTGGACACACGCCGAGCTTTACCGCGGCTGGGCCGAGAGTGATCCGCAGGCTGCCGTTGATCACCTGATGGCCAATGTTGCCAGCCCCGAGACGCGCCGCAACGCCATCGGCAGCATTATTCAGACCTGGTACCGGCAGGACCCGGACGCCGCGCTCACCTACCTCAACGCGATGGAGGAGTCACCTTTCAAGGGGCAGGCCATGCAGCAGCTCATCAGTAACCTCGCCCGCAACGAGGACATGGACCGGGCGCTCGACCTGATTGAGACGATGCCCCTGGGCCGCAACCGCAACCAGGCCATGCAGGACGTAGCCCGCGCCTTGGCCGAGACCGACTCGCAGGCGGCCATGGCCTTTGTCACGGACAACCTCACCGGCAACGACCGCCGGAACGCTTACAGCAACCTCATTTACAGCATGCTCGACGAGAACCCGCAGGGCGCGATCGATCTGGTGATGAGTATGCCCCCCGGCGACAACCGGGCCAACATGATGAGCAATTTTATGTGGAACTGGAGCCGCCGCGACCCGGAGGGCGCGCTGGCCTGGGCCGATTCACTGGAAAACCCGTACGAGCGCCGCCAGGCCCTCGGGCGCTACTACGACCAGCTCGGCTCCGACGATCCCGCCGCGCTCGTGCAGATGATCGGCACGATCGATGACGACGAGCTCCGCCGGAACGCCGTCAACAGCGCCACCCGCTCCTGGATGAGTTACGACCCTGCCGGTGCGCTGGCGTGGATCTCCACCCTCCCGGACGAGGGTGTGCGCAAGGGCGCGGTGTCAACCGCCATGGGCAGTTGGGCCCAGTATGATCCGCAGGCCGCCGCTGCCTGGATCGATCAGCATGCCACTGCGGACGAGCGCGCGCAGCTCACAAACTCTCTCGCCAACTCCTGGTGCAACTCCGATCCGGCCACCGCAGCGGAGTGGATCGAGACGCTGCCCGAGGGGCAGCCCTACGACGACGCCCAGAAAACGCTCGTTAACAGCTGGCTGCGGCAGGACCTGCCCGCCGCCGCTGCCTACATGGCCGAGATGCCCGCCGGGGCCAACCGTGACGACGCCATCCGCGGCCTCGTCAACACCATTAAGCGTTACGAGCCCGCCTACGCCGCCGAGTGGGCGCTGCGGGTGCAGGACGAGGGCCAGCGCAAGCAGCTGCTCGACCAGAGCCTGAGCGAGTGGGGGAAGGTGGACAAGTTCGCCGCCCGCCAGTTCATACTCCAGAAGGACTTGCCGGATGATCAGCGTAAGGAGTACCTCGACAAGCTCAAGTAGGGCCATTTCGCAAAGAGTTTGGTTCAGTGAGTGCCTTCGGTCCGTCGCAGCACACCCCGTTGTCATCCTGAGCAAGTCCGCAAGCGGACGCGTCGAAGGATCTCCTCGCCCGGTCTGCTGAATGAATCCGTAAAAATCCGAACCGGGAGATCCTTCGACGCGCTGCGCTCGCTCAGGATGACAACGGACGGGGTGGCTTCGGGTGATAAAAAAACGGCTCTCCGCGCACAAAAAAAGGCCGCGATCTGCTCGCGGCCCTCTTGGGAAAGAATGGATGTCCGTGTCTGACTGGCGATGCGTCCGGCTTACTGCGCGGTGGCGGCGTCGGTTTCGGCCGGGCTGGCCGTGGATTCGGTTACCGGGCTCATTTCGCCGACGACCGGGCTATCCGTGGCTTCGGACTCGGCGATCTCCGCGTCGAGCTTGTCCTGACCCTGGGCGGCTGTGTCGGTGCTGGCAGCCGGGGTGACAGTGTCCGACGTGCTCGCGGCAGGCTGGGCCGGTGCGGTTTCCGTCGACGGTGCGGCGGACTCGGCGGCGGCAAGTTCGGGCACCTGCTGGAGCAGGCGATCGGCCTGGGAGCCCCAGGGACCGCCTTGGTCGAGGGCGCTGGCCTGCTCGAACTGGCGACGGGCGCCCGCGTAATCCTCGGCGCTGAGGGCGAGGATGCCGAGGTCAAAGGTGGCTTCGGCGCGGACGGAGATGAGAGCGGTGGTGTCGGCGGCGATCGAGCTGAGGAGGTTCTTGCCCAGGTCGGTTTGCCCGGCCTGCACCTGCGACATGGCTTCGCCGAGGCGGGCGCGGCCCTGCACGTAGGTGTCGGTCAGGGAGGCGGCGGCGGACTTGTAAAGCGGGGCGGCGGCGGCGTAGTTGCCCTGGCTGTACTGCGCGTCGGCGGACTGGAGCAGTGCGAAACCGCCCAGCGGGGTTCCTGTGTGTTCCTGGCCAAAGGCGGTCAGCTCTTCGGTCGTCTTGGCTTCGCTATAGGCGGCCTGCATCGACTGGACGGCGCCGCGCTGATACATGCGGTAGCCTTCGACCCCGATCACACCGATAAAGACGGCAATGATCACGGCGAAAATCGTGCCCTTGTACTTGTTCCAGAAGAGCCAGACCTGGTCCTCGATGTCGGCTTCCTTGAAAGCATCGTCGATGTGCACGAGGTTACGGTCGTCGCCCTGGACGGCGTCCTTGGCGTGCAGGCGGCGGTCGGCTTCCTCCAGGTCTTTACGCTCGAAGCGCGGATCGTTGAGGATGTCGTCCTTTTTGGGTTTATGCTTTTTCGGGGGCCGGTTCATGGTCGGGCAAAGGGGCGAACTCTTGCCCCCCGCGTCGCACAAGTCAATACCGCAGGACAGGCTCCTTTGCCGGTGATTTTACGGATCACGGATGCCTTTCCCGGCCAAGGCAGGACCAAGCCGAGGGGGGCGTTATGTTCTGCCCCTTCTCCTGGCTCAATACGGGGCAGGCGCCTGTTTGGCGCCGATGGGGCGATTGCTGGTCCAGCCGGACCCCCGTCAGGATGCGTGAGCATCCAGAGTGCAGGGTTTGCCCTGCCGGGGTAGCGGCCTTTCTGGCCGCGTAGGGGCGCAGCCCCTCATGGTCCCGTGCGGCCACGCACCTAGTCGAAGACGACGGTTTTGTTGTGGTAAACGAGGATGCGGTTCTCCAGGTGCCAGCGCACGGCCTGGGCGAAGACGGTCTTCTCCAGATCGCGACCACGGCGCACGAGGTCGGCCGGGCCATGGCGGTGGGTGACGCGGGCCACGTCCTGGGCGATGATCGGGCCCTCGTCGAGGTCGGCAGTGGCGTAGTGGGCGGTCGCGCCGATCAGCTTGACGCCGCGCTCGTAAGCCTGGTGGTAGGGCTTGCCCCCCGCGAAAGCTGGCAGGAAGCTGTGGTGGATGTTAATCACCGGACAGCCCACGTTCTTGAGAAAGGATTCGCTCAGGACCTGCATGTAGCGGGCCATGATGACGAGTTCGGCCCCGGTTTCGTGGAGGATATTGACCTGCTGGGCCTCGGCCTCGGCCTTGGTCTCGCGGGTGACGGGGATGTGGTAAAAGGGCAGGCCGTAGGCGGCGGTGGCGTCGGCGAGGTCCTCGTGGTTGGAGACGACCGCGACGAGCTCGCCGGGCAGCTCCCCGCCGCGAAAGCGCAGGATGATGTCGTGGAAGCAATGGTCGATCTTGGAGACCATGATGGCGACCTTCGGGCGGTCGCTGGAGAGCGCCACGCGGGCGTTCATGCCGAGCTGGCCCTCGGCCAGCGCGCGGAAACCGGCCAGCTCCTCCTCGTAGTCCCCGGCGGGGACCCACTCCACACGCTGGAAAAACACCTCCGCTTCGCTGTCGCGGTGCTGGTCGGCGTGGATGATGTTGCCGTGGCGCTCGTAGATCCATCCCGCGACGCGGGCGACCAGACCGGGCTGGTCCGGGCCGGAGAGCAGGGCGATGATGCTGGTCGGTTTCATGGAAGCGGCCTAGCTAAGCGCACCTTGCCATGAAGGTAAAGCCTGCGTTTGGAGCGATTGGGGCGGCCCCTGTCCGCGTGGATCAATACTCGTAGCTGATGACCTGGCCGGAGTCAGTGGTGACCTGGAGTGTGCCGCCGTCCTCGCTCACGACGAGCGGGGTGTAATCTTCCCCGTCAATCGGTTGGAGCTCCGGCATCATCTTGGCGTTGATAATCGTGGGATAGCCGACCTTGGGAACCTCTTGCTCGAGGATGTACATTTGCCCGTAGGAGGCGACTTGTCGCAGGTTGTTGATGATAACCTTTTTGCGGGATTCCTCCCGCACCTTATTGAAGGCGGAGGGGGAGGGGCAGCCGCTCAGGGTGAACAGGGCGCAAATCAGGGAGAGGGTGATGATGGCGGTTTTCATCCCTGATTTTATCCATTATTACTAAATGAGCGGCAAGCCCGCTTTACATCCTACCGTAAGAAAACCGACTATTAACATCACACAAAAGGCAGGCACCAGGCCTGCCTTTTGTGGGGGATGGTAAAACGGACGGACCGCGGATCGCTCCCTAATACTCGAACGAGACCGTTTCTCCGGAGGCGGTGGTCACCTCCAGGATACCGCCCTCCTCGCGCACGACGAGGTCGTCGTAGCTTTCGCCGTTCACGGGCTGGATGGGGTGGAAGTACTCTTCTTGCACCAGCTTGTCGTAACCGACTTGGGGCTCGCCGTTTTCGAGGATGTACTGCTGACCGGCGGAGGCGACCAGGCGCAGGTTGTTCGTGATGGTCTTTTCACGGCTCTCCGCGCGGACCTTGTTAAAGGCCGGGATGGCCATGGCGGCGAGCAGGCCGGTGACCACTACGCCGGAGGAGCCTCCGGTCATAGAGCCGCTGGAGGTCGGCCAGCGGCTGTCGCTGAAGATCGAGGTCGCATCCACCGTGATGACCGAGGCGGCATCCGCCTCGACCTTGTCCAAGCTCAAGATGGGCAGGTACAGCTCGTACATGGTAAAAATACCAGCCATCTGCGGCGGGACAGTCTCCTGTGCCTGCTTGTACAGGCCGATTAGGGTATTAAAGGTTTCCTTGCTGACGTAGGTCAGGCTGTTGCCCTCGGTGGGAAGGCCCTTGACGGCGGCCTGGTAGCGCGGGCTGTCGGCGAGGCTGGTTTTACCCGAGGTGCACTCCTGCCAGAAGGCTTCGTCGCTGACCAAGGTCAGGTCGCCCGTGGCCGGGTCGAGGATGATCTGCGCTTGGGCGAAATCGCTCGGGGTCCCGGCGGCGGCTTCCTCGCTTTGGCGGTAGATGACCTGGCCGTCTTCCTCCGTGCGGGTCATGGCGCCCTCACTCACCCACATCTCGACCGGGAAGATCCCGTCGGTGATGAGCCAGCCCTGCCCGCTGAGGCGCACCAGGAATTGCGCCCGCGGCACGCTAAAGGACGCTTCGGAGTCGGGCACGGCGATTTCGCGCGTCTCGCCCAGGCGGACGATGGCGGTCAGGGTGGTGTCGGCCTTGTCGAGGGCTTCGCCCACGGTGAGGACCGGACCGGCGGGCTTGGCGAGCAGGCCGGCGGCCATCTTGTCACCGTTGCCGGGCATGATGGCTTCGGCCCCGTCGAGGATGATCTGCTTGATCGCGCTACCGTGGATCTGCTGCGAGAAAAACACGTCGGTGCCCGCCGGGGCCAGCGCGAGCGCGTCAAAGGGGCCGGGCTCGGTGCCGATCAGCGTGAAGAGTCCGTGCAGCCCGTCGGGCAGATAGACGACACACTTGCTGCGGTAGAGGGAGCCATCGTAGTAGCTGCTCATCCCCAGGGCGCTCAGGTCGGAGACGCCGAGCACGTCCACGAGCTGCTCGTAGGGGAGCATGGAGGCCACGGCAAACTGCATGTTGGTGGGGTCCGCGCCCTGTATCCCCTGCATGAAGGAGCCGAGTTTCTGCCCGAGCTGCTGAAAGCTCGTCCCGAAGTCGGCGAAGTAAAAGCTGTCGCCGCCGAGGTCGAGCCGCCGGGCGACCGCGTCGAAGCTGGCCGCGCGGTCCTTTTTCGGGATCAGCGGAAAGCTGTCGGCGGAAGTCTCGGCGGAGGCTTCGCTGGCGCTTGGTTTTTGTTCGCAGCCGGTCAGCGCGAGCAGCGCGGCCAGCAGGGTGAGGGAGGCGATGGCAACTTTCATGGCCCCAAGGTGACGGCTGGATACGGTGCAGGCAAGTCCCCTGTGAGCGAATCTGCTCGTCTCTGCGTGACTGTGGGCACAAAAAAAGCCCGCCATCCGGCGGGCCTTTCGAAAAAGTTAGTGTCGCGGAGGCTTACTTGACCTCGATGACTTCCGCTTCCTCGATGATGACGGGGCCGGAGCTGCCCGCCGGTTCGATGACCTCGACGCTGGTGTCTTCGATAAAGGTGCCCATCACGCTGACGGGGACCTTAACCTCAGAGAAGCCGGGGGAGGAGATGAAGAGCTTGCCGTCGCCGGGCATGCCGCCCTCGAACGGGACGGTAATGGAGCGGGCGCCCGCCGGGATTACGATCTCGGGCATGACCACGCTCTGCGGGATGTCCGTGGTCACGTCAATGGGCAGGCCGCCCTGCGGGGCGTTAAAGGCGATGCCGATGCTCAGCGTCCCAGCCTGGCCGGAGGCGATGCTCAGGTTGGCGGGGCTGACGACCAGCTTGGCCGGGTCCACCTGGAAGTTACCCACCGGCAGCAGGCCGGAGCCGCTGGCCAGCTCGACACGGTAGGAGTCACCCGCCGGGAGCGGCGGCACGACGAAGCTCAGCGAAGTCGGCGAGTAGTAGGTGGTGTTAGCCTGGAAGCCACCGATGATGACCTTGTCCGTCTTGCTGAAGCCGCGTCCGACGACCGGGATGCTGGAGCCGACGGGGCCGCGGTAGGCCTCCAGGGTGATGACGTAGCGATTGGTCAGGGTCAGGTCATAGACCTTGCCGCTTTGGACCTGCTTGTCCTTGAGGTCGCCCTTGAAGTCGGTCTGGTAGTCCAGAATGAAGTAGTAGCGGGCGGCGTTGCGGCCCTCGGGCAAGGCGTAGTTGTACTTGTAGATGTCCTTGCCGATCAGGCTCTGCTGCATCGGGCGGGCGCTGCCGTCCACCACCACGTAGGGCTTGAAGCTGTCCTTGACCAGCGAGTTGTCCATGTTCGAGACGGACATACTGATCTCGTAAATCCCGGACGGATTCTGCGGGACCGGATTGCTGGTCAGGTTAGTGATGGTCGGGCCACAGCCGACGAGGAGCGCCGCCAGTGCGAGCAGCGGGAGTAAAAGAAACTTTGCCTTGCTCATGAAGAAGCGCATAGCCAATAGAGCTTTTTGTGAGCCTGCAAGCAAAACCCTCCGCCGCCCTTGGCGTCTATGTGCACGTGCCGTTCTGCGCGCGGGCCTGCGACTTTTGCGCATTTTACCAGGAGGCACCCCGCCGCGGAGACATCGACCGCTACCTCGCCGGAATCAGCCGTGAGGCCGCCGCCACGCTCGATGGTCGCCCGGTGGAGACGGTTTTCTGGGGCGGGGGCACGCCCGGCCTGCTCCCGGCGGGCGATCTGCGTCGTCTGGGGGAAGCCCTTCTCGCGCGCCTGCCGCAGCCTCCCAAAGAGTGGTCCGTCGAGATGGCCCCCTCTGCCGTCAAGCCCGACAAGGCCGCCGCCCTGCGCGAACTCGGCGTCAACCGCGTTTCCATGGGGGTGCAGAGCTTCGACGACGCCCTGCTGGACAAACTCGGACGCCAGCACCATGCGAACCAGATTTACCGCGCCTGGGAAACGCTGCGCGAGGCGGGCTTTGACAACATCAACCTCGACCTCATGTTCGCCCTGCCAGGGCAGAGTCGTGAGCAGTGGCTGGCCGATTTAAACGAGGCCATCCGCCTTGGCCCCGAGCATATTTCGACCTACTGCCTGACCTTCGAGGAGGACACCGCTTTGTGGGTCAAGCTCAGCCAGGGCAAGCTCCGTCGCGACGTGCCGCAGGAGGCCGAGCTTTACCAACTGAGCTGGGAAACGTTGGAGGCCGCCGGTTACGCGCAGTACGAGGTGTCGAACTTCGCCCGCCCCGGCCACGCCTGTATCCATAATCTTAATACGTGGAAAATGACCGAGTGGATCGGCCTTGGCCCCTCCGCCGCCTCGCAGTTCGGCGGTCGCCGCTACGCCAACGTGGCCAACCTCGATCAGTGGCTGGAGGGGATTAATAAAGACGCGCCCGCGCGCGTGGACGAGGTCGAGTTGACCCCGGCCATCCTTGCCGCCGACTCACTTATCTTTGGCTTACGCATGAACGCCGGGGTAGACCTCGCCCAGCTCGCCCGCGACTGGCCGGACCTCGATCTCTCCCCCGTGCGCCCATGGACACAGGCCCTGGCCGACGAAGGGCTCGCCCTCCTCGACGGCGACACCCTGCGCCTCACTCCCCAGGGTCGCCTCCTCGCCGATCGCGTCGGCGCAGACGCCCTGGACCTGCTGGAGGGGTAGGAGGGGATTTTTCTGGGCTTGTGCAGCCCAGACCCGCACCGGGGCTACGCACCCCGGACCCGCGGCAGGCAGAGCCTGCACTTTCGATGCTGTGCATCGCTGAGGCCCGAGCATCAAAATTGGGTCGCCACCCTTGGGCGGGATCGTGAGTCGTTTGGGGTGAGGCGGTAAGCCGGTTCTGGCGGGACTACTGAGCCGAGGTGGGCTGCTCTGCTTTGACGTAGAGGATCAGGTCAAAACAGCCTTCCGGGATCGGGTCGCTACGCTTGCCGATTTGGCGGATGCTGCCCGTCGTGCTGAAACGCATGAGCGGATCGTTAAAGTCGCCGTTTGGTTTGCCGTTCATGCGGGCCAGGGGCGTATCGCTGTTGGGGGTTTGCAGGTTCTCGACGAGTTTCTTCAACGGAGGCAGGATGGCTCTGGCGGCAGATTTATCGCGGATCTGCATAGCGAGCATGGGGCCGTTTGGGGATACTTCCGTGAAATAATAAATCTTCACTGTGTCTGAAGTAAACGGAAGGCCCTGCCCGCTCACTCCCTGCATTGATTTGAGTGAGCCGTCCGGGTAAACAAATGCGAGATACACCCAGTCGGTCGGTTTGATATCTTTCGGGAGGGTTCTCTCAAAATACGTGCAGCCTGAAGCGAACAGCAGGTTCTGGTATTTTTGCTCAAGGTCGGCAGTGTTTGCGCGGGGGGAGCAGGCGTTCAGCAGGAGCAGGCCGAAAATGAGGGGGAGGAGAGCTTTGACGGACATGGCGGGCAATAGGGTTGAGGTGTCACCCGAGACTGTTGCGCACTATCCCGGCTGTCAACTCCTGGCATAATGTACTTTGGGCAAAGCTGCCCGTTGCTGGCGTAGCCCCTTAATGCTGGTCCAGCCGGACCTGCTATTCGAACTGCGTGCCGCTGATGAGGCCGTTTTCGATGGCGTAGCGGGTGAGTCCGACGGCGTCGTGGATGTCGAGCTTGCGCATGATGTTGTTGCGATGGGTCTCGGCGGTCTTGACGCTGATGTGGAGCTTGTCGGCGATCTCCTTGTTGGAGTTGCTCTCGGCGATGAGCTGGAGGATTTCCTTTTCGCGCCCGGAGAGGCCGGACATGGAGTCGGCCTGGTCGGGGTTGAGCATGATGTGCTTGAGCATGCCGGCCACGTTGGGACTGTAAAAGGTCTGTCCGTTAGCGACCATGTCGATGGCCTTTTCGAGCACGTCGAGCCCTTCGGACTTCTGGACGAGTCCGTCCGCGCCGCCTTCGATCATGTCCTTGACGATACGGCGATTGGGGAAGGCGGAGAAGCCGAGCACGAGCACGTCGGGGTTGTCGCGCTTGAGGCGGCGGAGGATTTCCACCCCGTTAAGGCCGGGCAGGAACACGTCGAGGATGACGAACTCGGGGCGGATGCGCTCGTAGGCTTTCCAGCCCTCCTGGCCGTCGCCGCAGGCTTCTTCGAGTTGCAGGGTGGGGAAGTCGCGCAGCAGACGGCAAATAAACTCTCTCAGGACGACTTGATCCTCGATGACCAGGACTTTCTTCATAGCTACAGGCGGAATGGGGAGAAGACCCGATAATGAGCTTATGTTGATCCACGCCATTGTAAACTGCGAATTCATGATTTGTTGCTGATAGCGGGCGGCTTGCGGCCTGTGCGCCTGTTGGTGGATGAAAAAACCCGCAGCCGTGAAGCTGCGGGTTTTGGTAAAAAAATGCAGTCGTGGCGCTGCGTTTTACAGGCTCTTGGCGATGATGGCTTCGAGCTTGTTGATGTCCGCGGCGAAGAGGCGGATACCGTCGGCCAGCTTTTCGGTCGCCATGGCGTCTTCGTTGAGCATCCAGCGGAAGGTCTTCTCGTCCATGTGGAGTTTTTCGAGGTCGGCGGAGGCGGAGGCCTCGGGGCTGAGCTTGCGCTCGACCGGGGTGTCGGACTCGGAGAGCTCCTTCAGCAGGTTCGGGCTGATGGTGAGCAGGTCACAGCCAGCCAGCTCGACGATTTCGTCCGTGTTGCGGAAGCTCGCGCCCATGACTTCTGTCTTGTAGCCGAACTTTTTGTAGTAGGTGTAAATCTTCTGCACGGACAGCACGCCGGGATCGTTCTCGCCGGAGTAGGTTTCGCCGGTCTTGGCTTTGTACCAGTCCATGATGCGCCCGACGAAGGGCGAGATGAGCTGGGCGTGGGCCTCGGCGCAGGCGATGGCCTGGGCCATGGAGAACAGCAGCGTCATGTTGCAGTGGATGCCCTCCTTGGTCACGACCTCGGCGGCTTTGATGCCTTCCCAGGTGGAGGCGATCTTGATCAGGATGCGGTCGCGGGAGATGCCGCGGTCTTCGTAGAGCTTGATGATCTCGCGGGCCTTGGCGATGGTCGCCTCGGTGTCGAAGGACAGGCGGGCGTCCACCTCGGTGGAGACGCGCCCGGGGACAATCTTCAGGATTTCGCTTCCGAAGAGCACCAGAAGGTGGTCCACAATGGTCTTGACCTGGGCGTCGCCGCTGAGGCCGAGGTCTTTGGTTTCGGCGATGGCCTTCTCCAGCAGGGGAGCGTACTCCTCCATCTGCACGGCCTTGAAAATCAGGGACGGGTTGGTGGTGGCGTCCTGCGGCTTGTAGGCCTTCATGGAGGAAAAGTCGCCGGTGTCGGCCACGACCTTGGTGTATTGCTTGAGCTGCTCGAGTTGGCTGGTGGCAGTCTTTGAATCCATTGGATAAGGGTGTTTGCGATTAGCGGTTACTGGTAGGTGAGGATACAGTCCCCTGAATCTATTCTTGGTTTTTGCCTTTTTTCAAACTTTTAAACGAACTCGCGGCCAGCGCGACCCAGCCGCCCAGCAGGCAAAGACCGCCGAGGGGCGTGACCGGTCCCAGCCATTTCCAGCCGGCCGTGCATAGCAAATACAGCGACCCGCTGAAGAGTACGGTCCCGGCGACCCAGAGCCAGCCCGTCCAACGCCAGGCACCGACGTCGGAACCGCCGCGGGCCCACCCGGCCAGTGCCAGCAAAGCCACCGCGTGCACGAGCTGGTACTTGACGGCGGTCTGCCAGTTGGCGGCCATGCCGCGCTCGGCCAGCAGGTCCTTTAAGGCGTGCGCACCGAAGGCCCCCAGCGCCACCCCGGTAAAGCCCAGCGCGGCTGCCCAGAGGAGCATTTTTAACAGCAATTTTTCAGAACTGGCGGGAGAGGAAATGTTTTTCATGGTTTGAATTTGATTATAACCTGCTATTGGTCAACGCATTGGTGGGTTTATTAGGGGGGCTCGTCTGAGGGGGATAGGTGTAAAAAAACTGCTTGATTATTTGAACGAAAATCGACGAGAATCGTCCTTGAGCGTTCATTCTGCTCAAAAATAACCTAAACAAACTCAACAACAATGAAGAAACTGATTGCATCTCTGGCGATCGTGGGCGCGATGAGCACGTCCGGTCTGTTTGCGCAGACGGGTGATTCCATCGAAGACCTTTCGATCACGACCTCCTTCGCCTACGAGTCCCAGTACGTGTTCCGTGGCGTTAAGCTGAGCTACGACTCCTTCCAGCCGAGCCTCGAGTTCGGTTTCCCGGTTGTCGGTGGCGACCTCTATGCTGGTATCTGGACCAACCTCCCGATCACGCAGAAGGGCCCGATGGGTAACAACAATGAAATCGACATCTATGCCGGTTACGCTTACCCGATCACCGACATCGTGACCCTCGACGCTGGTTTCGTGTACTACTGGTACCCCACCGACGTTAACTCGCTGAATCCGGCCCTCGCTGGCGCGATCCCCGGTTACATCGAGCCCTACATCGGCGCCTCCTTCGACGTGCTCCTGAGCCCGGCCATCTACGTCTACTACTCGGTTGACCAGTATGCCAAGGGCACCAGCACCTCCGCCAATGCCGGCATCCTGACGATCGAAGCCTCGATCGGCTACAGCTTCGACCTGAGCGAGTACATGAGCGTTGAAGGCTTCTCCTTCGACGTCGGTGCCTACCTCGGTATGGGCATTCCGGACAGCAGCACGGGCCAGATGAGCGGTACCACCAGCTTCCTCTACGGCGGCGTCACCGGTGACCTCGTTTACGCTTTCAACGAAAACGTGAGCGCTTCGATCGGTGTCCGTTACTCCAACTACTCCGCCTCGGGTGACTCCACCCAGTACGGTGGCGCCGGCTTCGCCCCCAACCAGAACAACATCTGGATGGGTGCCTCCGTCGGCTTCACCTACTAAGCGTAGTTGATTCGATTATTTCCAAGCCCGCGGCGCATGCCGCGGGCTTTTTTTGTGCCCGCCGGAGCGACATCCCCTCCCTCTATGGGCTCCTTCACATACAAAACCTGCTCAAAGAGGTTGCCCGCGAAGCCACGCGAAGGAACGCGAATAGCTCTTTTGTTAATCGCATCCGCGTTTCATCCGTGGCTAAAATCTCAACTTCCCTGCAAATGGTCATGATCGGGAGGAGGTGTGCTCCGCTTCGCGTCTCATTCGCGTGGCTTCGCGGGCAAAAGTCTTGGTTGTTTCGGACCGGACTGGTGCTTGGCGGGCCGCGGCGCATGTTATGAGGCAGAATTCGTGCGTTCGGACTCGCTTCGGGCTTGCCAAGGGGGTGCGAATCCGTCTTGATCACGCCCTTTCGCACGGCTCGCCTCCCGGCAGCGCTGATGCGCAAACGAGTCAAAGAGGGCATTGACACGCCACCCGGCGGTCTGCGCCTTTATCTTTTTCTCAAAATGCGCAGGAAAGGCATTGACAGGGGTGGGGTGTCGTCTATTTTTGCACGCTTTTCCGAAAATGAAGACAACTCTTGCCAAACCCGATATCGACAGGAAGTGGTACGTCGTTGACGCCTCCGGGCAGACGCTGGGCCGTTTGGCGGTCAAGATCGCCAATGTCCTGCGCGGCCGGCACAAGCCCATCTACACCCCGCACATCGACGCGGGCGACTATGTCGTCGTGATCAACGCCGACAAGGTGAAGCTGACTGGCCGCAAAGAAGAGCAGAAGATGTACATGTTTTACTCCGGCTGGTTCGGCAATGAGTACTATCGCAGTGCTGCCGCCATGCGTGAGAAGAAGCCTGCCTTCCTCATCGAGCACGCCGTCAAGGGCATGCTCCCCCGCAACAAGCTCGCCAACGCGATGATCAAGAAGCTGAAGGTCTATGCCGGTGAAGAACACCCGCACGAAGCCCAGCAGCCCATCACCTTCGAAGGTTAATATTCCATGAGTACCGCAACCGAAAGCGAAACCTACACCGCCGTTGGCCGCCGTAAGACCTCCGTGGCCCGTATCCACCTGCGTCGTGGCGAAGGCAAACTGATTGTCAACGGTCGTCCGCTTGAGGACTATTTCCCGACCGAAATGCTGGCCAAGCGCGCCACCCGTCCGCTCGACGTGGCCGAACTGTCCGGCCAGATGGACGCGATGTTCCACGTCGAAGGCGGCGGCTGCGTCAGCCAGGCTGGAGCCGTCTCGCACGCCTTTGCCCGCGCCCTCCAGAAGTACAATCCGGAGCTGCGTTCGGCCCTCAAGAAGGCGGGCCTGATCACCCGTGACCCCCGCATGAAGGAACGCAAGAAGTCCGGCCAGCCCGGCGCCCGCAAGCGATTCCAGTTCTCCAAGCGGTAAGCGTACCGACTCGGCTTTCCTGCCCTCCGCGTGCGCTTGCCCGGAGGGCTTTTTGTTTTTTCTCCCGGCGATTAGCCGGTTTTATCCTAAAGAATTTCAGCATTAATAGACTTATGAAGACCGCGATCATCGGAGCGTCCGGTTATTCCGGAGAAGAACTCGTGCGGCTGCTTTCGCGGCACCCGCAGGTGGAACTGGCGCTGGTGTCTTCGCGTTCGCTCGTGGGTAAGCCCCTGGTCTCGGTTATGCCGAAGTTCCGGGGCCTCGTTTCGCCCGAGCTGGTCTTCTGCGACTCGGACCCCGCCGCGCTGGCGGCCCGGGACGACATCGACGTGTTTTTCCTCGCCCTTCCGCACGGGGTGGCGGCGGAGTTCGCCGTGCCGCTGGCCAAGGCCGGACGCAAGGTGATCGACCTCTCGGCGGACTTCCGGCTCGGCTCCGCCTCGCTTTATGAGGAGTACTACGGCCAGCCGCACCCGGCCCCCGAGCTGCTGGAGCAGGCGGCCTATGTCATCCCCGAGATTGCCGCGCCCGGTTGGGAAAAGGCCCCGCTCATCGCCAATCCCGGCTGCTACCCGACGAGCATTATCACCCCGCTGACCCCGCTGCTGCGGACCGGGATCGTCTCGACCAAGGGCATCGTGGTCAACTCCATGAGCGGCGTGAGCGGCGCGGGCAAGAAAGCGGTGGAAGCGTATCTTTACTGTGAGCGCAACGAGAGCGCCAAGGCCTACGGGCTGCCCAAGCACCGGCACCTCTCCGAGATCGAGGAGCAACTCGGCGTGGCCGCGGGCGGGCCGGTCATTATCCAGTTTAACCCGCACCTGGCCCCCATGTCGCGGGGTATCGCCACCACGATCACGGTCCCGGCGGCGAAGCCCGACCTGGGCGCGCTCTACGCGGCGTGGGAGGAAGCCTTCGCGGGACGGCCCTTTATCGGCATCCTGCCCAGCGGCACCTGCCCGGACACCGCGCACGTGACCGGGACGAACCGGGTGGACATGTCCGCCGTGTACGACGCGCGGACCGGTAACTTTGTCATCACCAGCGCCGAGGACAACGTCGTCAAAGGCGCGAGCGGCCAGGCGGTTCAGACCATGAACCTCTGGCTCGGCTTCAAGGAAACGGACGGACTTCTCTAACGAACTGACACCCATGAGCACGGCTGTGACGTTGACGGATGATTCACCTGGCTTGGCCGATGTGCCGGGCTTCCAACTGGCGGGCGTCCACTGCGACGTGCGCGAGACCGGCAACCCCCGCCGGGACCTGGCGGTGGTTTTTTCGGAAAAGCCCGCCGTGGCCGCGGGGGTCTTCACCACGAACGACGTGAAGGCCGCCCCGGTGAAGCACTGCCAGGCGTCCCTCGCGGCGCGGGAGGACTTCCACGCCATCGTGGCCAACAGCGGCAACGCCAACGCCTGCACCGGCGTCCAAGGCTGGAACGATTGCGAGGCCATGGCCGCGCAGGCCGCTTCGCTGCTGAAGATTTCACCTGACCAGGTCTTCGTCTGCTCGACGGGCCGGATTGGCCGGGGCCTGCCGATGGGCAAGATTTCCGCTGGGATCGCCGACGCGGTCGCGCAGTTGGCAGCCGATGATGCCCATTCGCTCGACGCGGCCTGGGCCATCCTCACCTCCGACACCAAGCCGAAAACCGTGACCGCGCGTTTCAGCGTGGGTGGTCAGACCGTGACTGTCTCCGGCATGGCCAAGGGCGCGGGCATGATCGAGCCGAACATGGCCACGATGCTCGCCTTTGTCGCTACGGACGCGCAGGTCTCGAAGGCCGCGCTCCAAGCCGCCCTGGCCGAGGCCGTGCGCTCGAGCTTTAATTCCATCACGGTGGACGGCGACATGAGCACGAACGACACCGTGCTCGTCCTGGCCAACGGTGTCAGCGGCGTGGCCGTCGATGACGCCGCCTCCGAGGCGGGCGCGGCCTTTCGCGACGCGCTCGGGCAGGTCTGCCGTGCGCTGGCGGGCAAGATCGTCGGCGACGGCGAGCGGATCACCAAGGTCGTCACGCTCAACATCACCGGCGCGCCCACCGATGCTGGCGCCGAAAAAGTGGCCCGCGCGATCGGTAACTCCCTGCTGGTCAAGACTTCGTGGTTCGGGAATGACCCCAACTGGGGCCGGCTGCTCGACGCCGCCGGGTACGCCCGGATCGGCCTGGTTGAGGAAAAGCTGGACCTGTTTTATGACGAGATCCCCGTCATCGAGCAGGGCACGCCGCTGCACGACAAGCTTCCGCAGTGGAAGCAGGCCGTGGCGAAAAAGACCTTCACCATCACGATGAATCTCAACCTCGGCTCCGGCGCGTACCACCTGCTCAGCGCGGACCTGTCCGAGGGCTACGTCAACTTTAACAAAAGCGAATAATGCCGGGCAAGACTGACCACATCGACATCACGACCAAGGCCCAGGTGCTGCTGGAGGCGCTGCCGTACATCCTGCGCTTCCGGGGCTCGACCTTCGTCGTCAAGTACGGCGGCAGTTTCATGGACGACCCGGACCCGGCGGTGCGCATCCGCGTGGCCACGGACATCGTCTTTTTGGCCGCGGTGGGCATTCACGTCGTTGTCGTGCACGGCGGCGGCAAGGCCATCACCCGGGGCATGGAAGAGGCCGGGCTCGACGCGGTCTTCCGCAACGGCCTGCGCGTGACCGATGAGAAGACGATCGAGATCGTGGAAAAGACGCTCAACAACGTCGTCAACCTCGACATCTGTGAGCTGGTGCAAGCGCGGGGCGGCAAGCCTCTGGGCATGCACGGCAACAACGTCCTCGTCTGCGAAAAGCTCCTCTCCAAGGACGCCGAGGGCGAACCGGTGGACCTGGGCTATGTCGGCCAGATCCAGTACGTGAAGGCAAAGCTGATCAAGAAGGCCATCGCCGACGGCTACACGCCGATCATTTCCCCCATCGCGGTGGACGAGCTGGGCCACCCCTACAACACCAACGCCGACGTGGCCGCCGCGGCAGTCGCCTCCGCCTTGCGGGCGCGGCGCCTGGTTTACCTTTCCGATGTGCCCGGGCTGCTGCGCGACCCGAGCGACCCCTCCACGCTCATCTCCTCGCTCCACATCGACGAGGTCGAGGCGCTGACCAAGGACGGGACCATCTCCCGGGGCATGCTGCCCAAGGTCAACAGCGCCGTCGGCGCCCTGCACAACGGCGTGCACCGCGTCCACTTCGTCGATGGCCGCCAGCCGCACAGCATTCTCTTGGAAATCTTTACCGACAAGGGCATCGGCACGGAAATTGTTAACCAGTAACGCCCTCCGCAAAAAAACACGATCATGAACGCAACCTCCCCGGACACCACCGCCGAGCTGTACGCCTCGTACGTCCTCGGCAACTACGGCACGCCCGCCTGCACGCTGACGCGTGGCGAAGGCGCCTACGTGTGGGATTCCGAGGGCCGCCGCCTGTTGGACTTCGGCTCGGGGATCGCGGTCACGGCCATCGGCCACTGCCACCCGCACTGGGTGCGGGCCGTGCAGGAGCAGGCCGCCACGCTCGTTCATGTGAGCAACCTTTACCGGCACCCCGGACAGGGTGTGCTCGCCCAGCGGATCTGCGGCTATGCCGGGCCGGGGCGGGTGCTGTTCTGCAACAGCGGGGCCGAGGGCAACGAAGCCCTGCTCAAGCTGGCGCGGCTCCATGGCCGGGCCACCAGCGGTGAAGAGGGCAAGCGCTACAAGGTCATCGTCGCCGGTCATGCTTTCCACGGGCGGACCTTCGGGGCCATGGCCGCCACGCCTCAGGAGAAGATCCAGGGCGGGTTCCGGCCCATGCTGGACGGTTTCGCCGTCGCCACGTACAACGACCTCGCCAGCTTTGAGGCGCTGGTGGACGACGCCACCGCCGCGATTCTCGTCGAGGCCATTCAGGGCGAGGGCGGGGTCAACGCCGCCACCCCGGAGTTTCTGCAAGGGCTGCGGGCGCTCTGCGACAAGCACAACCTGCTCCTGCTGATGGACGAGGTCCAGTGCGGCGTGGGCCGGACGGGGCGGTTCTTCGGCTTCGAAGCGGCCGGGATTGTGCCGGATGCCTTCAGCCTGGCCAAGGGCCTGGGCGGGGGCGTGCCTATCGGCGCGGTCTGGATGCGCGAGGCGCTCGGGGCGCTGTTCCACCCCGGCTCCCACGGCACGACCTACGGGGGCAACCCGCTGGTCTGCGCCGCCGCCAACGCCGTGCTCGACGTGATCGAGTCCGAGGATCTGCTCGCGCAGGTCCAGTCCCAGTCGAAAATCTGGATCGAACAGCTCCGCGGGTTGGAACGGCAGTTCCCCGCGCTGGTCCAAGAGGTGCGCGGCCGGGGCTACCTGGTCGGGCTCGCTCTGAAGGTGGACCACCTGCCGCTCGTTAACCTGCTGCGGGACAAGGGAATGCTCGTCATCCCGACCGCCGGTCAGGTCATCCGGCTGCTGCCGCCACTCACCGCCACTTTAGAGGAACTGAGCCGCTCCGTCGAGCTGCTCGCCGAGGCTTTATCTGCTTATCAACCCGCCTAGTTTGCCATCCCCCACATGAAACATTTCCTGAAAGTAACCGATTTCTCGGCCGACGAGGTCGAAGTGATCTTCCAGAACGCCGCCGAGTTCAAGCGTCAGGGCCGTCACACGCCGTCCCTGCTCCAGCGCCAGTCCTGGGGCATGCTCTTCTATAAGAACAGCACACGTACCCGCGTGTCCTTCGAGGTCGGGCTCAACGAGCTGGGCGCGCACGCCGTCATCCTGTCTTCGGGCGGGATGCAGCTCAGCCGCGGCGAGACCGTGGCCGACACCGCCCGCGTGCTCTCGCGCTACCTCTCGGGCCTGATCATTCGCTGCTACGACCACTCGCTGGTCGAGGAGTTCGCCGCCTCCGGGACGATTCCGGTCGTCAACGCCCTCACGGACCTGACGCACCCCTGCCAGCTCTACGCGGACCTCTTCACCCTGGCCGAACGCTGGACCCCCGGCGATGGTAAGGCCGACATCGAGTCCCTCAAGGGCCGCAAGGTCGCTTTCCTCGGGGACACCGCCTGCAACATGGCCAACTCGTGGATTCTCTCCGCCGCCCACTTCGGGATGGAGATTTCCCTGGCCGGTCCCGCCGAGTACGCCCCCGGCAAGCCCGTGCGCGACCTGCTCAAGCAGGCCGACTTGCCCGAGACTTTCAAGTTCACCACCGATGCCGCCGAGGCTGTTCGCGGCGCGGATGTGGTTTACACCGACGTGTGGGTGAGCATGGGCGACGAGGACGAGGAGGCGACCCGCATCGCCCAGATGCAGCCTTACGCCGTCACCGCTCCCCTCATGGCCGAAACCGCCGAGGGCGCGTACTTCATGCACTGCCTGCCCGCCCACGCCGGGCAGGAGGTCTCGCAGGAAGTCCTCGACAGCCCCGCCTCCATCATCTTCGACGAGGCCGAAAACCGCCTCCACATCCAGAAGGCCATCCTCGCCGCCCTCGCCGGCGAGCCCCGCTAGGCGGCTGTTTGTTGGGGGCTCCGCGCCCCCAAACCCCTGCGCCGGGCTTGCGCAGCCCGGACCCGCGGCAGGCAAAGCCTGCACTTTCGATGCTGCGCATCGCGTCAGCGTTTATGAAAGGGAGCTTAGCTCCCTTTCATAAACGCTGAGGAAGCATCAAAACTGGGTCAGCACCTTTTCAACTCCGGACGTGTCTCGTGCTTAGTTGGGCGAACCCTCGTCAGGAGAGACTTCAAAGTCGGTCCGGCGTTTGTGCGTAGCACGGACGGCGGACCGAGGGTGCAGGCTTTGCCTGCCGCAGGGTTTGGGGGCGCGGAGCCCCCAAGCGCTACCCGCCCAGGGGGGCGTTCCAGGTGAGGATGGCGCGGGTTTCGTGTTCGTAGCCGAGGCGGGTGAGGGAGCCGGTGTTAAGCACGAAGTGTTGCCCCGCCTCGGGGGCGAACTTGAGCCAGCGGGCGGCGAAGACCCGCAGCAGGTGGCCGTGGGCGAAGAGGGCGACATCGCCGGAGGCGGCGAGGATGCGGTTGATGACGCGGTCGCAGCGGGCGGCAACTTCGCCGGGTGTTTCTCCGCCGGGGACCGGGTGGGAGAAGATGCCCCAGCCGGGGACCTGCTGGCGGATTTCCTCCGTGGTCAGGCCCTCGTAGCGACCGTAGTTCCACTCGGTCAGGTCGGGTTCGATCTCCAGGCGGTCACCCAGACCGGCGAGTTCGCAGGTTTCGCGGGCGCGCTTGAGCGGACTGCACAGCACGAGCGAGAACTTCCACGGCGCTAGCACCGGGCGCAAGGCGACGGCGTCGCGATGGCCGTTGGGGGTCAGCTCAATGTCGGTGACCGACGTATGCTTGCCGCTGACGCTCCACTCCGTTTCACCATGCCGGAACACCAGCACCTGTTTGCGTGTATCCTCGGGCATGGGCGGAAATGTGCCCGCAGACGGCGCCGGGGTCAATGCCCGGGATCGGGTTTCCATAAGAAAATCCCGGCCAAGGCTATAAGTTTTGCTCCCCGGGGTCCGCGTAGGCCTGTGCTCGTCCCCCTTGGTGAAGCGGCCTACTGATTCAGCCCGGAGAGCGTCAGGATGGCGACGTAGAGCAGGATGAACCCAACCCCCTCGCGGCGGCTGACCGTGCGGCTGGTGAAAAAGGCCAGCCACAGCAGCACGGTGATCAGGATCATCGCCGGGTATTCCAGCAGAAAGAGCGAGCCCTGAATTTTGATCGGGAAAATCGTGGAAACGCCCCCGCCGACCAGAAGCATATTAAAGATGTTGGAGCCGACGATGTTGCCCGCGATGATCGCGCTCTGCCCCCGGAGGGCGGCGGCGACGGAGGCCGCCAGCTCGGGCAGGCTGGTGCCGATGGCCACCACGGTCAGGCCGATCAGCGCGTCGCTGATGTGCAGGCGGTGGGCGATCTCGACACTGCTGCCGATGAGCAGCTCCGCCCCGAGCCACAGGGCGGCCCCGCCCAGCGCGACGAACAGCAGGCAGCCCCAGACCGTTTTCACCGGGTCGCCCACCTCGTCCTCGTACTCCTGCTGGAGCTCTCCCTTGGCCCGGCGGGCCTGTACGACGAGAAAGATTAGATAGCCCGCGGCCCCGGCCAGCAGGACGGCGCCACCGATCCGGCCCAGCTGCCCGTCCACGAGGTACCCGGCCAGGCACAGGAGGGTAAAGACCAGGGTGGCGACAAAGAGGATGGGCACCTCCTGCCGGATGAGGCGCCACTGGATTCTGACCGGGTTGATGATGGCGGCGATGCCGAGAATGAGCCCGATGTTGCCGAGGTTGCTCCCGATGATGTTGCCCAGCGCGAGATCGTCACTGCCCCGCGCGGTGGCCATGAGTGCGGTGATCAGCTCGGGCATCGAGGTGGCGATGGCCACGATGGTCAGCCCGACCACGACGGGGTTTATCTTCCAGTGCAGGGCGAGCGAACCCGCTCCCCGGGCGAGCCAGTCGCCTCCGAAGCAGAGCGCCGCCAGCCCAACGAGCAGCAGCAGGATCAGGAGAAGGGTGGATAAGTCGGCGTAAGCAATCACGTCACAGAATCAGCGCCTAGGGTCACCCTGTGCACCCCGGGACGCAAGCGGATTTGGATTTTTTGCCCGCCGATTCCGGTCGGGAGCCTGCTAAAGGGCTTTTTCGGGGAAATACGCTTATTTCCCGCCGCTGACTCCGCCGATGGCGACGGCGGCGTCCCAACTGTGGAAAGTGGCGTAAACGACGCCCTTGAGATTGTCGGCGGTCACCCGGTCGGCGTCCACGTCGGGGTTGTTGAGGCCCTCGACCTCCCAGGTGCGACCGATTTGACGGGAGAGCGTGTGGCAGATCAGCCGCCCGTCCCGGGCCTCGTAGAGCACAACCATGCCGGGTTTGAGGTCGTCGAAGGCGATCGGGTCGAATACCACCACGGTGTTGTCGCCATAGAGGGGGGCCATGGAGACGCCCTCGCCCTGGGCGGCCATCCGGCCATTGCCCAGGCGCTCGACCTTGTAGGCGGCGGCGCGGGCGTTACTGGGACTCACGGTGGAGCTTGGGGCCTGCCCGGTCGTACTGGACGAGTCCGTCACGCAACCGGTGAGAAATAGCGCGCATCCCGCATAAACACTGAGCCCGAGTCGCATGTCATCAATTTATATTCGTACCCTCGGATGGCAAGTCCGGTTCTTAATACAGTGAATACCTGAGGGACGATACAGCACTCGCCGGATCACCGATACAGTGGCGGTAGGGTAATATTGCTGCCATAGAGAGGGGCAATATCAGCCGGAGGCTGAATGCCGGAAACGAGCAAAACATGGGAAACTAGGAGCATGAAAACGACAGCACCTGTAACCACTTCGTTTTTCGTCGCCCTGGCGCTCCTGATCTCCGCCTTTTCCTCCACGGCCCGTGCCGAAGTCGAGCTGAGCTCCGATGTCCGCGCCTCGCAGGCCTACCAGGACGCCTTGGCCGTCGCCGCCATGAACGACAACTGGACGGCGATCCCCGCCGAAGGCACCTCGATGCTGCCCTTCTACGACGTCAAAAGCATCCTGATGATTGACCGCGCCTCCTTTAACCAGCTCCAGCCGGGCATGATGGTCGTCTATCGCGACCGCGACGGCGACTTGGTCGGCCACCAACTCATCCGCAAGACCGAAAACGGCTGGATCGCCCGCGGGGTGAACAACGGCAGCGAAGACCCCGAGCTGGTCACCGCCGCCAACTACCGCGGCGTCATCTTCGGTGTGTTCCACTCCAGTGGCCAGGACACCAGCGCCTTCGCTGGTAAGGAACGCGTCATCGGCAAGCGCTTCTAAAAAGATTTTTCTCAGAGCAATTGGGGTATATGACGGCGCGGTTCCTTCGGGGCCGCGCCCTTTTTGTACCATTGGGCTGGGGTGGGGCGTTCCGACGGAGTTGACTCGGCGGGCTTTTCGGACAGGTTGCAGGCGCAGTGAGCAGCGAACTGAAGCGGGAACTCGGCGTGACGGGTGCCGTCCTTCTCGGCCTGGGGTCGATTCTGGGGACGGGGGTCTTTGTCGTGATCGGCCTGAGTGTGGACATGGCCGGGACCGCCGTGCTGGGGGCGATCCTTGCCGCCGCGCTTGTGGCGACCTGCAACGGGCTCAACAGCGCGCAACTGGCGGCGAATTTCCCCGTCGCGGGCGGCACCTACGAGTACGGGTACCGGCTGCTGACGCCTGCGTTCGGGTTTACGGCAGGGTGGATGTTCCTGCTGGCCAAGAGCGCCTCTGCTGCAGCGGCCGCGCTGGCGATCGCCCGACGCTTCGCCGGGGAGGGGTGGCTGATCCCCGGAGCGCTGGCCATTATCGCTCTGCTGACGCTGATCATCCTCGGCGGGTTGCGCCGGACCAGCCTGGTCAACCTGCTCATCGTGTCGGTCACGCTGATCGCACTACTGGTGTACATCGCGCTGGGCCTGGACGCGGACGAGCCCCTGATGAGCGCGTCACCCGGGATCGGCGGCTTTTTCGAGGTCTGCGCGCTGATTTTTGTCGGCTACACCGGTTACGGGCGCATCGCGACCATGGGCGGGGAGATTCGCGAACCGGCGCGGAATATCCCGCTGGCGATGTTTCTGACGCTCGGGGCCTCGGCTCTGCTCTACCTCGGGGTGGCTTGGGCGCAGTTAAAAGGTGTTCCCACATCCGGGCTCTGGAAGGTCGGCGAGGTGACGGCCCTGCTGGGCGTCCTGCTCAACCTCGTGCTCGGGCTCTCGCGCATCCTCTACGCGATGGGGCGGCGCCGCGACATGCCTGCCTGCTTCGGCGAAATCGCGCCCGGAGGGCAGCCGCGGGCGGCCATTCTCGGAGTGGCCGCCTTGATCTGTCTTTTGATACTAGTCGGTGATATCGGGCTGGCCTGGTCCTTCAGTGCCTTCACCGTCCTGATCTACTACGCGATCTGTAACCTGTGCGCCCTGCGTCTGGACGCGCGGCAGGCGCTCTACCCGCGTGCGCTGGGTTACGCGGGGCTGGCCAGTTGTGTGTTTCTGGCCTTCTGGCTGGACTGGCGGGTCTGGAGTGTCGGCTTGGTGCTGATGGGGCTCGGCCTGGTCTGGCACCGGTGGAGGCGCAGTTGTTGGGGGGATACAGTTTAAGCGGGTGGGCCTATTCCCCGGCCACTTCGCGGCTTTTCTGGCTGCTGGGCCGGTAGTTGGGCGACCAGATGCGGTAACCGGGGATGGTGATGGTGCCGCCTTCCTTCATGATCGCCTCCTCCAGCTCGATCTGGCGGTGGATGATCTCGGTGCGCTGCTGCTGGAGCAGCTCGGTCTGGGCGGTGAGCTGGGCCAGCTCCTGCTTGCGCCGCTCGATGTCGGCCAGGATGGCTTTCTGCTCGTCGGAAATGGCACTGCCCATGGCGGCCTGGCGGGCGGCGATGTCAGCCTGCTGCTTGCGGGTGGCCTCCAGCTCGTCCTGAATCTTCTGCATCTTGACGGCGATGTCGGCAGCCTCCTTTTCGGCGGCCTCGCGGGCGAGGGCTTCCTTGCGTAACTGCTCGTTAAGGGCCTGGAAACGCGCCCGGCGCTCGGCTGCTTCCTGGGCGGCCTTGGCCTCGGCCATGCGGGCTGCCTCCTCGGCGGCCTTGGCCTGCTCCTCAGCCTGTTGGCGGGCGAGTTGGTCGGCGGCGATCTGGGCGTCCATACCTTTCTGCGCATTGGCCAGGACGGCGACCTCGTCCGTCGCGGTGCGGTTGGCATTGACCAGCACGAGAACGCCGATCAGCGCGGCTATCAGGGCCAGGGAGAGAATGATGACAGCTTGCTTCATGAGAAGGGGCCTTTCGGTTGAGGGGAGCGTGCAGGGAACTTTTTCGCCTAAACCCTGTTAAGTCAGCAAACGGCGAGGAAAGTTTCCTCATTCGCCGAACTGACCTGGATTATGGGGGCGCCACGGCTGCACGCCAAGCCCCGATCCGCCACGGCTAAAGGCCCTTACGAGAGGCGGTTGCGGTAATCGCTGTAGCCGAATTTTTTCACGACCTCGATCTTGTCCGCCGCCGGGTCCCAGGTACAGATCGATGGCAGCGGAACGCCGTTGAAGGTCGTGGTCTTGACCATCGTGTAGTGCGACATGTCGAGGAAAACCAGCCGTTGGCCGGGCTGGAGAGGTTCTTGAAAGGAGTATTCCCCCGCGACATCCCCGGCCAGGCAACTGGGGCCGCCGAGCCGGTAGGTGTGCGCGTGCTCGCCGGGCAGACCCGCCCCGAGAATGTCGGCACGGTAGGGCATCTCCAGCACGTCGGGCATGTGGCAGGTGACGGAAGTGTCGAGGATGGCGACGGGTCCGGCGTTGTCCACGATGTCGATCACCGTGGCCACGAGCACGCCCGTGCCAATGGCGATGGCCTCGCCCGGCTCCAGGTACACCTGCACGCCGTATTTGTCATGAAAATCCGATACAAGCCGGCAGAGCAGGTCCACGTCGTAGTCGGCCCGTGTGATGTGGTGCCCGCCGCCGAAGTTTACCCACTTCATCCGAGGGATGAGATGGCCGAACTTTTCCTCGAAGTGCGGGAGCGTGCGGGCAAGCACGTCTGCGTTCTGCTCGCACATCGTATGGAAGTGCAGCCCCTCGATCCCCGATAAATCCTCGCCCTCCAGGGCGGCGGCGGTGATCCCCAGGCGCGAACCGGGAGCGCACGGGTTGTACAGCTCCACCTCGACCTCGGCGTACTCGGGGTTGACGCGCAGCCCGCAGCTGGGCGGGTTTTTCGCCGCCTCGACGAGCGGGCGCATCTGCCGCCACTGCGCCAGCGAGTTGAACGAGAGCGAGTGGGCGAAGCGCACGAGGTTGCGCATCTCATCCTCCTTGAAGGCGGGCGAGTAGGCGTGAATTTCCCCGCCGAAAAACTCCCGCCCCAGCAGCGCCTCGTGCAGGCCGCTGGCGGTGACCCCGGCCAGGTGCGGGCGGATCACGTCAAAGGTGGCAAAGGCCGCGTAGCCCTTGAGCGCGAGGAGGATTTTGCACCCGGTGCGGCGCTGGACTTCACTGAGCAGCTCGCAGTTCTTTTCCAGTGCGCGGCGGTCCACCACATAGCTGGGGGAGGGCACGCGGGCCGGATCGAAGTGCGTGAAGTGCCGCATCAGGCTGTTCTGGGCTGGACGAAAAAGGCTTACTGGATGGCCCCGGCGGGGTCGAGTTCGGTCACGTCCCAGGGGATGCCGAGCTTGGGCATCAGCTCCAGGAACGGGTCCGGGTCGCACTCTTCCATGTTGTACACGCCGTCCTTGCGCCACTTGCCGGTCACGAGCATGGCCGCACCGGTGACGGCGGGCACGCCGGTGGAGTAGCTGATGGCCTGGCTGCGCGTGTCCGTGTAGGTCTCGACGTGGTCGAGGATGCTGTGGACGAAGTAACGCTTCGCCTGGCCGTCCTTGACGCCGGTGATGTCGCAGCCGATGCAGATTTTACCGCTGTAGCGCTCGGCCAGGCTGGCCGGGTCGGGGAGCACGGAGCGCAGGAAGGCCACGGGCGAGATCATCTGCCCCTGAAACTCGACCGGCTCGTGCGAAGTCATGCCGACGTTTTCGAGCACGCGGAGGTGGTTGAGATAATTTTCCGAAAAGCCCATCCAGAAGCGGATGCGCTTGAGGCCCTTGAGGTTGAGCGCGAGGGACTCCAGCTCCTCGTGGTAGAGCAGGTAAAGGGGCTGGCTGCCGATCCCGGCCGGGAAGTCATAGTCGCACTTCACGGACATGGGGGAGACGGCCTTGAACGCGCCGTTTTCCCAGTAGCGGCCCTCCTGGGTGATCTCGCGGATGTTGATCTCGGGATTGAAATTGGTGGCGAAGGGCAGTCCGTGGCTGCCGGCGTTGACATCGACGATGTCCACCGTGTGGATCTCGTCAAAGAGGTGCTTCTGGGCGTAGGCACAGAAGACGTTTGTCACGCCGGGGTCGAAGCCCGAGCCGAGCAGCGCCATCACACTGGCTTCCTTGAAGCGCTCGCGGTAGGCCCACTGGTACTTGTACTCGAACTTCGGGGTGTCCAGCGGCTCGTAGTTGGCGGTGTCCATGTAGTCCACCCCGGCGGCCAGGCAGGCGTCCATCAGGGTGAGATCCTGGTAAGGCAGGGCGACGTTGATGAGCAGGTCCGGCTTTTCCTTTTCGAGCAGGCGGGTGGTCTCGGCGACGTTGTCGGCGTCGAGCGCGCAGGTGCGCAACTTGCGACCGTGCATGTGCCGGATTTCCTCGGCGATGGCCTCGCACTTGGAGACCGTGCGGGAGGCCAGCACGATGTCAGTGAAAATGTCCTCGGCCTGGGCGCACTTGTGAGCGACGACTTTGCCCACGCCGCCGGCTCCGACTATGACGACTTTGCTCATGGGCGAAAGGAGTGCATCCCGACCGCCTCCATGGCAAGCGCAATCCTGCCGCGGCGTGCTCGGAAGGGTACCGTGCCGGGGGAGGTCAGCCTACCTCTCGCTGGTGACCAGCCGCAGGCCAAGGAATGCGAAGCACAGCGCGAAGGACCGTCTCAGGGCGCTGACCATCTTTTCCGAGCTGGTGAACCAGGTGCGCACGCAACTTGCGGCCAGGCCGTAGATGAGGAACACAAGCAGGGTCATGGCCATGAAGACCGCGCTCATCATTCCGATTTGCAGGGCGGGGTGGGCGGCTCCCGGTGGCAGAAAGGTTGGCAGGAACGCCAGAAAGAACAGGGACAGCTTGGGGTTCAGGATGTTGATCAGGAAGCCTCGCTTGGCGATAGAGAAGGTGCTCCCGCGGGCGTCTCCAGAGTCGAGTTTGAGTGTGCCGGTCTCGCGCCACATCTGCCAGGCCAGGAACAGCAGGTAGCAGCCTCCGGCGATCTTGAGCGCCTGGAACGCCAACGCGCTGGCATGGAGCAGAAGCGAGAGCCCGAGCGTGCACGCCAGCAGGTGGGGAACGATGCCCAGCGTGCATCCGGCCGCCGCGGCCACGCTCGCCCGTCGGCCTTTCAGGACGCCGTTTGATACCGTGTAGATGACGCCTGTGCCGGGGGCCAGTACGACGATAAAAGCGGTGATGAGAAACTCCCTCGAAAGCATGACGGCGCGGGGTTAAAATGGACGCTAGGCCTCGGGCTTGTCCGGGGGCAGTTCGCACTGGTCGTAGCCCCAGAGGCCGCGGGTCTTGATCAGCTCGGCCACGCGGGGCGGGACGGCTTCTTCCCAACTGGGGTCGCGCTCCTGGATTTTTTTGAGGATGTTGCGCGAGAAGATGTCCAGGTGGGCGGCATCGGCGCCCACGACGGGCTCGATGAAGTGGTTCTCCAACAGGTAGGAGTACAGGTGCCGCAGCTTGCTTTTGACCTTCAGGTTGTCGGCGGTGATGAGCATCTGGTCGGCGAAGCCGCCCCCGCCGCTGTCGAGCAGGTTGCCCTTCATATCGGTATGGCCGACGTAGCTGTTGTAGCTGTTGCCCTTCATCGGATAGACGTAGAGCTTGACGTTGGCCTTGAACAAGCGGCCAAAGGATTCGAGGATGCCCCCGTCGAGGCTCTCGTAGTACTCCTCGTTAAAAATCTCGTGCAGGTGGTTGATGCCGAGGACGATGCCGATCATCTTCTGCGTGTAGCGGCGGAAGTAGGCGCTGAGCCGGAAGTACTCCATGTAGTTGGAAACCAATACATGGTAGCCCAGGCAGTTGATGGCGTCCACGCGGGCGAGGAAGTCGTCGTAGTCGATATCCTTGCCCCCGGCCAGGAGGTTTTTCATGGTGATCTCCAGCAGGGCGACGACGGACTCGCCCTGGACGGAGTCCTCCTGCATGAACTGCGCTCCGGCGCACTTGAGCATGTCGGTGTTCACATGCGTGATCGGGCGGAACGAGCCGCGCTCGACCAGGAGGGATTTTTTATAAAGGAACTCGGAGGGCTGGAGCACGGTGCCGTCGGAGCCGAACATGACGGCGTTGGTCAGGCCGTGCTCGACCAGTTGGAGGGCGACGACGCGGTTCTCGATCTTCTCGTCGAAGGCCGGCCCGTGAAACTCCAGCATATCCACCTCCAGCCGCTCGCTGCCGACGTTGTCGATGAGCGAGGGGATGAACTCGCCCATGTCGGTGTAGTACACGAGGGCGGCCCAGATGAAGTTGACCCCGGCGATGCCGAGGGCCTCCTGCTGGGCCGAGCCGGTCTTGTCCCACATGCGCACATGGATGATGATGTCGTTGGGCGGGCTCATGGGGGAGGTCTGGAAGCGCATCCCCATCCACCCGTGGCAGTTCTTGTTGTTGTTGTAGCTGGCTGCGGCGACGGTGTTGGCGAAGACGAAAAAGGTGGTGTTCTCGCCGCGGCTTTCCTCCAGGCGGTTGATGAGCAGGCGGTACTCGTGGTCGAGCATCTGGCTGAGCCGGTCCCGCGAGACGTAGCGGCTGGCCTTGCCGTAGATTTCGTCGCTGAACTTCATGTCGTAGGCCGACATGCTCTTGGCTATGGTGCCGGCGGCGCCCCCGGCCTTGAAAAAGTGGCGGGCGACCTCCTGCCCGGCGCCGATTTCGGCGAACGTGCCGTACACATTCTGGTCCAGGTTAACAAGGAGAGCCTTGCGATTGGTGGTGAGTTCGCTGGGTTCTAGCTTGGGATCTCTCATGGGAAAGTGAGCGCATCTAAGCAGAAATCCTGCCGGTTCGGCAATGCCCGATCCCGTTGCTTCCGAAATGCTACCGGAATTGAGGTCGCCGTGTGGCCCGGGACGGGACAGGGCTAACGGGTGCAGGCGAAGGCGGAAGGCGGCGAGCTTGGCCGTGGCTGGATCAACCCCAACGGGGTTGCGCAATGCCAGCCCGGGGTTGCGGAGCTACCCCGGGTGACGAGAGCCGATTCTTTATCTTCTCAACCCTGAAAGGGTTGCGTAGTTCTCTCTCGGCTCGGGCTTGCGTAACCCTTTCAGGGTTGAAAGCAGCTCCCGAGCTTTGAATCCCAGGGTAGGCCCTCGCTACGCTCGGTCCAACCCTGGGCTCGGCTCCGGAACCCCGTTGGGGTTCTGATTTCGCAAGTCCGTTGAAGGCTTCGAGGGGAGGAGGCGTTATTCGCTAGTGCTGAAGGTGTCGGTGAGTCCGCAGCGGATGCGGATGCGAGGGGCCGCAGGGGGGATAGGCCGCACCGGAGCGATTGTGCCGGGCGTGTAATTTGCGGCCGGGAACGTGCCTTCGCGCTTGTTAGGACGGCATCAGACCGCATAATGACGGGTATGAAAGCCTTTTTGAAGATGGTCGCGGCGAACCTCACCGCGCTTTCCATCGCCCTGGGCGTGTGCTTCGTGGGCGGGTTCTTCCTCATGCTCCTTTTCGCGTTGCTGTCCTCGGGCAAGCCGGAGCCGACCATCAAGGACGACGTGGTCCTCGTGGTGGACCTATGGATGAATATTTCCGACTCACCGCCGGAGTCCAGCCTCGGCGACGCCGTCAACCAGGCCATTTATGGCCCGGAAGTCCCGCGCCTGAGCCTGATGGAAGTGGTGGACGGGATCCAGCGCGCTGCCCGCGATGATCGCATCGAAGCCCTCTTTCTTTACGGCAGCCTGATCCCGGACAACTACGGCTCGGGCCTGGCCGCGTTGCGCGAGGTCCGCGAGGCTATCCTGACCTTCAAGGCTTCCGGCAAGCCCGTCTATGCCTACGCGGTCGATCCGGCCATGCGCGATTACTACCTCATGAGCGTGGCCGATGAGGTCGCGATCAACCCCTTCGGCCTGCTCAGCCTCAACGGACTCTCCAGCGAGATGATGTACTTTGGCGAAGCTTTTAAAAAGTACGGCATCGGCGTGCAGACCACCCGCGTGGGTAAGTACAAGTCTGCCGTGGAGATGTTTACTGCCTCGAAGATGAGCGAGGCCGATCGCGTCCAGGTGACCGAGCTACTCGGCGATATCTGGGGCGAGATGATCGGCGACATTGCCACCGCCCGCGGGCTTGACCCGGTGGAGTTGGCCGCCCTCAGCGACGAGAAGGGCTTTTTCACGGGAGAAATGGCCAAGGAGACCGGGCTGGTGGACCGCGTGGCTTACCTCGACGAGGTGATCAAGACATTTAAGGAAAAGGTCGGTTATGACCCGCAGATCGAGTCCTTCCGGCAGGTCGCGCTCTCCGACTACACGCGGATGGAGGGCTTTGCCCATGAGAGCCGTTATGGCGGCAGCCAGATCGCGGTCGTCTATGCCGAGGGTGACATCGTGGACGGCGAGGGCTATCCCGGTCAGGTCGGGGGCGATCGCCTGGCCCGTGACCTGCGCTTTCTTCGAAACGATCCGAACGTGGCCGCCATCGTCCTGCGCGTGAACAGTCCCGGCGGCAGCGCCCTGGCCTCGGAGGTTATTCAGCGCGAGATGCGCAAGGCCCGTGAGGCCAAGCCCGTCGTCGTCTCCATGGGTTCGCTTGCGGCCAGCGGTGGGTACTGGATCTCTGCCTATGGGGACCGCATCTTCGCCGAGCCGACGACCATCACCGGCTCCATCGGGGTCTTTGGATTATTCTTCAACGTGCAGGACCTCGCCAACGAGCACGGCATCACCTTTGACGGGGTGAAGACTTCCCCCTACGCCGACCTCTTTACCGTCTCCCGTCCCAAGTCGGACGAGGAGATGGCGCTGGTGCAACAGTACACGGACTTCCTCTACGACGCCTTCATTCAAAAGGTGTCCGAGGGCCGCAATCTCTCTCCCGAGCAGGTACAGCGCATCGCCCAGGGGCGAGTGTGGTCCGGCGAGGACGCCCTCGAAATCGGCCTGGTGGACCAGATCGGCGGCCTCGGGGATGCCATCCGCTACGCCGCCGCGCAAGCCGGGGTCGAGGACAACTATACGATCACTCAGGTGCCTGAGCGGGTGGATTTTTCCCAGGCGTTGGAGCATCTGTTTCAGCAGGGCGGCGAGCAACCGCCGGTGGTCAAAAGCGGCGATCTGCTCTCCGAGGTCATCGGCCGCATGGAGGCCGAGCTGGGCGCCCTGCGTGGCTTCAACGACCCCAAGGGCATTTACGCCCGCCTGCCGTATTCCCTGGATATCCGCTGAGCGACGCCGCAGGTTGGAGGAGCGCATGGAAGGCATCGCGGTGCGATGCTGTGTCGATAGTCGAAGGTTTTAACCCACGGTCATATGCTCCAACCCCGCATGACGTGGCGGGCGCGCCCGTTGTGGGCGCGCGCGCTGGAAACTATCAGTACCGCCCGAAAATTTTTAATTATCCGAAAACCGGGGGTGTTAAACAACCCGGAACCACAAAAATAGGTACGCCCCCCAA
>JAUTCS010000108.1 GCA_030673825.1 Verrucomicrobiota bacterium JB024 | reverse complement strand
GTGCAGGCTTTGCCTGCCGCAGGGTCTGGGGGCGCGGAGCCCCCAGCTCTCCATCCCCTCCTCCTACCTCACGCTGGAGGGGAGTTGCTTGAGGGCGGCGGCGCGGGCGGAGAGGATGCGGGTGGCGTCGGCGGGTTTGAAGTTTTCGCCGAGGTCGAGGCTGGAGTTGACGGCGAGGCTTTGGAGGGCCGGGGCGGTGTCGGAGTTGACCATGAGTCCGATCCAGTCGCCGGTTTTGGAAAAGACGGCATCGCCGGTGCCGGGGGAGAAGTCCCCGAAGATGCGGTTAAAGAGGTCGGTCTGCATGGACAGGTAGCGGGTGTCCTTCTGGTCGAGCTTGAAGGGCACCTCGCCGTAACCGCCGTTGCCGCTGTCGATGAGCACGGCCTCGGGGAAACGCAACGGCTCGGTGGCCAGGGCAAAGGTCAGGACGCCCTGTTCCTCGGCCTTGGCCAGCGGGAGGGGAACAGCGGCCAGGCGTGGGTCTGCTGCGAGGAAAAAGAGCCGCTTGAAGCTGTAGAGCTTGCCGCCGAGTTCGATACGCCCGTCCACGCTGATGAGCCCGCGCCCGGCGTTAGAGAGCTTGAAGGGCGTGTCATCCAGGTGCAGGACCGCGAAGGCCGTCCCGCCCTCGACGACGAGGCTCGTCTCGACCGCGTAGGTATTTTTGGAAGTGCCGATGAGGGCGTTCTCCTCGGTCATGAAGCGCACGGTCACGCGGTTTTTTAGATACTCTTGGTAAATGGTGTTGAGCGAGAGCGGGTTGCTCTTCTTGACCTCTTCGGCCACGCGGTCCGTGGACTGGGCGATGCGGTCGGTGGACTGCGCCAGCACGGTCACGCCCTCGGCCAGCTTGTCGGCGTGCTGCATGACGACTTCCTTCTCCTGCCGGGTCACGGCGACATCGGCGCGGGCCGTTTGCAGGCTCTCCTGAAGCACCTGCGACTGCGCCTCGGCGACCTCCAGCCGGGTGGAAAGCTGCTGGCGGGCGGCCTCGGCCTGGGCGGCCTGGGCGGCGAGCTTTTCCCTCTCGGCCTGGGCGGCGGCGAGGGCCTCCTCGCGTTCCTTCACCTGCTGCTGGAGGTGGCGGAGCTTTTCCTTGGAGGCGGCGGAGTCCTCTTTCAGCGAGCCAAGGTTTTTCGCCAGCTCCACGCGGTCGGCCTCGGCCTGCTTGAGTCGGTCCTGCGCCTCGTCAAACTGCTGGGCGAAGAGCTTGCGCTCCTCTTCGAGGCGCTTGGCCTCCTGGGTGAGCTTGGCCCGCTGCGCCTCCAGCTCCTTGGCGCGCTTCTGGGTCTCGCTCAGGCTCTCCTGCGTCTTGTTCAGGCTGGCCTCCTTCTGGGCGAGCACCTTTTCGCGCTCGTCGAGTTCCTTCTTCGTCTCCTCCAGGTCGCTGGCCAGCTCCACGCGGTCGTCGCGCTCGCTCTCCAGCGACATGCGCAGTACCTCGATCAAGTCCTGGTCGGCCAGCGTGTCGTGCTGGACGGCCTGCGTGACCTCCTCCTGCTGCGCCTCCTCGGGCTCGTCGAACTTCGCCAGCGCGAGCATGCTCAGCAGCAGGAAGTCACAAATCACCAGCAGGAGGGAACGGTTCATGGTCGGAAAGGACGGACCTCGGTCAGGCTAAAAAAATACGGGGCTCACCGCACGCCGGCTTCGAGGATGAGTTTGCGGCGCAGGGGGCGGACGTTGAGGATTTTGAGCAGGGCGACGAAGATGATCCCGAACAGCGTGGAGGCGTAGGCGGCCACGAGGCTGGCCTGCACGATGCCCATGGCCAGCATGAGCAGCGAGATGATGGTCCCGGTCAGCCCGACGTAGAGGCCCGTGTCGAAGAGGTTCTCCTCGTTTTCGAGCAGCTTGAGCTTCATGGCGGCGGGTGTGGGCGCGTTGCGCACCTGCGCGAGCTTGATCAGACAGATCGAGTAGATCAGCAGTTGCAGGACGAAGAAAATCAGCAGCACCAGCAGCGTGATCTGGTCGAGTTGAGGCATGTCCATGGCTTGTTCCTTGATAATGTCGGCAGGGTTGGCGATTTCAAACTCCAAAAAGCTCTTGCCCGGTTCGGACACCGGCTGGGCGAGGAGGTTCGGCTCGGAGACGAGCACGAGGATCAACAGCAGGATGCCCCCCAACCCGGCATCCACCACCACGGCGAGCAGCCCGCGCCGGCGGGCTTCGCGGATGGCCTGCCCGGCCAGCAGGCGCTTGAGGCACATGGCCAGGAAGAACCCGGCCAGGAAAAACAGGGCGAGCTTGAGCGCGAGCGCCGCCGAGGGATGGCGCACCGCCAGGTCGATCCAGTCCGGGGGGACGCGCCGGGTCAGCGGCGCGAGCCAGGCGGGCGGGTGGTAAACGGGGCGGCCCGACTCGAGCACGGCGGCCAGGGCGGTCTTGCCGTTGGCCAGGCCCAGAGCGAGATCGCGCCAGGCGGTTTCGTCCGGCTCGCCGAGGTAGTCGATGACCCCGCGCGGGTCGTCCGAGAGCAGGACGGAGGCGTAAAGCAGCGGCAGGCGGTCGGTGTTCTGGCGCAGGAGCGTGGTCAGCGCGGTCAGGTCGGTCCAGCTCCCGGCGTGGCCGGTCCACTCGGCCAGCGTGACCCAGTCCATGCGCCCCGCCGAGCCGAGCACGGAGAGGTAAAGGGCCTCCAGCTTGTCCACAGCGGACAGGTCTCCGGCGAGGGCCGCGGTGGCCAGAGTGCGGATGGCCCGCACCGTCTCCGGCGAAAAGTCCTCCCCTTGCACCAGCAGGGCGCTGGTCAGGATGGCGCTCTCCAACGGAGCCCCGGCGGGGGCCGAGACGGGCATGAAGCGCGTCACCGTGGTCAGATCGCGGGTTTCGAGCAGCTTTAAGACCGTGGCGTTGCTGGAGTTTTTCAAAAATGCCAGCAGCTCGGCCCGGTTGCGGGCGGGGATGAGCAGGGCGTTAACCGTGACAGTGCCGGAGGGCTCCTTCGGGACCTTGATCAGCGCCAGGAATTGCTCGAAAAACGGGTCCGGTCCGCCCACGTAGGTCAACTGGGGGTGCTCGACGCGGTAGGCGGCGATTTCCTCCGCCAGCGACGAATCAGACGGGGGCAGGCCGTTGAGCTCGCGCGCCTGCTGGTCGGCCTCCATCAGGACGGCAGCGGGACCGGTCTTGCCCAGGTCGAGGTAAGCCTGTGCCTCGTCCGCCAGGGACTGCCCCTCGGAGCCGCGCCCGGCGGCCTCCAGCCACGCCGCCGAAACCGAGCCGAACTGCACCGGCACGACCAGCCCGGCCAGTGCCAGCACCAGCGCGAGGATCAGAGAGACAGTGGCGAGGATTTTCATTCGTAGCGGATCGAAGCCGGGTCGGCGATCAGGCAGCGCGGACGGCGGTCAGCCGCAGCGGCCCCATCCACACACGCCTGTAACATGAGCGAAGTCCGCCTAACTGAAAAGGGAAAAGCGTACGTTGTTCCCGTCCGGGGTGTTTTCCCGATGAGCGCCTGCCCCGCGAAAAAAGTTGATACTGAGCGGGTTTTGCCGACAATCGGGCCTGATGATTGGCTGGCGACAGGTCTTGGCGGGGATCATGGTGAGCACGCTCATCCTGCTGACGGGCGGATGTGACCGGGAGGCCGCCCAGCGGGAGGTGATCAAGGTCGGCATCCTGCACTCGCAGAGCGGCCCGCTCGCGGCCTCGGAAAAGCCCGTCCTGGACGCCACCCTGATGGCCATCAAGGAGGTCAACGAGCGTCAGCTCATCCCCGGCGTGAGGGTCGTCCCCGTGGTGGCCGACGGGCGCTCCGACCCGGCGACTTTTGCCCGCGAGGCCGACCGCCTCATCACCGAGGACGACGTGGTGGCGATTTTCGGGTGCTGGACCAGCGCCAGCCGCAAAGCCGTCAAGACCGTGGTCGAGCAGTACGACAGCCTGCTCTTTTACCCGGTGCAGTACGAGGGCATCGAGAGCTCCCCGAACATCGTGTACCTCGGCGCCGCGCCCAACCAGCAAATCATCCCCGCCGTGCATTGGGCGATGGAAAACCTGGGCACCCGGTTCTTCCTCGTCGGCTCGGACTACATCTTCCCCCACACCGCCAACGCCATCATCAAGGACCAGCTCAACGCCTTCGGGGCGCAGGCCGTGGGCGAGGCCTACCTCCCCCTCTCCGGCCAGCAACTGCGCGAGGGCGAGCTCGACGCCGTCATCGCCCAGATCAAGGAGACCCAGCCCGACGTCATCCTCAACACCCTTAATGGCAGCCTCAACACCCTGTTTTTCCGCAAGCTGCGTGAGGCCGGGATCACCTCCGAGGACATCCCCACTATCTCCTTCAGTATAGGGGAGAACGAGGTCCGCGAGGCCGGTGTGCGCGACATGGTCGGCGACTACGCCGCGTGGAACTACTTCCAGAGCATCGACACTCCCGCCAACCGCGTCTTCCTCGACAAAATCCGTGCCACCCTCGGCGAGGACGCCAACGCCTCCGACCCGATGGAGGCCGCCTACGACGGCGTCATGCTCTGGGCCAAGGCCCTGGCCGACGCCCGCGAGTCGCGCATCAAGACCTTCGACAATTTTTACGATACGGACGCCGTGCGGCAGTTCATGGACGACCAGAGCCTGCTCGCCCCCGAGGGCATGGTCTTCGTCTACGCGCAAAACCAGCACCTGTTCAAGACCGTACGCATCGGCCAGATCCAGCCGGACGGTAACTTCGCCATCGTCTGGCAAAGCGAGATCCCCGTTCGCCCCGAGCCCTACCCGGTCTTCCGCACCAGGGAGGAATGGGAAACCTTCATCTCCACCCTCAACCGCCAGTGGGGCGGCTCTTGGACCGCTCCGCGCTGAGTGCCCGACAGTACCGAAACACTCTTTATCCGCTCCCTCGCCACATGCTCCGCCGCCTCCAGACGCTCCTCTTCGCCGCCGCGCTCGTGCTCGGTGCGGGCACGGCCTGTGCGATCGAGGGCGACCAGCCGGGCATCTTCGCCTTCGGCGGGATCGGCTTCGCCGGGGCGACCTCGCCGGGCGAGATCAAGTTCACCGAGATCATGACCTCGGACGACCCCGAGGCGGGCTTCCGGCAGTGGTTCCAGGAGGGCGGCAACGTCGGCAAAGCCTACGCCATGGTCGCCTGCTACTACCTCGACTCGTACCGCTACGAGTGGATGAAGGAACGCTTCGCCGAGGAGCACCTGCAAGTCCCCGCCATGAGTGGTTGCCTGATGTATAACATTAACCACGAGCAGCTCACCGAAAACATCGAGGGCGGCCAGTACGACGCCGTGGTCAAGCCCCTCCTGCCTGAGGACGCACGCGCCGAGCACTTTCCCGATCCGCAGGAGGGTGCCTTCGTCCTGAGCCCGGCAGAAGCAAGCACCACCTCCACCAGCGAACAGGCTTTTCGCGACCTCCTCGCCTCGGACACGCCCATGGACGCCCTCCGGACATGGGCCAAAGAGGGCTCGCCCGTCGAGCGCGCCTACGCCCTGAGCGCCTTTTATTACCTCAACAACCATGCCTACCAGAGCCTGAAAAAAGAACTCGAAGGCGACACCACCACCTTCATGGTTTATGAGGGCGGCCAAGGCCGTTCCGTCAATGCGGAAGACTTCATCGCGCTGCTCGAAGCGGGCACGTTTGAGCAGGAGATCACTCCGCTGCTGTGGAACCGCCCGCCCGCCGTCAGCGCGGAAGCCACCGACGACGCGGTCACGTTTTTCGCCATCGGCGGGGTGTTTTTCAGCGGTCGCACCTCGATCAGCGAAATGATCCTGCGCGACATCCTCACCTCCGACGAACGCCTCGCACTCCTGGAAGACTGGTACGCCAACGGCAACCCCGCCCAGCGCGCCTACGCCGTGGTGGCTTTTTACTATCTCGCGCCCGAACGCTACCAGCAGGCGAAAGAAGCGCTCGCCGACGATCCGACGACCTTCACCTGGCAGCAGGCCTGTACCCCCGAAACGACCACTTATGCGCAACTCTTCGAGGCCGCCGAAGCAGGCTGCTTCAAGAAGCTCAAACCCTACCTCAACCCCGCCTACGAGGATAACCGCCCGGACTACCGGTTTTGCTTCGGGGGCATCACGGACCTGCGCCTCAGGCCCGGCGAAGTCAAATTCCGCGAAATCCTCGCCTCCAACGACCCCGTCGAGGGTTTCTCGGCGTGGTACGAGGACGGCACCGCCGCCGAGAAAGCCTACAGCATGATCGGCCTCTACTACCTCGCTCCTGAGCGCTACGCCGCGCTCAAGCCCACCCTCCGCGAGAAGTACGACTACTTCAGTCGCTACCGCGGGATTCAGGAGTATGGAGACAACGTCCTGAGCCTGACCGCACTCATCGAGCGGGGCGCTTTCGACCCGTATGTCAAATCGCTGCTCGCCGCGCCCGGCATGGCCCCCTCGCCCACCTATCCCGTGACGCCTCAGGGTGACCGCGCCGCGCTCTTTCAGGCTGACGACAGCGCACCCGAAACCGCCTCACCGCCCACGGTGCATGACGCGACTACGGCCCCCGTCTCAGGTCCGTCCTCCCCGCAGTAAAAACCTCTCACCGACTCACCACCACACGCATGGCCCAAGCGGACAATCCATTCCCATTCGGCACTTCCGGCTCCCGTTCCTCGCAGGCGCTTCCCACGGCGAGCGGGGCCTCCCGCGGCGCGGGCAAGGGCGCGGGCGCCCCCGGCCCCGACCGGCCCGAGCGCAGCCGCCTGGGCCGCCAGATGATGGCGTACTTTCTCCTCATCTCGCTGGTACCGCTGGGCGTGGTGGCCGCGGTTAATTTCCTCCTGGCGAAGCAGACGCTCCTCCAAACCGAGACCCAGTACCTGGAGGCCCTGGCCGCCCGGCAGATCGACAGCATCCGTACCTACCTGTTCGAGATGCAGAACATCACCTCGCTCGTGGCGATGAGCCCCGGGGTGTGGCTCACCCTGGAGCAAGTCCGACGCGAAGAAGGTGCCGTCGGCCCGGACGGTGAGCGGTTGCCCCCGCTCACCGAGGACGAGGCCCGGCACACCCCCGAGGGCGACCTCCTGCCCTCCGACACCTCACCCCGCACACAAATGAGCCTGCGCGAGCTGGAGGAGCGGCACGCCCCCGGCCTGAAGCAACTGGTCAGCAAGCTCGGCTTCAACCGCCTCTACCTCGTCGATACGCAGGGCCGCATCGTTTTCTCGCTGCCGAAGATGCCCGAGGAGCACCGTAACCTGTTGGCCGAGGACAGCCTCGACAGCAACCTGACCGAGCTTTACCTACGCACCGAACGCCTCATGACCACCCAGGCGGGGGACTTCCGGCTCGACCCGAGCACCGGCGAGCCCGCGCTCTACCTCAGCGCCCCCGTCCTGCACGAGGGCAAGTTCCTCGGCGTGGTCATCCTCGCCCCGAAAAACGAGGACATCTACGCCGCCGTCAACAACTACGGCGGCCTGAGCGAGAGCGGCGACGTGCTCCTGGCCTCCCGCGAGGGCGACCGTATCCTTTTCCTCAATGACCCGCGCTACAGCTCGAACGCGGCCTTCAACTTCACCGTCCCCTACACCCCCGAGGATGGCCAGCCCCTCATGCCCGTCCAGCGCGCCGTGCGCGGCGAGAGCGGCGGCGACCTTACCACCGACTACCGCGGTAAGGAAGTCCTCGCGGGCTGGAAATACCTGCCCAACCTGCGCATGGGCCTCGTCGTCAAGATCGACAAGGACGAGGTCTTCCAGCCGGTCATGCGCCTGGCGACCATTTCCTTCTGGGTGGCAGGGGTCACGGTCATTATCGTGCTCCTGGTGGCCTTTCTGCTCTCGCGCGGCATTACCCGGCCCATTCTGAACCTGACCCAGGCCGCCACCCTCATGGCGGACGGCGACCTCACCGGCACCATCATCTGCCGCGCCCGTAACGAGATCGGCCAGCTCGCCAACTCCGCCCGCCACATGGCGGCCAATTTAAAGTCCCTCATCGGCAAGGTGAAAATCGCCGGGGGCGAGATCTCCAAGACCGCGCAGCACATCTCCGCCTCCACCCGCCAACAAGTCACCACAGCCGAGCAGACCGGCGTCTCCTCCGTCGAGGTCAACGCCACCGCCCGGCAGATATCCACCACCGCGCAGGAGCTCGCCGGCACCATGCGCAAGGTCAACGAGATCACCCAGCAGGTCGCGGTGGACGCCGAGGCCGACCTGGACCTGCTCCAGCAGCTCCAGACCTCGATGAGCGAGCTGTCCTCCTCCAACTGCGAGGTCTCCGAGCAGCTCAACCTCATTCAGGCCAAGGCCACCGCCATTTCCAGCATCATCCTGACCATGACCAAGGTGGCCGACCAGACCAACCTGCTTTCGCTCAACGCCTCCATCGAGGCCCGTAAGGCGGGCGAGGCCGGGCGGGGCTTCTCCGTCGTGGCAACGGAAATCCGCCGTCTGGCCGACCAGGCCGCCGTCTCCACCCTGGAGATCGAGTCCAGCGTCAAGGACATGCTACAGGCCGTCAGCACCGGCGTCAGCAGCATGAGCGTCTTTTCCCGCAAGGTCGAAACCAGTGTCGAGGAGATCACCGGCATCGGCCAGCGCCTCACCGAAGTCATCCAGCAGGTCCAGGGCCTGCCCCCGCGCTTCGACCAGATTCAGGAGGGCATGCAGTCGCAGGCTTCCGGCGCCAGCCAGATTAACGAGGCCATGGCCGCCCTCAGTTCGTCCGCCCAGCAGACCGCCGCCTCCGTGCGCGAAACCCACCGCATGCTCGACAACCTGCGCCGCAGCGCCGACATCCTCCAGAGCGAGATTTCCCGCTTCAAGACCTGAGTGGGGAGGGATTAACCACGGAGGACACGCAGCGCACGGAATCGCTTCGGTCTTGCTGGAGTGGCGATCGTCGATCAACCGGGAAAATCCTCCCGCGTTGTCATCCTGAGCAAGTCCGCTTGCGGACGCGTCGAAGGTTCTCCTCGTGTGGCGTTCTTAACGGACCCGTAAAAATCCATACCGGGAGATCCTTCGACTCGCTACGCTCGCTCAGGATGACAACTCAGAGGGGTTCGGCGACGTCTCCATCAAGACCAGCCAAACTTGCCGCGAAACGATTCAGCCCCTTTTCCGCCCTTCCCGGTCTTCCTGTTAAAATATCTCTTACCCGCGGGTAGCGTCCGGATCGACCTCGTGTACGAGGAGTTCCTGCAACCCGGCGAGAAAGACGTAGCAGGCGTAAACCTGCTGGAGCTCGGGCCCCATCTCGTCGAAGTCGAGCTCGCCTTCTTCGAGTTGCTCCTCCCCGTAGGGCTTGAGAAAGAGCTGCTGGATCTTCAGTCGCACGGCGGAGCAGGCGCGAATCACGGCCAGCGCGTTCTCCTCCTCCAACACAACCTTTTCCCGGCCCAGGCCGGAGTCCTTCATCAGCGCCATCAACTGCCCGCAATCCTCGCGCACCGAGGCGAGCAGTCCCTCCCGCCAGGCGTCCATCATATCCTCGTCCTCGGGATCGGGTCCCTGCGGCTGCACGGACAGCTGTACGCCGACGTGGCGGACAAAGCCTTCCACCAGCTCGCGGAAGGTGGTCAGAAAGACAGGACTGATCCTCAGGTGCAGTTCGGGCATGTGTCAGTTCATAGTGAAGGCAGGTCCCGGCGAAAGGCAAGGCCGCGCCGCCATTGACGCAGCTCCCGTGCCCGAGGCGGAAAAAAGTTCACTCCCCCTTGTCACGCTGGAGGCAGGCGCTCAACTGCCATTCCTGAAGCTGATAGACGTAGGCCTCGGCCTGCTCGCGCGGGCCCGACCAAAGCACGGATCGCCCCTCCTCGTGGACCTCCATCATGTGCTTGCGGGCCTTTTCCAGGTCGTAGCCGAAGACGCGCCGGAAGACCATCACCACGTAGTCCATGAGGTTGACCGGGTCATTGAGCACGACAACCAGCCAGGGCAGATCGACTTCGGTCTGCGTCTGGGTCTTCGGTGCCGCGAGCGGATGGGAAGTACCTGCCATATCGGAAACCGGACGTCACCGGGCTTCCGGCCCGCGTCCTGCCCCCAAACCTTACCCCTGCCCGGCGATCCCGCAAGCGTTATGCCGATTTCGGGAAAAGAAGAGTCGAGCAATCATTGGCAGGGAAGAGATAATTGCTCACACGGAGGCACGGGGACACAGAGGCGTTATTGTGTATTCGTCCGCGATGACACGGGGCGTACCCCTTTCAGCCGGATAAGAGTAAAGACTCTTGTATGCATGCGCTTCGTGGCTTTTTTGTGGCTCATACCTGCTACATTTTGTACCGAACGCACTGTTAACGAAAACGTCCGGCTACACCATTGGCCTCTGTGCCCCCGTGCCTCCGTGTGAGAAAAAAATCCCCCCGGCAGACGCTCCCTCGCCTCGGCGAGGCTCAGACCCGACGCTTGCCGATCTGTTTACGGAGGAGCCCGGCGAAGTTCTCCAGCTCTTCCTTCAGAGCGGGCATGAACCGCGCGATATTATCCGCCTCGGCGTTGAGCGCGGCATGTTCGACACTCTCGGCCAAGTGGCTCAGCCGCTGGGCGTGAAAAATCGACGCCCCGCCCTTGATGCTATGGGCCAGATGGTTGAGCTCCGAGAACTCGCTCTTCGCCCATGCCAGGGAGAGTTTCTTCCAGTCCGCACGGTAGTTCTGCAAGAAGATGTCCGCCGCCGAGAGCAGGTCGTCCCGGTCCTCCGGTGAAAGCTCACGGAAGACCTCGTCCAGATCGCAGGCGCGAGAGGGCGCGGTCTCGACCACCCGCTCCACCCTGTCCCCTGTGGTCTGGGAGGCGATGCGGTCGAGCACAGAGCGCAGCTTGACCGCGCGGAAAGGCTTGGCGATGTAGGCGTCCATCCCCGCCTCCAGGCAGAGTGCCTCGTCGCTGGACATGGCCCGCGCCGTCATGGCGACGATCGTCGTGCGCGAGTCGCGGGACTTTTCCATGTTGCGGATCTGGCGGGTGGCCTCGATCCCGTCCATCTCGGGCATCTGCACGTCCATCAGCACGAGGTCGAAACGCACGGACTGGCAGGCCTCGACGGCGAGGCGACCGTTTTCCACCACAGTGACCTCGTGCCCCATCTTCTTGAGACGGCGCAGGGTAACCTCCTGGTTGATCGGGTTGTCCTCGGCCAGCAGCACGCGCAGGGACTTCATGGGGGCCTCTTCCGGCGCGGTGAGAGGCGAGTCGCTGTCCACTGTGCGTGAGGGATGGCGCCGGCGGACCGGTACGGATACCTCGAAAAGTTCCAGCACCGCCTCCAGCAGCACCGATTGCTTGATCGGTTTGCTCAAGAAGCGCTGGATGCCCATCTCGCTTGCGCGGCGGGCCTCGTCCTGATTGAGCGAGGAGGACAGCAGAACGACCTTGGCATCCTCCAGATGCTTGCGGCTGGACATCAGCCCGGCCACCTCCAGCCCGCTCAGGTGCGGCATCTGCTGATCGAGTAAAATAAGCTGGTATGGCTCGTCGGCGCTGATGGCGCGATCGAGCATGTCGAGCGCCTGCAGACCGCCCTCGGCCGCCTGTGCCTCAAAGCCCCAGTTGCGGCACAGCTCGCAGAGGATGGTGCGGTTGGTCAGGTGATCGTCGATGACAAGCACGCGCAGCCCTTCGAGCTGCTTGAGCTGCTTGCGCGGCACGCTGTCGCGACGGCGCAGCGTCTGGAAAGGTATCTCCACCGTGAAGGTCGAGCCCTGGTCAAGGCAGCTCTGCACGGAGATCGATCCCCCCATCATCTCGGCCAGCTGACGGCAGATCGACAGGCCCAGCCCGGTACCTCCGTACTTGCGGGTGGTGGAAGAGTCGGCCTGGGTAAAGCTGTCGAAGATCGCGGCCTGGCGGGACTCGGGGATACCGATCCCGGTGTCAGCCACCGCGAAGCTCAGGCGTGCCTGCCCGTCCGCCTCACCGGTCGGCGAGGCGGTGACCACGATCTCGCCCTCGTCGGTGAACTTGACCGCGTTGCTGATCAGATTGCTGAGGATCTGACGGAAACGCGTGGGGTCGCCCCGCACATGCGCGGGCAGCTGCGGGTCGATCTTGAGCGCGAGTTCGATGCCCTTTTCGCGGGTCTGGCCGACGAACTGGTCGAGGCATTCCTCCATCGTCGTGACCAGATTGAAATTGATTTCCTCCAGCTCAAGCTGCCCGGACTCGATCTTGGAGAAGTCGAGCAGGTCGTTGATCAGCGTCAGCAGTGTGTTGCTGCAACTGACAATCGTCTGGACGTACTTCTCCTGCTCGGCGCTCAGGTCCGAGTCCAGCGAGAGTTCGGCCATCCCGATGATGCCGTTGATCGGGGTGCGGATCTCGTGGCTCATGTTCGCCAGGAAGTCGCTTTTGGCGCGGCTGGCCTGCTCGGCGCGAGTCATGGCCTCGCGCAGCTTGCGCTCCTGCTCGACCGAGTCGGAGATGTTGCGGCTGACGCAGACCACCCCGAGGCGCTTGTTATTGCTGTCGAAAACGGGCATCTTCGTGGACTGGAGCCACAGACCCGGCCCGTCCTTGAGCTGGAAATAGCTGACGTTGTTGATGATCGGCTGGAGGCTCGTTAACACCTCATGGTCCACCTCCTCGGAGGCAACGGCGGTCTTTTCGTTGACAAAGTCCGAAAGCCGGCGGCCGATCTCGTAGCCGGGGTGCGGGGTGCGGATGAGCCGCTGGAAGGCGCGGTTGGCGATGATGAAGTGCCCCCGGATGTCCTGGAAATACACGTAGTCGAGGGTGTGATCCATGAGGATCTGGAGCAGCCGCAGCTCGCTCTGGCTCCCGAGCACGATCTGGTCGTTGATGACCGGGTTCTCCATCACGATGACCCAGAGCAACTCCGGCTCGGAGGGGTCCTGCTCGACCATGACCTCGAAGATCAGCTTCTCGTTCTCGTCGGCGAGCTGCCACTTGCCGTGGCTGGCGTGGCCGGGGCGCGTGCGCGTGAGTTCCTCCGAGATGCTGGTGTTACCCGCGATGCACTCGAACAGCTCCGTCACCGGCGGCCCCTGCTCCAGCGGGCGGCCTACGTCCAGCAGGCGCTGGAAATGGCGGTTCGAATAGACAATTTTGCCCGTACGATCGCACACCAAGAACGGCCAAGGCATAACCTTGGACAGACCTGAGAGTTTGCTTTCGTCAAATAGGCTCATGCCTTGGGCTATTTTTCTAGGACCTATACCCTAATTATCGGTTCTTAGCAAGGTAGCTTAAGCCTTTTTCTTGCCCTCAACCCCCGCTGCCTTCCATCTAGTAAGAGGTCTCATAGTGCCAATTATTTGCATTGTTATGGAAAGCAAGCCCGACTCGGAGAAAAAGCAGCCACAGAAACCGTGGCCGCTACGTTACATTGTGATAGCAATAGTCATTTTTGTACTCTGCTTCAACCTCTATTTGCTCCTCGCAAACTAGTTGACTGGCAGTCTGGCAGTTAGGTTCAAAAAAAACCAATCCCGACTCCTAATAGAGTCAATAAGCCCTGGTTTAATTCCCGGCGAGCACAACTTTATAGTTGGCCACGATAACACCGCTGGTCAGGGCCCCCATGATGCCGATCCCGGCCTGGTCGTTACCGATCACGAAGAGCCCGCCCACCGGCGTGCCCCCGTCGAAACTTTTCACACAGCCGCCGTAGATGCCGCCGTTGAGGTGGCTGGTGTAGTCCACCACCGTCTTGGGGGTGAGCGACTCGTGGTGGGTCACCGGCTCGTCCAGCAGCCCGGGGAAGCGCGCGGTCAGCTCGGCCAGCATCTTTTCCTCCAGCCGGAGTTTTTCCTGCCGGTAGGTCTCCTCGTCCAGCCCGAGCCAGAGCGAACCCTTCTGGAAACACCCGATCTTGAGGTGGTGGGCAGTGGGGCGCTCGGAAAAGGCGTAATTGTCCGAAGCCGCCAGGGTTAGGTGAAAATACTCCTGCCGCCCCTCGGGGGCTCGCCAGTGGAACTCCGGCTCCAGCGAGACCATGAGCAGCGTGCGGTCCACGCCCAGCTCGTCCAGCGGGCGGTCCATTGCCACCACCGTCTCGAACACCGACAAATCGCCGCTGTCGCCCCAGACCTGCCCGGCCAGTTGCCCGGTCTCGGCCAGCCCCGCCGAGGACAGGCAGGCGTCGGCCTCCAACACGGTGCCGTCGGCCAGCTCCACCCCACGGAAGCGCCCCCCGTCCGTCACGATTTGGGCGACGCGGCGGCGGGTTTTCAGCTCCCCGCCCAGGTCCTTGAACCGGGCGATAAGCAGGTCGAGCACATGCTTGATGTCGGGTGGCGAGCCGCAGCCCTCCAGAAAGATTGAGCGAAAGACCGTGCTGAAGGTGGCGGCGTCGATCTGTCCCTCGCGGTAGCCGCCGTAAATGTACACGGGCAGCTCCAGCAGGTCCATCAGCCGGGGCTCGGTAAAATACTCGCCCAGCAGCTCGCGGCTGCCGGCGCGCTGGAGCACGGCGGGGTCGCGGGGGCTTTTCAGGTCCGCGCAGAAGCGGTCAAAGCCGTCCACCTGGCTTGAAAACTCCCGCGCGATGGACGCGCGGAGTAGCTCCGGGTCGTTGCCGAAGAGCAGCTCGCCTTGCGGGATCTGGAGCGCGGAGGGGTGCTTGGGCGGCACCAGCCGGAACTCCCCCGAATCGATTCCGAGGTTGCGGCAGATCAGCCCGAAGCCCCAGCGGCGGTTCTTCGCGTTGAAATTGGTGACGGTGTGCAGCCCGCTGTTGTAGAGCTGCCCCTTGCCCCGGTAGTAGTACGAGTTCAGCCCGCCGGGCAGCTTGTGCGACTCCAGGATCAGCACGCGCTTCTGGAACTGAGCCAGCCGGATGCCCGCCGACAGCCCCGCGAAGCCTGCGCCTATAATGATCGTATCGTATCGCTCAGCCAAACGCGGAGGTTCCGAATGGGGGTCAACGGGAAAGCCCGCAGTGCGGCCAGGGAGGCCGCCGGGCGGTGAAGCGCTAGGCTTTCAGGGCCGCGAACTTCGGCTCGAGATAGTCGGCGCAGCTGTCGAGGGAGGCCAGCTTCGGGTAGTCCTCTTCGGGGACTTCGATGCCGTGCTGCTTGCGCAGCTCCATCACGATGTCGAGAAAGTCCATCGAATCCAGGTCGAGCTGGTCGCGCAGGCGCACCTCGGGCTTGACGTCCGAGAGGTCTTCGTCGGGCGCGATTTCGGCGATGATGTCCAGCACGATCTGCTTGATTTCGTCTTTGGTCATGTTCCTTAAGTCAATTTTACTGGGTGGCCGCGTCGTATCGTTTGATGATGAGGGCGGAGTTGATGCCGAGCATACCGAAAGAGTTGTTCAGGATACTGTCAATCCCGCCCACCTTTTTGGGCTCGTTCAGGACCAGCGTGGGAAATTCGCATGCCGGGTCAAGATTATCCACATTGATCGTCGGGTGGACCGTCCCGTCCTCGAAGGCGGGCAGGTTCCCGGCCAGTTCGAGCGCCCCGGCCGCCCCCATGGCGTGCCCGATAAAGCTTTTGGTGTTGTTCACCCAGGTGTTTTCGCACCCGGCGAACACCTCGCGCACCGCCGTCATTTCCTGAATGTCCCCCTGCTTCGTCGCGGTGGCGTGGGTGTTGACGATGGAAATATCGCCCGGCTCCATCCCGGCGCCCTTAAGCGCCGCGCGCATGCACTGGGCCTGCCGCTCGGGGTTGGGCAGGACGGCGTCCGTCGCATCCGAGTTAATGCACCAACCGGCGATCTCGCCGTAGATTTTCGCCCCACGGGCGAGCGCATCCTCCAGCCGTTCAACGACATAGATACATCCCCCTTCGGAGACGACGATCCCGTTACGGTCCTGGTCGAAGGGGCGGGACGCCTTGTTCGGGTCCTCGTTGACCGCGAGCGCACCCTGATTTTTGAACCCGGCGAAGATGCCAAACGTGTGGATACTCTCGCTGATGCCCCCGGCCAGCGCCAGGTCGCACTCGCCGAGCATGAGCATCTGGGCGGCCTGGATGAGCCCGGCGTTCCCGGCGGCGCAGGCCGCGCCGATGGTGTAGTGGGGTCCGGTGATGCCGAGGTTCATCGTCACTTCCCCGGCGGGGTTGTTGGCCACGGTGCGGGGGTTGTGGTGGTGCGTCCAGAACTTCGTGTCGTAGTTGAACTGCGAAATATTAAAAATCTCGTTCTCGGTCTCGACGTTGCCGTGCTCAGTGATCCCGAGATACACGCCGATGCGGCTTTTGTCCAGGCTCTCCAGCTCCAGCCCGCTGTCGCTCATTGCCTCGCGGGCACAGTAGATGGAAATGCTCCCGGCGCGGGTGCCGTTCCTCAACTCCTTGCGCTTCTGATACTTGAGCGGGTCAAAGTCGCACACCCCGGCATGGACCTGGCCCATGTGCCGGATTTCGATGTTCTGGAGGCGGGCCACGCCGCCGAGAAGGTTTTGGCGGTATTCGGCCAGGGTATTGCCGTTGGGCGCGGTCAGCCCGAGGCCGGTGATAACAATGCGGGTGCTCTTTTGCATGAAAAAGGTGGGAAACCGGCGAGACTAACGAAAATCCCCCCGGCGTGAAGGCCAAAGTGCAGGGGCGTGACTCATGTCCGCCTCATCGCCCGTAGCAGCGGCAGCATCAGCAGCGGTGCGAGCAACGAAACGGAAATCCCCCAACTGAGGTTCGAAACGTCCGCCACCGCGCCCACCACCCACGGCATGAAAATCCCGCCCGCGTTACCCATGGCCGCGAGCACGGCAAACATGCTCGCCCCGCCGTTGGGATAATGATCGGCGGTCACGGCGAGCGTGGTCGGCCACAGGCAGCTCCCGGTAAAACCGACCAGCACGCAGGCCGTCAACGCCACCCACGCCACCGGGAAAAAGCACCCCACGACGAACAGCACGACCGAAGCCACACAGCCCCATTTCATCAAGGTGATCGGATCGACCCGGTGCCCGATGACGCTAATGATCATCCGCCCCAGCGCCATGGCCACGGAAAACAGCAGCAGGCACACCCCGCCGAACGCCGCGGAGTAGCCCAGCGAAGTCTCCGCGTAGGCGGGCAGCCACTGGGCCATGCCCAGCTCGGTCGCCCCGCCGAGGAAAATCGCCAGCACCGCCAGCCCGAACCAGCGGCGCGTGAACAGCTCCCGTAGCGGCATCCGCACACCGTTCTCCACCAGCGCCGGGAAGCGCAGCAGCGAGAAAGCCACCAGCAGCACCAGCGGCAGCGGGATGAGCATGTAACAGGCCGCCGCCCACCCCAGCCCGAAGCTCAGCGCGAGCGTGCCCACAAGGATCGTGACCGCCGCCCCCACGCAGTAAAACGAGTGCAGCAGATTCATCGACACCGAGCGGTTGCCCGGATTGAGCGCCGCCACCACCGGGCTCAGGATCATGTCGAGAATCCCCGCCCCCAGCCCGAGGAAAAAGAACGCCACCCCCAGCTCGACGTAGCCCGGTGCCAGCGCCATGCCCACCAGGCTGACCGCGATGAGCACGTTGCCCAGCACGGCGAACAGCTTGGCCCCAAACCGGTCGGCCAGCGGTCCTGTAGCGAGAATCCCCAGCACCAGCCCGCCAAAAACAAACGCCCCCAGCCGCCCCAGTTGCTCCTGCGTCAGCCCCGCCTCCCCGCCGTACAGGCGGCTGAGCGTGGTCAGGAACACCGGCAGCAGGTTCATGCCGATGGACAGGCTCATCATCGCCGCGTACGAGAGCCGGGTCAGCAACCGCGCGTGCGGGAATGCCGGACGCCCGACCACGTCGGAAGCGATGATTTCAGGTGAGTCCATGTCAAATGAGAAAAGATTTTCCCCCGCGAAGCCACGCGAAGAGGCGCGAAGTTGTAATCAAAGGGTTCTTCTTCGCGTTCCTTCGCGTAACTTCGCGGGCAATCTCTTGCTCAGCCGAAGGAGGCCAGGAGGCGTTCGAGCTCGGCGGCCTTGGCCTTGTTCTCGGCCAAAGTCTGGCGGACGCCTTCGACGACCTCGGCGGGGGCCTTGCCGGTGAACTTCTCGTTCCCGAGCTTGGCCTCGGCCCCGCGGATGGCGCCGGTCAGCTTTTCCAGCTCCTTGCCCAGGCGCTTTTTTTCGCCCTCCACGTCGATGTCGGAAAGGTCGAGGTAGAGCGTGCCCAGCGCCGTGACAGACGCCGGGGCATCCTGCACATCGTCGCGTGGCTCGATGCCAGCCGCCCCGACGAGGCGCTTGAGCTTCTCACCGTGGCTGTCCACCACGGCGCGGTTGCCCGCGTCCCCGACGATGAAGAAGGTCACGTCGCGCTTGGCGGCGAGGTTGTACTGGGCCTTTAGGGCGCGCGCCTTTTGCACGAAGTCGCGCAGCGCCTCCACCTCATCCATCGCGCCCTGGTCGAGGGTGACGCTGGCAGAGAGCAGCCTGGCCTTCAGCTCGGCCCCGGTCCCGGCGGCGTAGTGCTGGATGAAGTCGTGCGAACGTTCCTGCGAGTTGCCGGGGCAGGAGCCTTCTGGCTCCGATGGGGCGGAGCCCCATGATTGCCCGCAGGTGCAACCTGCGTAACCCATGTCGCGCCAGAGCTGTTCGGTGATGAACGGCGTCAGCGGGTAAAGCATGAGCAGGAGCTGGCGCAGGCACAGGTCCTGAATGGCGAGGCAGTTGTCCTTCAACGCGGGGTCCTGCAGCTTCGTCTTGGAGACCTCCAGGTACCAGTCGCAGAAGTCCGACCAGAAGAATTTGTACAGCTGCTGCGTGACGGCGTTGAACTCGTAGCTGTCGAGATCCTTGTCGTAGGCGTCGAGCGTCTGCGCCAGCGAACCGAGGATGGCGTGGTCGTCGGCGTCGAACTTTTCCGGCTCCAGTCGGCCAAGGATGGCCGACAAGTTTGACGGTTTGAGAGTTTGAGAGTTTGAGAGTTCCGCGCTCTCGTTCTGCATTAATCTAAAACGGCAGGCGTTCCAGAGCTTGTTGCAGAAATTGCGCCCTTGCTGGAGCGGCGGACACTCGGTAACCGCCCCGGTCTGCGGGTCGGTGGTGAAGTCAAACAGCACGTCCTGGCCCTTGGGGGCGATCATGAGCATCCCCAGGCGCATGGAGTCTGCGCCGTAGAGGGCGATCAGTTCCAGCGGGTCGGGCGAGTTGCCGAGCGACTTGGACATCTTGCGGCCCTTGCCGTCGCGGATGATGCCGTTGAAGTACACGGTCTTGAACGGGATGTCCCCCATGAACTCCAGGCCCGCCATGATCATACGCGCCACCCAGAAGAAAATAATATCCGGCCCGGTCGCCAGAGCGCTCGTGGGGTACCAGAACTTCAGTTCCTTCTGCTCCAGTTCGCTCCCCTGCGGCCAGCCGAAGGTCCCGAATGGCCACAGCCAGGACGAGGCCCAGGTGTCGAGCACGTCGGCTTCCTGATCCCAGTTTTCCGGGTCGGCGGGGCCGTCCACGGAGACATGGACCAGCTCCGGGTTGGCGAAGTCCGCGTCGCTCAACTTGGAGCGGTCGATGCCCTTCTTGTACCACACGGGGATGCGGTGGCCCCACCACAGCTGGCGGCTGATGCACCAGTCCTGAATGTTGTCGAGCCAGTGCAGGTAAACTTTTTCCCAGCGCTGCGGGTAGAACTTGATCGCCCCGGAGCGGACGGCCTCCTTGGCCTCCTCGACCTTCGGGTACTTGAGCCACCACTGGTCGGACAGGCGCGGCTCGATCGGCACATCGGCGCGTTCAGAGAAGCCGACGTTGTTTTCATAGCGCTCGGCCTCGATGAGCAGGCCCATCTCCTCCAGCATCTTGGCGGCGAGCTTGCGGGCCTCGAAGCGGTCCTTGCCGTGCAGCTCGGGCACCTCGGGGCAGTTGACCTTGCCGTCCGGGGTGAGTACGTCCGGGGCGGGCAGGCCGTGGCGCTTGCCGATGTCCCAGTCCGCCTGGTCGTGCGCCGGGGTGACCTTGAGCACGCCGGTCCCGAACTCCCGGTCCACGTGCGCGTCGGGCACGAAGGGGATCTCCGCCCGCGGGAAAGGCCGCACCGCGTGCAGCCCGTGCAGGTGCTTGTAGCGCTCGTCCTCGGGGTGGATGGCCACGCCGGTGTCGCCCATGATCGTTTCCGGGCGGGTGGTGGAAATCTCGACAAACTCGCCGGGCCGCTCGGCGATCTCGTAACGCATCTTATAAAGAAAGCCCTGCTGCGGCTTCATGATGACCTCCTCGTCGGAGAGGGCGGTCAGGCTGACCGGGCACCAGTTGACCATCCGCTGCCCACGGTAGATCATACCCTTGTTATAAAGGTCCACAAAGGCCGTGAGCACGGCGCGGCTGTACCCGGCATCCAGCGTGTGCACGGTCCGGCTCCAGTCGCAGGAGGCCCCGAGCTTTTTCAACTGCTCCAGGATGATCCCGCCGTGCTGGTCGCGCCATTCGCAGGCCTTTTCGACGAATTTCTCGCGCCCGAGGTCGTGGCGGGTCTTGCCCTCCTTCCGCAGTTCGCGCTCGACGCGGGCCTGGGTGGCGATACCGGCGTGGTCGGTGCCGGGGACCCAGACGGCGGCCTTGCCCTGCTGGCGCGCGCGGCGGGTGAGGATGTCCTGGATCGTGTTGTTGAGGATGTGCCCCATGTGCAGCACGCCCGTGACGTTGGGCGGCGGGATCACGATCGAGTAAGGCTCGACGGCGGCGGTGTCCTCGGGCAGGACCCCTTTGAAGCACTGGGCTTGCTCCCAGGCGGCGCTCCACCGGGCTTCGACTTCCTGCGGTTCGTAGGCTTTGGCAATCTCGGACATCTTTTCGGGTATTTACGGGAAAATGAAAGCCGTCCAGTTTGCCAGCCCCTCGCCCTGGCGCAAGCGCGGTTTTCGCTTTCCTCGGCGAGCCGTCCGGCTCTCCGGCCCCCTCCCCGCCACAAACGTCACCGAAATGTCACCTGGGCCCTCTTGACCTGGACGGCGGCCACGTCAGCATGTTTCGCGACTGCGTAAAAGCGCACTTCTATGGACTCGCAGACACTCCTCATGCTGGTGGGTTTTTCCCTGGCGTCCTACTCGATCATCGCCAACGACTCGATCCAGACCCTGGGTACGTTCCTGGCCTCCAACCACAAGCGCCCGTGGTGGGTGCTGTGGCTGTACGCCGGCACGATCCTGTGCGTCGTGCTCCTGGCGGGCTGGTACTTCAACGGCGGCGACCCCAGCTACGGGCGTCTGGACAAAATCCCGATCCCGCCCGGCGGCATCGAGTGGTACTTCGTCGTACCGCCGATCGTCATCCTGATCCTGACCCGTTTCGGGGTCCCGGTGAGCACGACCTTTCTGATCCTGTCGGTCTTCGTCGTCTCGAATAACCCGGAGGTCATCCAGAAAATGGTGCTCAAGTCGATCCTGGGCTACGGGGTCGCCTTCGCCTGCGCCTTTATCCTGGCGCGCTTTGTCCTGCTGGCGGTGGAGCGGTATTTTGTCAAAACTCACAGCGACGACGAGGACAAGCACCCCGTCTGGGTCGTGCTCCAGTGGCTCTCGACCGGGTTCCTCTGGTCGCAGTGGCTGATGCAGGACCTGGCCAACATCTTCGCCTACACCTCACGCTCGCTGAGCTTTGAGACGATGCTCGGGGCCACCGTGTGGATATTCCTGCTGCTGGGCCTGATCTTCTACCTCAAGGGCGGGCGCATCCAGGGCATCGTCACCACCAAGCGCAACAGCGGAGACATCCGCTCGGCCACCATCATCGACTTCCAGTACGGCATCATCCTGTATGTGTTCAAAAACATGAACCACATCCCGATGAGCACGACCTGGGTTTTCCTCGGGCTGCTGGCCGGACGCGAACTGGCCCTGTGCCTGGGCCTCGACGGCAAGATCAAGAAAAAGACCTACGCCAACGTCGGTCGCGACACGCTCAAGCTCGTCCTTGGCCTGGCCATCAGTATCGCTCTGGCCTACGGACTGCCCGCAATAGAAAAGCTCATCCGCGCCCCCGCTGAGGAGCCCGTCACCGAGCAGATGCTCCAGTCCGGCGAATACTGATTTACCCATGAACCACGGATTTCACCGATGAGCACGGATAAAGAAACGCATCCGTGCCCATCCATGGAATCCGTGGTTTAAAACGGCTTTTCCTCCTTTTCCCCGAACTGGCTCCTCGTCAACTCCCGCGCCCACCGCCTACAACTGGAAATTCGACTTCACCGCCACGTCGATGTCGACGGGGTGCTCGACGGCGGCGATGATCCCGGCCTCAAGCCCGGCGACCTGGGTGTCGAGCGCCATGCTGGGCATGCCGAGGTTTTCGTCGAGGGCGGCGGTGGCCGGGAACGACGGCAGGTGCACCCACCCGGCCCGGATGGGCAGGCGGTTCACGGCAATGTGGTGGAGCACACCGTACATGAGCAGGTTGCAGCCAAAGGTCCCGCCCGTGTCGGAAATGTCCGCCGGGACACCCGCCTCGCGCATGGCCTTGACCATGGCGCGGATCGGCAGCGTGGCGTAGTAGGCGGCGGGTCCGCCGGGGACGACGGGCTCGCCCTGCGGCTGCTCCCCCGCACTGTCGCCCAGCCCGTAACGGGTCGCGTCGATCAGGTTCTGGCCCAAGCGCTCGACCGTGAGCAACCCCCGCCCGCAGAATTCCCCCATCATGATGACGACGTCCGGCTTGCGCCGGTCGATCTCCGCCGTGGTAAACCCGATCATCTCCCGGAAAAAGTTCGGCGGAGTTATGGCCGAGACCTGAGCCCCGGCAAGCGTTTTGCCATCAAAGGCGCGAGCGACGAGTTCGGAAGGGTTGGCGTTGCTGCCGGCCCAGGCACCGAAGCCGGTCAGGAGAACCTGTGTCATGAGAGAACCTTGCGTGGAGGGTGAGCGGGGAGAGGACGCTTTTAACGTAGTCCCTCCCCGCCCCGAGGGCAAGAATTATGCGGCTAAGACGATTTTCCCCGTTGAAATCGGGCGGTGCATCTGCGTGAGTGTCAGGGTTTTGAGTTCCGACACGCAAGACCCCCTGTTTAGACGCATCCGCCAGCACGCCGAGAAGCGACTCCAGTTCGAACCCGGCTCCGGCGTGGGGGAACGTTTGCCCAAACTCAAAGAATACGCCCGTCTGGAGCGTGAGATGCTCCAGCGCTACCACCGTAAGGGGGACTCCGGCCTGCGCGTAGCCAAGGCGCGCTCGATCATGGTCGATGTGCTCCTCCAGCAGCTTTTCACCTACGCGGTCGAGACTTACAAGCTCAAGCACGGCAAGCTCCCCTGCGAGGTGGCGTTGGTCGCACTCGGGGGCTACGGGCGCGAGGAGCTCTGCCCCTTCAGCGACATCGACCTGATGTTTCTCTACCCCAAGCGGGTCAACAAGGACCTGATCAAGCCTCTCCAGGAGGCCCTCACCAACGACATCCTCTACCCCCTGTGGGACCTCAGCCTGAAGGTCGGCCACTCCACCCGCACGATCAAGGAGGCGATCGAAGAGGCCAAGGTCGAGGACCAGTCCAAAAACGCCCTGCTCGAGGCCCGGCTCATCTGCGGCTCGCAAAAGGTCTTCGACCGCTTCACCCACGACTACAGTAAATTTCTCGCCAGCGAAGACCCCACCCCCTACGTGCGCCTCCGCCTGGAGGACCAGGCCGAACGCCGCAAAAAGTACGGCGGCACCGTCTTTCTCCAGGAGCCCGACATCAAGAACGGCGTCGGCGGCCTGCGCGATTACCAGAACATCCTCTGGATGGCACGCGTCCGCCTGGGCGAGGGCTCGCTCGACGCCCTGGAACGCAAGCGCTACCTCACCCCGCACGAGCGCAAGTCCCTCGAAGGCGCCTACAACTTTCTCCTGCGCGTACGCAACGAACTGCACTTCGAGAGCACCCGCCCCACCGACCTGCTCAACATCGAAAAGCAGCCCTCCATCGCCTGGGCTCTCGGCTACCGGCGCGAGGACCTTTTCCGGCGGGTGGAGTGGTTTATGCGCGACTACTACTCGCACGCCAACCGCATTTACACCCTCTCGCGCCTGCTGGAGCAGCGGCTGGCCATCACCGGCATGCCCGGCAAGGAGCGCCTCACCCTGCGCGATGTCATCCGCTCGCGCCAGATGAGCCTCCAGAAGCACTTCGACGGGTTCATCCTGCGCGAGGGTGTCATGAGCTTCGAGCACTCGAAGATTTTCGAGGAGGACCCCGACCGGCTGATCCGGGTTTTCCGCTACGCCCAGCAGTACCGGGCCAAGCTCGACATCGAGCTGCAAAGTCTCATCTCGAACTCGACCCAGCTCATCACCCCGCGCATCACCCACGCCGAGTCCCCCAACCGCACCTTCCGCTCCATCCTCCAGGAGCGCGGACAGGTCCACCCGACCCTTTCGCTCATGCACGAGCTGGGCGTGCTCGGGCGCTTCATCCCCGAGTTCGGGGAGCTGACCTGCCTGGTCCAGCACGAGTTCTACCACCGCTACACGGCGGACATTCACGTGCTCAATACCATCCACGAACTCGACCAGGTCTTCGAGGGCATCGGCGAGTGGGCCGAGCCCTACCAGGAGGCCATCCGCTCCGCCGAGACCCCCGCCCTGCTCTACCTCATCCTCCTCCTGCACGACCTGGGCAAGAGCGACGGTGTCGAAAACCACTGCGAACGCGGCGTCACCCTGGCCCGCCCGATCCTCAAGCGCATGGGCATTCCGGAGGGCATGCGCAAATTAGTTCTATTTATTATTAAGAATCACCTCGAAATGGCACGATTCTGGCAACGCTTCGACGTAGATGATCCAAGGACGGTCGAATCGTTTGCCGAGCTGGTGGACAACGAGGAGGCGCTGCGGCACCTCTTCGTCTGTACCTACTGCGACGCCCGCGGGACGGCCGAGAGTCTTTGGAACGAATACAAAGACTCGCTGCACCGCCAACTCTACCGCACGAGCTTCGACCTGCTCCACGACGAGGAGGCCGTCGCCCGCAAGACCCGCGAACATATCGAGATGATACACAAAAAACTCATTGCTGGTAATTTACCCGACATCCCGGAGGATCAGATCGAAGCCCACTTCAACCTCCTGCCGGAGCGTTATTTTCTGCACAACAGCGCCGAAGACATCGAGCTGCACCTGCGCATGATCAATCGCCTGCTGGGCCAGATCACCGAGGCCGACTCCGTCGGCTCCCTCGTGCCCATGGTGGACTGGAAGGACGACATCGACCAGGGCATGAGCGTCGTCAACGTCGTCACCTGGGACCGCGCCGGTCTGTTCTACAAGCTCGCCGGTGCCCTCACTGTCGCCGGGGTGAACATTCTCAGCACCAAGGCCATCTCCCGCGGTGACCATATCACGATAGACACCTTCTATGTGGTGGACCCCGCCGGCGGCGTCGTCACCAACGCCCACGCCCGCGAGATTTTCGAAAAGGAGCTCAACGACGCCCTCCTGACCAACAAGGACCTCATGACCGGTATCCAGGAAAAGGCCCGTCAGGCCAGCCGCGCCAAGATGTACGAGACCGACTCGCGCCTGCGCGCCCCCATCCCGGCCACGGTGGACATCTACCACGAGCTCTCCCTGCGCCGCACCATTGTCGAAGTCCAGGCCAACGACCACATCGGTCTGCTCTATCAGCTCTCGAAGGCCATCTTCGACCACGGCTTCGACATCACCTTCGCCCGCATCTCCACCGAGCGCACCGCGGCGTTGGACACCTTCTATATCGAACGTATTAACCCTGACAACAAGTCCGACACCTCCAGCCTCGTCGCCCTGCGCGACACCCTCAACCGGATCATCTCCTGTGAGGACTTCCAAGCCGTCATCTGAGGCATTCCCCGGTGAAGGACAGTGTTGAAGGTCAAAGGGATTGGCATTGCGCGGAAGAGAATATTCCCCATGCTGACCCGGTGTTGAAGACCGCCCAGGAAGACCGTTCCGTGCTCGATTCCCTTTACCGGATTAGCAGCTTGGTCAGCCAGACCGAGGACCCGCGCGAGGCGCTGGAACTGATTATCAAGAACCTGCTGGACTCTCTCGGGGCCACCAGCGCGTCCATCGCGCTCATCAACCCCGACACCAACCGGCTCGAAATCGAGGTTTACCGCGGCCTGCCCAAGTCCTCCGAAGAGATCAAGCTCGCCCTCGGCAGCGGTGTCACCGGCTGGGTCGCCCTCCACGGCCAGCCCGTCCTGATCGAGGACGTGCGCTTCGACCCGCGCTACATCACCTTAAAACAGTCCATCCGCTCCGAGATGGCCGCCCCCATGCTCCTGCAGGGGCTGACCGTCGGCGTCGTCAATGTGGACAGCGAGCAGGTCGCCGCCTTTGACGAAAAGGACCTCAAGCTGCTCGTGCTGCTGACCTCCGAGGCCACCAAGGTCGTGGGCCGCCTCTGGCTCATCAACCAGCTCAAGGAAAAGGCCGGGCAGCTCCAGGCGCTCATCAGCGCCGGGCAGCAACTGGTGGCCACCCGCGACCAGCCCACCCTTTTGCAGGGCATCGCCCGCGAGGCCCGCCGCCTGATGGACTGTCGCTACTGCGCCATCATGCTCCTGACTCCGGACGGCAAATCCCTCAAGCTCCACGCCATGGAGGGACCCGAGGGCGAGATTGACTACCAGGAAGTGCTCGACCTGGAGCAGAGCACCATCGGCGTCGCCCTCAAGCGCAACAAGCAGATCAGCGTCTCCGACCTGGCCCGCACCGAGGAGCACCACTTCATCCGCTTCGTCCAGCAGGACAAGCTGCGTTCCATGCTGACCACGCCCATCGTCGTCGGTAAGGAGGTCGTCGGCGTCCTCAACGCCTACACGGACATTTCCCGCCGCTTCAACAACGACGAGAAGCGCCTGTTCGCCACCCTCGCTTCCCTTGGCGGCGTGGCCATGGAAAACTCCCGGCTCTACGCCCGTGTCTTCGCCACCGAGGAGAGCCTGCGCCGCAACGAACGCCTCACCACCCTCGGCCTGCTCGCGGCCGAGATCGCCCACGAGATCCGCAACCCGCTGACCGTGATCAAGCTCCTGTTCGAGGCGCTCGATTTGCAGTTTCCCGAGGGCGACCCGCGCCAGCAGGACGTCTCCGTCATCGGCGAAAAAATCGTCCAGTTGGAGGAAATCGTCAGCCGCGTGCTCAACTTCGGCAAGAGCCGCTCGGAGATGCACGCGCCCCAGGATTTGAAAAAGCTGGTCGAGGACAGCCTGCTGCTCCTGCGCCTCAAGTTGGAGCAGTCCAAGGTTCACCTCGCCTACCAGACCCCGAAGGACCCGCTCATGGTCGAGGTCCACAAGGGCCAGATCCAGCAGGTCATCCTCAACCTCGTTATCAACGCGGTCGAGGCCATGCCCGAGGGCGGCGTCGTCTCCCTCACCCTGGACACCTTCACCGCCGCCGACGAGCGCACCCTGGCCCGCGTCACCGTGAAAGACTCCGGCGGCGGCATCCCCGACAAGATGCGCCCGCGCATCTTCGAGTCTTTCCTCACCGGCAAATCCCAAGGCACCGGCCTGGGCCTGGCCATTTCGCGCCAGATTCTCAAGTCCCACCGCGGCGACCTCGAACTGGTTCAGACCGGCCCCGAAGGCACGACCTTCCGCTTCACCCTCCCCCTGCTCCAGCCCCACTGAGCGCAGGACAGCGAAGGATCCCGAAAACGCTCCACCGCCCCGGCCTTGCCTTTTGGCACCGGTCGCCTATATTGCGGTCTCAATCATTTAGCATGCCTGCCTTTTTCCCACGCCTGCCGCATTTTCTCCTCGCCGCCACGCTCTGGCTGGGCGCCGCCCTCGGCGTGCAGGCGGCGACGGACAACTTCGCCCAAAACACCCGTCCCGCCACCCTTGAGGAGATCCCCGGCACCTGGGAGATGACCTTCCAGCGTTTCGCCCATCCGGTCGAGAACGACCCCCAGTTGACCGCCCGCTACCAGATTTTCGATTTCCAGCCCGACGGCGTTTTCAAGCTCATCACCGCCACCCGGCGCGTCAGCGACGAGGACCGCAAGCTGTTCCTGAACATCATGCCCGCCAACACGCACTGGGAGCTGCTTCAGGACGGCCTGCTCGTCATCCGCCGCTCCGAGCTCGACGCCGACGGCATCCAAGTCTTTTCCGTAACGCAGGACTTTCAGGACGAACTCGTCTCGGGTTCCCCCGCCCTCAAAAAGGGCGACCTCGTCCTCATCTACCAGGACAAGATCGGCACCCCCTACCTCCGCCGCTACCTGCGCCCCTTGCCACCCTTGCCGTAAGAGGAAAGAGCTGGTCACGGAGCGCACAGAGGAGGCACAGAGAGCACAGAGTTTTTCAGAAGGAAAACTCTCTGTTGCGACGGTGGATTCAGGTCTCTATCTATACTTCATCCGCTGGCTGATACAGCAAGACACCCGCGAAACCTGAACCGCGCAATACCCAGTCTCTGTGCTCTCGGTGCCTCCTCTGTGCGCTCCGTGACCAGCTCCCCTTCCCCGTTTCTCACCCGCCGATCTCGAACTCCACCAGCACAGGCAGGTGGTCGGAGAGGTAGGACTTGGGCACGCTCTGGTGCACGACCCGGTACGGCTCGGGCACAAAGACAAAGTCGATCGCCTTGCGCGGCCAGTAGGTCGGGAAGGTCTTCGCGTCCGTCGGGTACAGCTTGTAGTCCCCGTGGGCCAGCACGGTCTGGAAGAGGTGGTTGACTGCGTCCCCGTCCGGGGAGGAGCGGCTGTTGAAGTCCCCGCAGATGATCGGGGCGACCACCTCGGCACCGCTGCGCGGGCAGGGCCGCTGGCGCATGTACTGCACGACGCGCTCGACCTGCCAAATGCGCCGCTTGCGCGAGCGGAAGTCCAGGTGCAGGTTGATCAGCGGCACATGGTGCCCGTCCACATCCACCTCGGCGTAGAGAAATCCCTTCTCCCCCAGTGTGGCCGAGCCAAAGGGGTTGTTCTCCCAAAAATGCACCGGGTGGCGCGAGAGGATGGCGTTGCCGTAGGCCAGGGGCTTGTCGCCGCCGCGCCGGTTATTGACGCCGATCTGCGCGTGCGCGAACCCGCTCTCTTCCTGAATCAGACGGGCTAGGTTGAGCTCCTTGTTCCAGTGCGAACGCTCGTCCACCTCCTGTAAGGCCACGATGTCCGCCTCGCTCTCGCTCAGCAGCCCCGCGATGCGGGAGAGGTTGCGCCGGATCGCCTTCTCCGAGTGAAACCCCTGGTAGAGCGACAACCCGCGCCCGTGCGCGATGTTAAAAGTCAGCAGTTTGAGCGTCTGTCCCACGTCCTGTATTTAATTGTGCATCTGCGGGCGAATCAACCTGTCGTGCAAATTCTTCAGCCCTGGGCTAAAAGTCATGCTGCGGTTATCACGCAACGAAAGTCCGTCACTGATCCTGTCCAGCTGCTAATTGTCGCCTTTCATGTTCAAACTTTAGGTAGAGAGAATTCTTCAGGTAATCGAGGTGCAGTTGTTGTTTCTTCATTTCATCAGTAATCACAGTAAATGGATCGGCGCTTTCGTCCTCCAAAAGTTCTCCCTGTGCCTCAATATACTTCCAGCGTAATTGATCCGGTGTTCGAGCATAAACCTCAAAAAGCTCCTCTAGTTCTTCATCCAGGGTAAACTCGTCATTGATGCACCTGATGCAATTGGAACGAAGCTGGGAAACCAAAACGGCAAAATCACGTGCCTCTGTAAATACTTCAGGATTCCATGTATAACCTGTTTGTTTGCCGGAACCTTGTATTTTTAAAATATATATAGTGCCGTCAGCGCCACTCCTCGGGTCATCTTCAAGATGTGTGAGGTAAAAGGAAAATATTTCAATAAGCCGATTCGCAGCAGACTCGGAGATCTGAAACGAAAAGCACGCCTCGTCACAGTCGGTAACATCTCGAAGGCTTAGCTCATACTGGCCCTGGGCTTCGACTAAACAGATGATGGTTTCAGGCATGAAAATGTGAGGGAAGCTTGGAGAATTCAGAATGAAGAGCTTTGTCTTTTCGTCAGAGAATTCCGGATACTTCTCCCTCACGGTATCGCTCCAAAACTCACCCACCGGCTCAAGAGGCCCGACTTGCGCAGAGCAACTCGCCCAGACTAACAGAAAAGTAACCAGAGCTATCTTCATAGCTGAAAGCACAGGCAGAGCTTACCCCTCCAAGATCGCCTCGATCTTCGCCAGTTCTTCGCTAGAAAACGCCGCCCCCTCCAGCGCGCCGAGGCATTCGTCGATCTGGGCGATGCGGCTGGCCCCGATCAGCGCGGAGGTCACCTCCGGCAGCCGCAGCACCCAGGCGATGGCCATCTGGGCGAGGCTCTGGCCACGGGCCTGGGCGACCGCGTTGAGGGCCTTGATATTGGGCAGCATCTTGCCAACCATGTCCTCCTTGAGAAAGCCGTGGGACTTCGCCGCGCGGGAATCCCCCGGCACGCCCCCCAGGTAGCGCCCCGTCAGCATCCCCTGCGCCAGCGGACTGAACACGATGCAGCCGATGCCCTCCTCTTTCAGCGCCGGACACAGCTCGGGCTCGATCCAGCGGTTGAACATATTGTAAACGGGCTGGTGGATGAGGCAGGGGATTTTCCACTCGCGCAGCAGCGCCGCGGCCTCGCGGGTCTTGGCCGCATCGTAGCTGGAGATGCCCGCGTAGAGCGCCCGCCCGCTCTGCACGGCGGTGGCCAACGCGCCCATCGTCTCCTCCAGCGGCGTCTCCGGGTCGAAGCGGTGGGAGTAAAAAATGTCCACGTAGTCCAGCCCCATGCGCTTGAGGCTCTGGTCGAGGCTGGAGAGCAGGTACTTGCGCGAGCCCCACTCGCCGTAAGGGCCCTCCCACATGTGGTACCCGGCCTTGGTCGAGATGACCAGCTCGTCGCGCCACGGAGCCAGGTCGCGCTTGAGCACACGCCCGAAGGTCGCCTCCGCCGAGCCGGGGGGCGGCCCGTAGTTGTTCGCCAGGTCAAAGTGCGTGATCCCGGCGTCGAAGCTGTGCAGGAGCATGGCGCGGGCGTTTTCCTCCACATCCACGCCCCCGAAGTTGTGCCACAGCCCCAGCGAGACGCGGGGCAGCTTCAGGCCCGAGCGCCCGCAGCGGGCATAGGGCGTTTTTTCGTAACGGTCGTCGGCAGGGCGGTAACTCATGGCACGAGACTGGCTATAAAGTCCCTGTCGGCGCAAGCCGCTTTTTCTCCTGTCAATTTATGCAAACTGCGCTACATTAACTACTCATGGCGTCGGAGACGATTCAGAACCCGGGCTGGGAAAGCGTCCGGCAATTTTCCATTTTCGCGGACAACAAGGTGGGCCGCCTCAACGACATCGTGATGATGCTCGCCTCGCACGACATCCACATCATGTCGGTGACCTCGGTCGATACGACCGACAACGTCATCATCCGCATCATCGTGGACTACTGGCAACAGGCGCTCGACTTCTTCCACGAGCAGGGCTTCGCCTTTTCGCTCAACGAGGTCATCGTCGCGGAGATCAACACCGAGCAGGACCTCAAACGGGTCACCTGCGCCCTCGTCCAGGCCGAGATCAACATCCACTACGCCTACCCGATGCTGACCCGCCCCGGCGGCAAGAGCGGCCTCGTTATGCGCCTGGAGGATAACGATCTCGCCATCGCCGTGCTCGCCCAGAACGGCATCCGCGTCCTCTGCCACACCGACATCGCCCGCTGAGGGCGGAGACGGCTCCCCGGGGATGTCCTCCTCCACGATCCGGGGCAATCCGTTAATAGGCAGCCTCCCCGCGGCTAATACCTTCCGCGGGCCATACCCATTCTCCTGCCCATAGCCAAATAGGTTTGCCTGACGGCAAATCCCATCACAAGCTCATGGCGTTCACCAACCCGTCCTCCCATGAAGCTGTTTTTCTCCCTCGCCTTCGCGGCCGCTCTGGCCGCGCCGTTGTCCGGCCTGCACGCGGGCAGCCTCACCCCGCCTGACGGTCCCCCGCAGCCGACGATGAAAACCCTCGACCAGGTCGAGCCCGGCACGCCCATCACTCACGAGGACATGCCGTTCGCCATCAACACGCCCGGCTATTACTACCTGACGGAAAACATCGGCTCCGAAGGTTACGCCTCAATCACGATCAGCACCGGCGGCAGCGTCACCCTCGACCTGAAAGGCTTCACCCTGTCCGGAGAGATTGAAATCACAGACCGCACCAATGCCCAGCGCGGTTCCAGCACCACCATCCGCAACGGCCACCTCACCGACAAGGGGATTGCTAATCAAGGCTTTAAAACCAATGACTTGCCCGCACGCCCTCTGATCCTCGAAAACCTGACGATCAGCAAATGCGTCTACGCTCTGGATCGAGTGACAAACGTCATCCTGCGTAACTGCCAACTGGCTGACAATCAAACCGGGATCGCCACCGGCCAAGCCAACACCTACATCCAGGCCAGCAACAGCAGTATCACGGGCAGCACTGCCGCGATCAGAAATAATACCCCGGATCGGCTATCCATCGAAGGGCTGACCATCTCCGGGTGTGATAGAACCATTGAAAACTCAGGATTCCTGTCAGCGCTCGAGTTACGCGATTGCCGGATGGAGATTCAAGAAGTGCTGAACATCCCCCTGTTTTCAAGGCTGGAAAACTGCCACTTCGACGTGATCTCCGATAGTGCCTTTGAAGTCGACGACATGCTGATGGAGGGCGAGGTTTTCATCACCGGCTGCACCATCATCAACCAGGGCGGTAATAGCTCAAGCACGTCGGCATTGCTGCTGAATCGTGGCGCCCAGGTGACCCAGACCAAAATCCTGAATTTCCCCCGGGTCATCGGGGCAGGCCAAAACGTTGTCATCGACCAGGTACAGATCACCTACAACCGGGACGATGGCTACGGTGAGAGAGCCATCACCGCCGAACGCGGACTGACCCTGAGCAATAGCCTCATCACCGGCTACCAAGTAGGCGTTGATGCTCCCGACGGCGAAGCCAGTATCTCCAAGTGCCAGTTCTTCAGTGCTGATTGGGGAGACACCGGAGTCCAGGTCGGGGAAAACTCCTCTATCGCGGAGTGCACAGTGCGCGGCTATGCCACCGGGATCGAAGCCGATCAGTCGCTTGTCGAAAACTGCCGTGTCCTCGGCTCCTCGCATCCTTACAGTAATATAGGCATCAACACCTATGAGAGCGTGGTAGCGGACAACGCCATTTCTAACTACGATACTGCGATTTACGGAGAGGGTATTCAGGTCTCCGGCAACCGCATTATCAACTGCCAGACGGGCATCCGCGCCGTCGGGCACAACATCATCGTCCGCCAAAACACCATCACCGCGCAGGACGGCATTGAGGGTTTTAACGGCATCTACGCCGACAACGTAATTAACGCTGATGGCGGCGCCGCCATTGACGTTGATACCGAGAACTCCGTCATCGTGCGTAACATCGCCCGGGGCAACACCCCGGACCGCCTTTTCCCCTTCCCCCCGTATGATTACATGGGGGGCACCGTCGGACCTGTCGTGTCCGGGATTCTGGGCAGTAAAGAGGGGGACACACAAACACAGCCGATCTCGATCTTCATCGACGGGCAAGTCGCCGTCATCGAAGGCAATAACGAACTCCCTCTCGGCAGCCCCGGCATCAGCCCCTGGGCCAACGTCGCCAGCGAGCAATAACCGGTCATGAAAACGCTGACCACCCTTGCCCTGCTGCTGGGGGCACTTGCCGCCCAGCCGCTTTGCGGCGGCTCCGCCGGGGCCGATCCGGCGGCGGCCCATGCCTGGGGCGAGAACACCGGCTGGGTCAACGCCCTTCCCCACGAGGAGCACGGCCTCCAGAGCACCTGGACCTGCCTCTCCGGCTACCTTTGGAGCGGGTCGCTGGGCTGGATTTACTGCGGGGACGGCTCGCCCGCCAGCGGCGAGCACTACAGCCAGACCACCGGCGACACCGGGGTCAACCGCGACCCCGACTCGGGCCTGCTCTTCGGCTACGCTTGGAGCGAAAATGCCGGCTGGATCCGCTTCGCCGCCAGCGCCACCGGCAGCCAGTACGACCCCGTGCTCGACGAAGACGGCGCTTTCTCCGGCTACGCCTGGGGCGAGAATATCGGCTGGATCGCCCTGTCCACCCTGCGCAGCCTGCCCGACTACGACGGCGACGGCGTGGACAACGCCGCCGACCCCGACAAGGACGGCGACGGCATCCCCAATGCCTTTGAGAACGACCTCGGGCTCAACCCCCGCCTCGCCCTCGACGCCGCCCGCGATCAGGACGGCGACCGCCGTAGCGCCTACGCCGAGTATCTCGCCGGGACCGACCCTCGCGATGGCACGTCCGTCTTCCGCATCGAGCGTATTTTGGAAATCCCCGACAACGGGCAGCTACTCATCCGCTGGACCGGTGCCACGCAAAAATCCTACCGCGTGGTCGGCGCCATCAGCCCGGAGGGTCCCTTTAACATCCCGCTGACCGACACGGCTCTCCTGACCGACCTGGATTTCGCCCGGGCCACCATCACCCCCGGCGAAGCCCGCTTCTTTCGCGTCGAGCTGGTTCCGGAGCCCTGAACGCGGATCACGTCCTCAACACCGTCCATTTTCACGCACAACCTCGCGTACCTTTGCGGGCTACCCACTCGGCCAGCCTGAAAACGCCTCCCGCGTCCCCTACTTCCCCGCCTCGGCGGGAGCGACGGCCTCGGTTGCTGCTTCCACGGTCTGTACGGCGGGAACCGGCTCGGGCGGCGGTTTCATCCAGTACGCCCGGTACAGGTACGTCGCCACGGTGGCGGCGAGCCCGAGCAGCCACAGCCACAGCACCCATCGCCAGATGCCTCCGCGCTTCTGCGCGTAGTCCGGGTAGGTGCGCTGCGAAAGCTTCGAGAAGCGCCCGACCTGCATCAGTTGCCGGGCCAACCGCAGGTTGATGCGCATCCGTCCGTTGATCGCCCAGCCGCAGGCCTCCAGCACCATCCCGATATCGCGGGAGCGCAGCTTGAGGTAGCCCACGAGGACTGAGGGCAGCATGATACACAGGATGACGATCAACGCCGTGTAGAGCAGCTGCAGGTTGTTCACCTTCTGGAAAGTCTGTGCGATGTAAGCGAAGGAGGACGTCAACGCGGCCAGAGCGACCCCGCCCCCGGCCAGCATCCCGCCTACACCCATGCCACCACTAGCGGCGGGCTTAGCGGGAGCTGCGGCAGCTTTGTCCGTCCCGGCGGTGGCGAGAGATTTGTCTACGTTGGTAAAGCCCTGGGTCACATTCGACTCGATCGCCTTTTCGCGGGAGGAAGCGAGCTTGTCCATCTGGGTGCTGATGAGGTCGCCGATTTTCTTGAACGGCGCCACGGCGGCCTCACGCAGGCTGATCGGGTTCGTGACGACCTTGACCACGCGAGCATCCCAGTCCACCCCGTAGCGATCATAAAAGACTGCGTTCTTGCCCACGGTAATGCGCCCGACACTGCGGTAGGTCACCGCCGCGCAGATCATCTTTTTCACCGGCCGGTCCTTGCGGGTCAGCTCACAGTAGGCCAGGAAAATGCCAGACTTTTCCGCGATGAGCGCATGCTTGGCCATGTCCTCCACATCGACGCACAGGCTCAGCGCGCACCCGTCGATGATGAGCTTGCCCATCTGGAAAACCGCCCGGCTCTCCATGTCGAAAAACTCCGGCATGGCCACGTAGTTGTTGAGCAGCCGGAACAGATCCCGGTGGTAGCGCAGGAGCTTCTCCACCTCGTCCACCGCGACAATCTCAGCCGCGATGGCCTCGTCCATTTTGATCAGCACCTCCAGCGCCGAACGCTGGCTCTCGCGCAGCAACTCGACGATGCGCGGCAGGCCGAGCTTTTCCACGTCGGCCCCGGCCTTCGCGGCAATCCACGCCCGGTACGGCGCGAAGGCCGCCCGCAACTGGTTCCACTGCGCCCGGCTCAGAGTGGCCTTTTCCTCCCCGAGCACCGGAGCGACCGCGGCCTGGTTGAGCGCGGCCAGCGCCGAAGCGTAGTACGGGTTGACGCCCTCGGCCAACGGCAGGGAGCTGTCCGGCTCCACCTTCGCCAGCGGCAGGGTCTGAAGCATGGCGTCGATCTCGGCCTTGGTGCGGCCTCCGAGCTGGCTCAGGTCCCGCTCGGAAAAATTCAAAAAGCTCACCGCCTGCGCGTCGAACGCCGCCACCTCGCAGCTCTCAAAAAACTCCTCCACTTTCACGGCAACAGCCTCGATCGCCGCCGAAGCCGCGGCTGTCTGGTCGCCCAGTGGAAAAACCGTCGGGTCCAGTTCGGGCAAGTCCGCCTGCGCCTGGTCCTCAGGAACCAGCAGGTTGCGGGTGGCCGGATGCGCCGCCGCCCACCAGTCAACGTAGGCCTGCAAGGCCCCATAGAAAGCATCCACCCCGGCAGCGGTGACCCCTGTCTCTCCGCTGCGGTCGGCAGTCCCGCCGATGGTGTTGAGAATGTCCTGAATGACCTGGGCCACGGTCGGCCCGTCGGCGGCGGCCACGGGGATGACCCCGTCGCCGTTACTCTTGGCCACGGCGAAGATGCCCTGCCGGTTGAGCGCGTCGGCGAGAGAAATTTTCGTATCATCGTACCGGTCGAGGTTGCGCAGGATGCGGCGGACGGCCTCATGCAATCGGGCTCCGGCCTCACTCGCTGTGTCGATTTGGTCCAAGGCCAGCCAGTCGCGCCCCTCGGGCAGGCCAGAGGTGTCCTTGAGCACGCCAAGCGTCCAGTTGACCGCGGCGAGGATCTCGGGCACGCGGATGCGCCCGTCCCCGTCGGTGTCCATGAGCTTGAGCGTCTTCTCGTCCAGATCGAGCCCCGTGGTCGGGCAGCTGGAGGCCACCCAGAGCGTCTGGTCCAGCGAGGCGAGCACTTTCAGATCCTCCGCCGTCTCCAGGTACAACTGGTTAAACCCGCCGGCGCGGAAATAACGCACGGGCGGGGTCGTGGCGGTGGCAGGGGCTGCTTTTGACAAATCCTCAGTCACGTACTGCTTCTCTTGATAGAGCAGTAGCGATGACTGACAAGGTTTTATGGAAAATTAAACCGTCGCCCATTCCGCGAAGCCCATTTTTTTCCGCCATAAATCGCCCGGCTCCACCTTGCGTTTGACAGCTCCGAAGCCGCCCGCTTATATCAGTCTCTCATGAAGCGGAACCGCGCCAGGACAGAAGAACGTATCGTGCAGGCCGCGGTGGACCTGATCACCCAGAGCGGTTTCAGCGAGTTGGGCATCAATAACGTGGCCGCCCGCTCCGGCGTGGACAAGGTCCTCATCTACCGCTATTTTAATGGCCTCGACGGCCTCCTCGCTCACATCGCCGCTCATACCGAGTTTTACCCGCCCGCCGCCACCCTCTTCCCTGAGGAGGAAGCGAACGACCTAAAGCCCTTCGTCGAGGCTTACCGGCAGACCATGCGTACCCGCCCGCTCACGCGTATGCTCATCGCCTGGCGCCTGCACGCGGACAACCCCCTCACCCGTATCCTCGACGAACGCCGCGAATCCTTCTGGCGCGAAGTCGAAGCCTATGCCCGCCCCGCCGACGAGGCCGGGCGCGCCTTTCTCGGCTGCCTGCGCCCCGTGCTGGAGGACAGCGTCCCCGAGGCCGATGTCCTCGGCGCACTGGTCAACTTCCGCTACGCCCCCTTCGTCCCCGGCGAAGCCCGCGCACGCGCCGAAGCGCAGGCCGCACTCGCCCCCGAAACCGCCGAGGAAGAGCTCCCCACGAACCTGCTGTAGGGGTCGCCTTTGCGGGCCACTTCCTCCTCTTCCATCCAAGAGTAATCCACCTGCGGGGTCTGAACCTCGATCAGTAAGACAAGTGAAGTTCGCTTGACTCGGCGTCAACCGCTGTGGCCCATGCTGCCGCGTTGGCGGCGGCATCAGTGATGCGCGAGCATCACAGGTGCAGGACCGCGTCCTGCCTCTGCCCGCCTCGCATAGCGAGGCTTCATCGTTAGCCGTGGGTTTCAACCCACGGTAACCAACACGCCCGCTTCCTTTTCGTCGCGTCAGCGACGATTCACGCCTGACCGCCGTTCCCCGTCTCCCCTTCTCCTCGTCTCCCCTTTTTCACCAATTAACCCGCCCGCCTCTTGCCTTTTCCGAAAAGGTGTACATACGTTTATCACTTTCCCACTATGGCCTCCTTTGAATCCATCCGTCTGCGCGGCGTACGCCAGAACAACCTGAAGGGCTTCGACCTGGACCTGCCGCTGGGCCAGCTCATCTGCGTGACCGGCCTCAGCGGCACCGGCAAGTCCTCCCTCGTCTTCGAAACGCTCCACGCCGAGGGCCAGCGCCGCTACGTCGAAACCTTTTCGCCCTACACCCGGCAGTTCTTGGAAATGCTCGACCGCCCCGAGGTGGACGCGATCGAAAACATCCGCCCCTCCATCGCCATCGAGCAGAGCAACACGGTAAAAACCTCCCGCTCGACCGTCGGCACCATGACCGAGCTGTGCGACTACTTCAAGGTCTGGTTCGGCCACGCCAGCTCGCTCCACGACCCCGAGACCGGCGAGATCATCGAGGACGACAACCCCGCCTCCATCTGGAAAAAAGCCCTCGCCGCCTGGCCCGGCCAGGAAGCCCTCCTCACCTTCAAAATCGAAAAGCCCGCCAAGCTCGCCTGGAAGGACATCCTCGGCCCCGTCTCGGCCCAGGGCTACACCCGCCTCATCGCGGACGGCGCGGTCGAGCGTATCGAAAACTTCGATACAGCCTCGAAAACGGAAACCATCTGGATCATCGCCGACAAGCTCAAGCTCGCCGACACCTCGCGCGCGCGCTTCCTGGAGGCCGCCGCCCAGGCCCTGCACTTCGGCCAGGGCGAGATCGAGCTCTTCGCCACCGAGGACAAAAACGTCCGCCCGCTGGGCCGCTTCTCCGAGGGGCTGCACTCGCCCGCCACCGGCACGCGCTTCCGCCCGGCAAGGCCCGGCCTGTTTTCCTTTAACTCCCCCATCGGCGCCTGCCCGAAATGCCGGGGCTTCGGACGCGTCATCGAGATCGACTACCGGCTTGTCATCCCCGACACCACGCTCTCCGTCGAGGACGGCGCCATCCGCGCCTTTCAGGGGCAGGTCTACAGCGAGAGCCTGCGCGACCTCCTCCGCCACTCGAAAAAGGCCGGCGTGCGTACCGACATCCCCTGGCGCGAGATGTCCGAAGCCGACCGCAACTGGGTCATCGAAGGCGAGCCCGACTACGACTATCACGACGCCGCCAACTCGCGCAAGTGGTACGGGGTGAAGCGCTTTTTCGACTGGCTCGAAAGCACGACCTACAAGATGCACGTGCGCGTCTTTCTCTCGAAATTCCGCGCCTACACCACTTGCCCCGATTGCCACGGCACCCGTCTCGTCCCCGAGGCGCTCAACTGGAAATGGCAGGGCCACACGCTCCCCGCGCTCTACCTGCTGCCCGTCTCCGACCTGCTCGCGCTGATAGAGCGGCACGCCCCGGCGAAAAAGCAGACCGCCCCCGACGGTCGCGCCCACCAGTCCGTGCTCGCGTTGGAGGCCATCCTCACGCGCCTGCGCTACCTCAACGAGGTCGGCCTGGGCTACCTCACCCTCGACCGCGCCAGCCGCACCCTTTCCGGTGGCGAGGTCGAGCGCGTCAACCTCACCACCTGCCTGGGCACCGCGCTGGTGGACACGCTCTTCGTCCTCGACGAGCCCTCGGTCGGGCTGCACTCGCGCGACATCGACCGGCTCGTCTCCATCCTGCGCCGCCTCACTGACGCGGGCAACACCGTCGTCGTCGTCGAGCACGACGAGGCCGTCATGCGCGCCGCCGACCAGTTGATCGAGCTCGGCCCCGTCCCCGGCTCCGGTGGCGGCCAGATCGTCTTTCAGGGCACGCCCGCCGAGATTTTTAAAGACAAGAACAGCCTGACCGGCGGCTACCTCTCCGGACGCCTTCGTATCGACGAAACCACTACACCCCGCCCGATCAAGAACGCCCCCCGGCTCACCTTCAAAGACGCCCGCAAGCACAACCTCGCCGGGCTCGACGTGGAGCTCCCGCTCGGGCACTTCGTGTGCCTGAGCGGCGTCAGCGGCTCGGGCAAGTCCACCCTCCTGACCAACGTCATCCATCAGGGCCTCCTGGCCAAGCGCGGCAAGCTCGCCGAAGACCCGGCCCAGATCGCCGCCATTTCCGGCGACGACGGCCTCGGCGACATCGTCCTGGTGGACCAGTCCCCCGTCAGCAAGACCCCGCGCTCGAACGCCGCCCTCTACTGCGAGGCCTGGGACGACATCCGCGCCCTCTTCGCCCGCACCCCCGAGGCGCAGGCCGCCGGGCTCACCGCCTCCCACTTCTCCTTCAACTCCGGCCAGGGCCGCTGCGAGCATTGCCAGGGCCTCGGCTACGAGCGCATTGAGATGCAGTTCCTGGCCGATGTGTTCGTCCCCTGCCCGGTCTGCGAGGGCAAACGCTTCAAGCCAGAGGTGCTCGCCATCGCCTGGGAGGGCAAGAGCGTCTCCGACGTACTCGCGCTCGACGTGAGCGAGGCGATCAAGTTTTTCGACGGGCGCGCCCGCATCGTCAGCCGCCTGCGCTCGCTCGCCGATGTCGGCCTGGGCTACCTCACCCTCGGCCAGCCACTCAACACCCTCTCCGGCGGCGAATGCCAGCGCCTTAAACTAGTAAAATACCTCGCCCGCGCCGGCGAGGAAAACGCGCTCCTCCTGCTCGACGAGCCCACCACCGGCCTGCACCGCGACGACGTGAAACGCCTCATCGGCGTCCTGCAAAAGCTCGTCAACGCCGGGCACAGCCTCGTCGTGATCGAGCACCAGCTCGACATCGTGCGCTGCGCCGACTGGGTGATCGAGCTGGGCCCCGAGGGCGGCTCCGGCGGCGGCCAGATCGTCTTCACCGGCACGCCCGCCCAGCTCACCCGCGCCAAGTGCGCCACCGCGCCTTTCTTAAAGGAACTGTGTAGTGGAAAATCCACGACACGCGCCTCCGGCAAAACCAAATCCGCCGCGAAAAAAGCTTCCACCTCCAAATCCACCCGCAAAGCTGCCACCCACGACGGGCAACTGCGCATCCTCGGCGCGCGCGAGCACAACCTGCGCAACCTCGACCTGGCCATCCCGCAGCGGCAGTTCAACGTCGTCACCGGCGTCTCCGGCTCGGGCAAGTCCTCGCTCGCCTTCGACATCGTTTTCGCCGAAGGGCAGCGGCGTTTCATGGAGTCGATGTCCTCTTACGCGCGGCAGTTCGTCGAGCAGCTCCAGCGCCCCGACATCGACGACTTGAGCGGCGTGCAGCCGACCGTCGCCATCGAGCAGCGCGTCACCCGCGGCAGCCGCAAGTCCACCGTCGCCACCATCACCGAGGTTGCCCAATACCTGCGCCTGCTCTACGCCAAGGTTGGCACCCAGCACAGCCCCGTCACCGGCGAGCCCCTCGTGGCGATGTCCCGCCCGGCCCTGCGCAAGAAATTCCGCGACACCCTCTCCTCCAAACAAGCCGACAACGCCCGCGCCCTTTACCTGTGCGCCCCCGTCGTTCGCGCCCGCAAGGGCCACCACGAGCCCTTGGCCAACTGGGCCCGCGACCACGGCTTCACGCTCATGCGCTGCGACGGCGAACTCGTCGAGCTGGACAAGTTCAAGAAACTCGACCGCTACCGCGAGCACGACATCGAACTGGTCTGGACCCTCGACCCCGCCGACGAGACCGCCGCCTTCAAGCTCCTGGCCGAGGCCCTCAAGCACGGCAAAGGCGCGTGCTTCATCCTCAGCACCCGTGACGGCATCTTGTCATGGTTTTCCACTACGCGCACCGACCCTGCCACCGGCGAGGCTTACCCCGAGCTGGACCCTAAGCACTTTTCGTGGAACTCCGCCAAGGGCTGGTGCCCGGCCTGCCACGGCTACGGCCGCATCTTTAGCTGGATGCACGAGCACGAGGATTTCCAGGAGGTCCCTGAGGACGCCGACGACGGCGAGCCCTGCCCGGCCTGCGCCGGGGAGCGGCTCAACCCCGTCAGCCGCGCCGTCTTGATCGACACCGCCACCGGCAAGCTCTCCCTCCCGCACCTGCTCGCCCTCCCGCCGGGCAAGCTCCTGAAAACGCTCCACACGCTCCGCCTGGACACGCGCGGCAAGCGCATCGCCAAGGAGATCGTGCCCGAGGTCGAGGAGCGACTGAAGTTCATGGACCGCGTCGGCCTTGGCTACCTCACCCTCGACCGTGCGACGAACACCCTCTCCGGCGGCGAGGCCCAGCGCATCCGCCTGGCCGCGCAGCTCGGCTCGAATCTTTCCGGCGTCCTCTACGTCCTCGACGAGCCCTCCATCGGCCTGCACGCCCGCGACAACGACGAGCTCATCCGCTCCCTGCTCGCCCTGCGCGACAAGGGCAACACGCTCCTCGTCGTCGAGCACGACGACGACACCATGCGCGCCGCCGACAACATCATCGACCTCGGCCCCGGCGCAGGCGTCCACGGCGGGCAGTTGTTAGCCGAGGGCTCCTATGACAAGATCGTCAAGAACCCCCGTTCGCTCACCGGCGAGTATTTAAAGAACGGCATCGCCCACCCGCTGCGCGGTTCGTACCGCGAACTGCCGAAGAAATGGTCCCCCCGGTCCAAGGCGACGGACTGGCTCGTCCTGCGCACCCCCGCCCTGCGCAACCTCAAGGGCGAGGACCTGCGCCTGCCCCTGGGCAAGCTCGTCATGGTCTGCGGCATCTCCGGCACGGGCAAGTCCACCCTCATCCGCGGCCTGCTCAAGCCCGGCGTCGAGACCGCCATCAAAAAGAAGTCCGCCAAGCTCACCGGCGCGGACCTCGGCCTGCCCTGCCAGGACCTCATCAACGGCGACGGCTTCCGCGCCGTCATCGAGGTGGACCAGGAGCCCATCGGTAAGACCCCGCGCTCCACCCCCGCCACCTACATCGGCGCCTTCGACATCATCCGCCAGTTTTTCGCCTCCCTGCCCGAGGCGAAAATCCACGGCTACACCGCCGGGCACTTTTCCTTCAACACCAAGGGCGGTCGCTGCGAGACCTGCCAGGGCGCGGGCCGGATCAAGCTGGAGATGAGCTTCCTGCCCGACCAGTACGTCCCCTGCGAGGACTGCCGCGGCACCCGCTACGGCCCCGAGCTGGCCGACATCCGCTGGAACGGCAAGACCATCGCCGACGTGCTCGCCATGAGCGTCGAGGAGGCAGCGGCGTTCTTCAGCTTCCACAGCCGCCTCTCCGACATGCTCGGCCTCATGGTCGAGACTGGCTTGGGCTACCTCACCCTCGGCCAGAGCAGCCCCACCCTCTCCGGCGGCGAGGCCCAGCGCCTCAAGCTCGTCAGCGAGCTGTCCACCGGCCTCCCCTCCTTTAAGGAAAAGTCACGCGGCCTCCTCCGGCGCAACCTCTACCTGCTGGAGGAGCCCACCATCGGCCTGCACATGCGCGACTGCGAACGCCTCATCGAGCTACTCCACCGCCTCGTGGACCAGGGGCACTCCGTCGTCGTCATCGAGCACAACCTCGACCTCATCGCCGAGGCCGACTACGTCGTCGAAGTCGGCCCCGACGGCGGCGAAGCCGGTGGCCATATCCTCTATCAGGGCGCCCTCCCCGGCCTCCTCAAGGTAAAGTCCAGCCCCACCGCCCCCTACCTGAAGGAGAAGCTGTAGAGTTTTTTTTCTCTGGGCTTATGCAGCCCAGACCCGCAGCAGGCACCGCCTGCACTTTCGATGCTGCGCATCGCTTTCGCGTTTGCCGGAAAGAGCTGTGCTCTTTCCGGCAAACGCGAAGGGGCAAACATCAAAACTGGGTCGCCACCCAGGACAGAGTCCTAGACCAGTGATGTGTACGCCAACGCGGAAGCATGGTCAATCACTGCCAGCGCCGTGCCCGAGCCCGACCAAATCGTTTGGGCGGGCCGTGCGTCAGCAAAGACTACAAAGACGATAAAGGCCGAGTGCAACGCACTCGGCCTTTATCGAAAGTGCAGGCTTCGCCTGCCGCAGGGTTTGGGGGCGCGGAGCCCCCAATTTCCCCATCCCCCCGCTAAAACGCTTTGCGGACGCGGACGGGGCCACCGCCACGGTTACGGCGGCGAGGGCGTTCCTGCTTAACGATTTTCTTGAGGGCTTCGCGGCGACCGAGGTGGAGGTCTTCCAGGTCGGTGCAGTGGTAAGGATGATCCTTGATGATGTTGATCGGCTGGCGGATCATCTTCTCCACATCCCAAAGGACGTTCATGTCCTCGTCCGAGCAGAAGGTAATGGCCTCGCCCTCCTCACCGGCGCGGGCGGTACGGCCGATACGGTGGACGTAGGACTCGGGCTGATTCGGGAAGTCGTAGTTGACCACGTGGGTGATGCCCTTGACGTCGATCCCGCGGGCGGCCACATCGGTGGCTACGAGCACCTTGATCTCCCCGGCGCGGAACTTGTCCAGCGCCTTTTCGCGGGCACCCTGCGTACGGTCGCCGTGAATGGCGTCAGCCTTGATCCCGGCCTTGTGAAGCTTTTTGACGAGACGCTCGGCCCCGTGCTTGGTGCGGGAAAAGACAAGCATGAGCTGCGCTTCGTCTTCCTCCTCCATCTGCTTGAGCAGGTGGGCGAGCAGTTCGGCCTTGTCGTTGCTGCGGACAAAGAGCACCTGCTGTTCGATCTTTTCGGCGGTCGAGGACGGCGGGTTAACCGAGACGGTAACCGGGTCGTTCAGGATGGACTTGGCCAGGCTCTGCACGCTGTGGCCGAGGGTGGCCGAGAGGAAGAGCGTCTGGCGCTCCTTCGGCAGGAGGGAAATAATCCGGCGCATGTCGGGCAAAAAGCCCATGTCGAGCATGCGGTCGGCCTCGTCGAGGACGAGCACCTTGACGTTGCTCAGATCGACGCAGCCCTGACCGTGCAGGTCGAGCAGGCGGCCCGGCGTGGCCACGAGCACATCGACGCCCTTTTTCAGGGTCTTGACCTGCGTCTCGAAGCCCACCCCGCCGTACACGACGAGGGCGCGGAAGTCGATGTACGCGCCATACTTTTCGAAGCTGCGGTCCACCTGCACGGCGAGCTCGCGGGTCGGCACGAGCACGAGGGCTCGCACTTCCTTCGACTCCAGCTCGCGGGGCTGAGTATGGATGCGGTGCAGGATCGGCAGGGCAAAGGCAGCGGTCTTGCCGGTACCGGTCTGCGCGCTGCCGAGGAGGTCGCGACCTTCGAGGATGACCGGGATGGCCTGAGCCTGGATCGGAGAGGGAGTCTGGTAATCGTGCTCACCCAGAGCACGGTGAAGCGGTTCTGCCAGCGGCAGATCGTGGAATGTAATTTCTGACATGTGTTGGTTTCGGATAAACCGGGCGGGCTGCCCCGGACTAGCCGGGTCAGGTAAACGAAAAGGCGGCACGGTTGCGTGCGCGGGCCCGGATCGGTCACCCGGTACGGATCAGCGTCGGCGCGAGGGCGCGGACGCGCGGAGCAGACGGCTCCACGCTGCTTGATAAAGCCCATAAGCCCCTCTTTGGCAAGCGCAAAGCTCCGGGCCGCTCCCGACCGGTAAACGGGATGCTAATCCCGCCCGGCCCGGCTTTTTTGCCCTGACAGGTGGGAGCGTATCGGTTTTCATCGGGGCGTAACCATCTCCTCACCATGCCCGAACTCGCCTTCCCGCTGAACCTCCGGTTTAAAATCATGGCCGTCTCCCCCATCATCGAGGTGACGGACGTCCACGGCAATTACGTCTGCTACGTCAAGCAGAAGCTTTTTAAGCTCAAGGAGCGCATCGAGGTCTTCACCGACCCCACCCGCACGCAGCTGCTGTGCGAGATCAACGCCAACCGCGTGATCGACTTCTCCGCCACCTACACCTTCACCGATCCGGGCGGGAACGTCTTCGGCGCGGTCCGGCGCAAGGGCATGCGCTCGCTCTGGCGCGCCCACTACGAGATCTGCGACGCGGACAAGATCCTCTACACCGTCAGCGAAAAGAACCCCTGGGCCAAGGTCTTCGACGGCCTCTTCGGCGAGATCCCCATCATCGGCATGTTCGCGGGCTATCTCTTCCAGCCCGCCTACGGGATCACGCACCACTCGGGCATCGACTGCTACCAGCTCAAAAAGATGCCCGCCTTCCTCGAAGGGAAGTTCCAGATCGACGAGATCGAGCCCTGCCACGACGACATTGTCGTGCTCATGGCCCTCCTCATGATGACCCTCCTCGAACGCCGCCGCGGGTAGGCCCCGAGGCGAAAAATCATCACGCCGATAAACGTAGCTAATGGGCACTTTGCCGTTAGCTTTAATTATGGGTGGGTTTCCATTAACCATTGACAGGACGGCCCTCCAGGATAGTCCATACCTCGCTATGACCACTATCGTTGATATTCGCGCACGCGAAATTTTGGACTCACGCGGCAATCCCACCGTCGAGGTGGACGTCGAGCTCGAAAGCGGGGCCATCGGTCGCGCCGCTGTCCCCTCCGGGGCCTCCACCGGCGAACACGAAGCCTGGGAACTGCGGGACGGCACCGTCCCCGCCAAGGAATTCCCCAAGGGCTTCGGCAACAAGACCCGTTACCTGGGCAAGGGCGTCGTCAAGGCCGTCCGTAACGTCAACGAACTCATCTGCCCGGAACTGATCGGGATGGACGCCTGCGACCAGATCGGCGTGGACAAGGCCATGCTCGCTCTCGACGGCACCGCCAACAAGAAGAAGCTCGGCGCCAACGCCATCCTCGGCGTCTCGCTCGCCTCGGCGAAGGCCGCGGCGACGGCCTGCGGCCTGCCGCTCTACCGTTATGTCGGCGGCACCTTTGCCCATCTCCTGCCGGTTCCGATGATGAACATCATCAATGGCGGCGAGCATGCCGACAACCCGATCGACTTCCAGGAATTCATGATCATGCCGATCGGCGCCGACACGCTGCGCGACGCGGTGCGGACCGGCTCGGAAATCTTCCACACGCTGAAGAAGGAGCTTTCCGCCGGCGGTTACAACACCGCGATCGACGATGAGGGCGGCTTCGCGCCGGCGCTTCCGAGCACCACCTCGGCGCTCGACATCATCATGAAGTCGATCGAAAAGGCCGGCTACAAGCCGGGCGAAGACGTCTATCTCGCCATGGATGCGGCCTCGACCGAATTCTACAAGGGCGGCAAATACGTGATGGAAGGCGAGGGCAAGACGCTCGATTCCGGCGAAATGGCCGCTTACCTCGCCGACCTGATCGGCAAATACCCGATCTTCTCGATCGAGGACGGCCTTGCCGAGGATGACTGGGACGGCTGGAAGGAGCTGACCGCGCTGATCGGCGACAAGTGCCAGCTCGTCGGCGACGACCTGTTCGTCACCAACACCAAACGCCTGAAGGACGGAATCAAGATGGGCGTCGGCAATTCGCTGCTCGTCAAGGTCAACCAGATCGGCTCGCTGACCGAAACGCTCGACGCCGTCGAAGCCGCGCACAAGGCCGGCTACACCTCGGTCATGTCGCACCGCTCGGGCGAGACCGAGGACGCGACCATCGCCGACCTCGCGGTAGCCACCAATTGCGGGCAGATCAAGACCGGCTCGCTGTCGCGCTCGGATCGTCTGGCCAAATACAACCAGCTCATCCGCATCGAGGAAGAGCTCGGCGGCCAGGCCGTCTACGCCGGCCGGTCGATCCTGAAGGGTTGATATTTTCGGGGGCCGGCCGCATAGCCCCCAATCAATCTCCCCCCTTGAGGGGGAGATGCCCCGATAGGGGCAGAGAGGGGTGAACCCTCTCTGCGAATTCGGAATGTGCGGCTTTTAGGGCTTACGCCCTTTACCCCTCTCTGTCGCTTTCGCGACATCTCCCCCTCAAGGGGGGAGATTGTTGGCGGCCAGATCCTTGGGTGGAGCCGACGTCGAGCAAAACTGAAATCCCAGCCGGTATGAATACTCCTCAGCCGGTCCCGATTGCCGCTCCGAGTTCGCTACGAAAGCCGCATTTCGTCCCACCCCGCCACCACCCGGTTTAGCCTTGGTTAAGGTTCACGCGTTAGTGTGAATCCATTGTATTGCGTAGCCTTCCGGACAGCTTCATGTGGACCCGACATCATAAATCCCGGTTTTACGGCCGCCTGATCGTACCCGCGATCACCGTCTGCTTCATGAGCTACTTCATCTATCACTCGATCCACGGCGATTACGGCTTGATTGCCGGCGAGCGGTTTGCCGCCCACAAGGCGCTCAACGAGCGCAAGCTGGAAAAGCTCGTGGCTGAACGCGAGGCCATGGAAAAGCACGTCAAGATGCTCTCGGATGGCTCGCTGATGAAGGATGCGCTCGATGAGCAGGCACGATACGCGCTGAACCTGCTGAAACCCGACGAGATCGTGATTTTCGAGCGAAATCTCCAATAAACTGAAAACCGGTTAATACCGTTTTTATTAAATAATTTCAGTAGATTGGTGTGTCACACAACATGCTAAATCTAGCATTGCCGTGCCGCACAAAACCGCCTATTGTGACTGCCAATTCCAAGTCTTTCCTCAAAGAAGGAGACCCTGATGGCGTCGCAAGCGTCCGGCTCACGGAAAACATCAAAAAAACAGGATAGTCCCAAGATCGCGGAATTCGACCGTGATCAGGAAATGCATGCTCTTCGTGAGATGCTGATGATCCGCCGGTTCGAGGAAAAGGCCGGCCAGCTTTACGGCATGGGCTTCATCGGCGGTTTCTGTCACCTCTATATCGGTCAGGAAGCCGTCGTTGTCGGCATGCAGATGGCGCTTAAGGATGGCGACCAGATCATCACCAGCTATCGCGACCACGGTCATATGCTGGCAACCGGCATGGAAGCGCGCGGCGTGATGGCCGA
>JAUTCS010000107.1 GCA_030673825.1 Verrucomicrobiota bacterium JB024 | reverse complement strand
GCTCCGAGCACAACAAGAACAAGCCCACTCATTACCCGATCCACACCGACCTGAAGTACGCCCTCACGCGCATGATCGAGCTGATCAAGGCGGGCGGCTTCGCCAAGCCCGACCTCTCCGCTTGGTACACAACGATCAACGGTTGGAAAAAGCAGCACCCCTACCCCTTCTCCTACAAGGAAAACGACAAGTACATCCTCGCCCAGGACGCGGTGAAAGTGCTCTACGAGGAAACCCAGGGCGAGGCCATCATCTCCACCGGCGTCGGCCAGCACCAGATGTGGGCCCCGCAGTACTACCACTTTAAGGAACCGCGCACCTTCATCAGCTCGCTCGGGCTGGGCACGATGGGCTTTGGCCTGCCCGCCGCCCTCGGCGCCAAGGTCGCCTTCCCGGAAAAGACCGTCGTCAACATCGAGGGTGACGGCTCCTTCCAGATGAACATCCAGGAACTCGCCACGGCCAAGATCGAAAAAATCGACGCCAAGATCATGCTCCTGAACAACCAGCATCTGGGCATGGTCGTGCAGTGGGAAGACCGCTTCTACGACGGCGTGCGCGGCCACACCATCCTCTGCGACCCCGAGAACATCGGCAGCCCCGACAACCTCGACGCGGTTTACCCGGACTTCGCCGGCATCGCCAAGGGCTACGGCATCGCCGGCCGGCGCGTTTACAAGAAAGAAGACCTGCGCCCCGCGATCAAGGAGATGCTCGAACACGACGGCCCGTACGTCCTCGACGTGCTTATCCCCTACACCGAACACGTCCTGCCCTTCATCCCGCAGAAAAAGGGCGCCAAGGACATCCTCACCGAGTGAGCAGGGCTTGCCGGATAAATCCGGACCAACAAAAACCTTTAGCCCAAGCCGTGGATGCACTCAGCGTCCACGGCTTTTTTTATTCTCTCACAAAGGACACAAAGCGGTAATTGCTCCTCTGTCTTTCTCCGTGCACTCCGTGAGCTCCGTGTGAGAATTTTTTTCACACAGAGGACACGGAGTCCACAGAGGTTAGGAGAGAAGATATGCTCTCAGACAAGATACCGTTGTGTCCTTTGTGCCTTTGTGAGAGAAGAAAAAAACGTCTCGCAATGCCTGCGAACCTCACTCGTCCGCCGGGTGCATACCGTGGTGGTAGATGACGCGTCCGGCGCGCAGGATGGTCTCGACTTTGGCGAGATCGTCGTAGGGGATTTCCATGACAAAGCCCGTCGCCGCCGGAATCTGGTTTTGCCAGGTGCCGTCCGCCGCCCGCTCGAACACCAGCGTCGTCGTGCTCACGCCGAGGTCTTTCACATTGTCCGGACAGGTCTCGACAAGCGCGTTGGCGAGCTTGACGACGAGGAACTGGCGTTCGCCCCAGGTCACGCCGACCGCGTAGAGCGCGGTCTGTAGGGGCGGATTAGAGAAGGCGTTCGGCGGCTGCCGCTTCATCGCCTCGAAGCGCGCCGGGCTGAGCTGCTTGCGCTCGACCCACTCGGGCGAAAAGTATTTTACCCAGTCCGCGTACGAACGCCCGTCGCGGTAGTTTTTCAGCGCGTCATAAGCGGGCCACCACGCCGGAGTCAGCGGCCAATCGTCCACTTGCCCGTCACGGATCACAATGAGCGGCTCATACCGCTCCACCGTCAGCCCGAAGGTGATCCCCTGCTCCGGGTAATCGATCTGCGCCCCGCGAGCGGACAGCACACACACCGACAGCAACAAAACCGGCAACAGTGAGAAGAGCTTCATACCCCGCGCACCCTAGCACAGCAAATCTCAGCCGCAACCGCGAAAAGCTCTCTCTGTTGCACACGATCCGCAACCATGCCTTTGCTCCAGGCAAAGGCATCCAGATGCGAAGCATCAACAGGTGCAGGACTGGTCCTGCCTACTGCTGCTGTTGCTGCTGGACCTGGATCTCGCCCTCCATATCGACGGGGGGGAGGAACATGTAGGCCTTGTAGGTGGAGCCGCCGATCTCGTTCAGGCGATCCTGGATGCGGTCGAGGTACTCGTGCAGCCCTTCCTGGAAGACCTCCTCAACCGAGCCATAGTTGAGCTCGGAGAGCAGGCGTCCGCAGAGGCGCTCAGCCTCGTTGGAGTAGTTCGCCAGCGGGCACCCGGAGATGCGGTGCAGGCGCTCGTTGAGCTTTTGCACGCAGAAGCGGATGGAGCGCGGGAAGGTCTCCGAAAAGATGAGGAACTCGGCGATCTTGGCCGGGTTGACGTCGGCGACGTAGATCTGGTGAAAAGCCTCGTAGGCGCTGGCCGAGCGCAGGATCGCTATCCACTGGGCCACGTCCACCGCGCCGCCCACATCGGTGACGCTGGGCAGGAGCATGTGGTACTTGATGTCGAGGATACGCGTGGTCTTGTCGGCACGCTCGATAAAGGCCCCGACCTGAAGAAAGTCGTAGCCCTCGTCGCGGGTGACGGTGGCGTGGGCCAGCCCCTGAAACAGGTGCGAATGCTCCTTGATCTGCTGGTAAAACTCGTGAATGTCCGTCTGGTAGAGCTGGCGGGCACGGCCGGACTTGAGAAAGAGGTAAAGCTTGTTCAGCGTCTCCCACATCTCGGCGGTGATCTGGTCGCGCACCATGCGGGCGTTTTCGCGGGCGTTGCACACGCACGAGAGCACCGAGTTGGGGTTCTCCGGGTCGAAGGTCAGAAACTCCAGCACGCTCTCGCTGGTGGCTTTTTCGAACTTCTCGTAAAAGCGGCTTTCGTCCCCGGTGGAGCGGATGAGCGGGTCCCAGTGCTCCTTGAGCTTGGCGTCGTCCACGTCCTGAAAGTCGAGCAGGAGCTGCAGGTTGACCTCGACGAGGCGGGCGATGTTTTCGGCGCGCTCGATGTAGCGGGCCATCCAGTAGATTGAGTCTGCGACGCGGGAAAGCATGGGTCAGTGAAAGAAGTTCGGGGAGGGATTTGGCGGAAGTGAGCGGCGTTATTCGTTATAGAGCACCCAGGTGTCCTTGGCACCGCCGCCCTGAGAGGAGTTGACGACGAGCGAGCCCTTGCGCAAAGCGACGCGGGTGAGCCCGCCGGGGGTGATCTTGATGTCCTCGCCGCAAATGATGTACGGGCGCAGGTCGATGTGGCGGCCCTCGAAGCCCGCCTCACCGCAGTAGGTCGGGTGGCGAGAGAGAGAGATCGGGTTCTGCGCGATGTAGTTGCGCGGGTTGGCCGAGACCGCCTCGTGGAACTTCGCGATCTCCTCCTTCGAGGCCCACGGGCCCATCAGCATGCCATAGCCGCCGGCCTCGTTGGCCGCCTTGACCACGAGTTTGTCGAGGTTGTTGATGACGTAATCGTAGTCCTGTTTTTCCGAGGGCAGGTAGGTCTCGACGTTGGGCAGGATCGGATCCTGGTCGAGGTAGTACTTGATCATGCGCGGCACGAAGTAGTACATCACCTTGTCGTCGGCCACGCCGGTGCCGATGGCGTTGGCGAGGCCGATGTTACCCGCGCGCACGGCGTTGAGCAGGCCGGGCACGCCCAGGAGCGAGTCCGGGTTGAAGACGCTCGGGTCGAGGAAGTCGTCGTTGATGCGGCGGTAAATGACGTCCACCTGCTGGAGCCCCTTGGTCGTGCGCATATAGACCTTGCTGTCGCGCACGACGAGGTCGCGGCCCTCGACGATCTCGACCCCCATCTGGCGGGCGAGGAAGCAGTGCTCGAAGTACGCGCTGTTGTACACGCCCGGCGTGAGGATCGCCACGACGGGCTCCCTCCCCTGCACGGGCGAGATGTACTTAAGCATTTTTAAAAGGTCCTCGGCGTAGTGCTCGACCGGGCGCACCCCGGCGGTGGGGAACAGGTTCGGAAAGGCGCGGCGCATGGCGGCACGGTTTTCCAGCACGTAGGACACGCCGGAGGGGCAACGGCCATTGTCCTCCAGCACGAGGTACTGGCCCTTGTCGTCGCGGATCAGGTCCGTGCCGCAGATGTGGATATAAATATTACGCGGCACGTCCACGCCCATCATCTCGCGGCGGAAATCCTTCGAGCTGAGCACGTAGCTGGGCGGGATGATGCCGTCCTTGAGGATTTTCTGGTCGTGGTAAATGTCGTGCAGGAAGAGGTTGAGCGCCTCCAACCGCTGCTTGAGGCCCCTCTCCAGCAGCGACCACTCGTCCGCCGGGATGACCCGCGGGATGAGGTCGAAGGGCATGATGCGCTCCGTCCCCTGGTTGTCGCTGTAAACGGTAAAGGTGACGCCCGCGCGCAGGAAGGACAGGTCAACGGCCTGCCGTTTCTCCTCGAAGTCCTCGTCGCTCAGGCGGTCAAACCGCTCCGCGAGCATCTGGTAGTGCGGGCGGACCTTGCCGGGCGCCTCGAACATTTCATCAAAGAAGCCGTCCGTAGTGTAGTTTTCAAAATGCATGCTGAGGTAAGACCTAACTAATAGCAGCTCGCGTGCCGTTGCAAGGGATCACCCCGGATTGAGGCGAGAAAACCACAAAAAGCCGCCCCGAAGGGCCGCGCCTCAGTAGCTATCCTCGGTCAGCTTGACCTTGCCACGGAAGATGTAGTACACGCAGGAGGTGTAAGTGATGACGATGGGCACGCCCACCAGCGCAATCCAGAACATGATCCCGAGCGTGTTCTCCGAGGAGGAGCCGTTGTAGATGTTAAGGCTGTTCGCGGGGTTCGGGTTGGAGAAAATCATGTTCGGGTAGACGCTCAGGGCGAACAGGAGCATGAGCAGGCCCATCCCCGCGCAGGAGCTGAGGAAGGACAGGAAGTAGCGCCCCTTGTGCACCTCGCGCGGGATGTTAGCCACGACCAGCAGCGCCAGCACGAAGACGATCCCCAGCTCGATCGGGCGACGCTCCATCACACTCTCGATATGCGGGCAGGCGAAGATCGTCCAGAGATTGAAAATGATGAAGCAGCCGATGTACACCGGGATGGTGATTTTGACCCAGCGCTTGAGCTTTTCCTGGAGGTCGCCCTCGGTCTTCATGATCAGGTAGATATTCCCGTGCATCATGAACAGGGCCACGGTCGTCACCCCGAGGAAGAGCGCGTAGGGATGCAGCAAGCCCAGGAAGTTACCGGTAAACTCATGGTTGTGGTCCAGCGGGATGCCCCAGGTGACGTTGCCCATGGCCACGCCGATGAGGAAGGCCGCCAGCACGCTGCCCACGGCGAAGCCCCAGTCCCAGCAGTTACGCCAGAGCCGGCCCGGCTCCTTGCTGCGGAACTCGATCGCGCAGGCGCGGAAGATCAGGCAGAACAACAGCAGGATGAACGCATCGTAAAAGCCGGAAAAGGCCGTCGCGTACACCTCGGGGAAAGCGGCGAAAAGCGCTCCGCCCCCGGTCACGAGCCACACTTCGTTCCCGTCCCAGACGGGGCCGATGGCGTTGAGCAGCATGCGCCGCTCCTCGTCTTTCTTGGCTAAAAGGTGGAGCCCGCCCACGCCGAGGTCGAAGCCGTCGAGCATGGCGTAGCCGGTGAGCAGTACCCCGACGAGGATAAACCAGATGGTGTTCAGATCCATGATGCAGCGATATCCGTGTGTTACTCGTCCAGCGTGGGCCCGTGCTCGATCTTCACGAGCTTCTGCCAGCGCTCGGGCAGTACCTCGATGGACTCGTCGTCCTTCGGGCCGTGTTTGATTTTGCGGTCAAGGGTGTAGAGGAAGACGAAGAACAGCAGCGTGTAGATCAGGAAGAACCCGATCAGCGAGCTGAGCACCTGATGCGCCTTGACGGCCTGCGAGAGGCCCTCGGAGGTCTTCAGCACCTCGTACACAATCCAGGGCTGCCGTCCCATCTCCGCCGTGAACCAACCGGCCTGGTTGGCGATCTGCGGGATAAAGACCGAGATAACCAGCAGCCAGAGGAAGGCGCGCACCCATTTTTTGTTCAGGTTGAAGAGCAGTCCGAGCTTCCACAGTACGCAGGCCAGCACGGTGATGCCGATCAGCGCCATGCCGCAGGCGATCATGATGTGGTAGGTCTGGAAGACCACCGGCACGTTCGGCCAGTAGTCGGGCCGGAGCTTGGCGATCTCCTCGGGAGTGGCGTCCGGATGGCGGGCCTTGATAAACTCGTCGGAAGGCAGCTCGTAGAGGCCCTTGACCTCGGTCTGCGAGGCTTTCTCCATGTCCAGGTAATCCCCGTCCACGAGGATGCTCAGCAGGCCCTTGATCTTGATGGAGCTCTCGTTGATGCCGATGATGTTGCCCTCGGCGTCCTTTTCCCAGGTCACCAGACCGACGATGCCGAGCGGGGCCTCGGTCTGCGACTCGGCCAGGCCCTCGATGGCGGCGAGCTTGACAGGCTGATTTTCGGCCACGCCGCGGGCAGTCGAGTCCGCGCTCCAGAGCTGGAGCAGCGAGGCTACCGTGCCGAAAACCAGCGCGATCTTGAGCGAGGTCTTGGCAAACTGCGTGTGGCGCTTGCGCAGCAGGTAGTAGGAACTGATGCTGATGACCAGGAAGGCCCCGGCCAGCCAGCAGCCCAGCGTGACGTGGATGAGGCGGTCCACCGAGGAGGGGTTGAGCACCATGCCCCAGAAGTCCGTGATAACGGCGCGGACATTGTCAAGGTGCTCGGGCTGGACGATATAGTCGGCGGGCAGCGGGATTTCCTTGATGGTAAAGGTGCCGGCGGCCAGGTCGGCCGTCATCGGGTGCTGGAGGCCGTCCGCGGTGACCTTGACCTTTTCGGCCAGATAGTAACCGGCGGGGGTCTGCATCCAGGAGTTGGCCACGACGATCCAGACCGCGCTGAAGTGCGAGCCCAAGCAGACCATGAGAGTGGCGAAAAAGTGCGTGTACGGGCCGACCTTGTCCCAGCCGAACAGCAGCACGGCGAGGAAGCCCGACTCCAGGAAAAAGGCGTAGAGCCCCTCAATGGCGAGCGGGCTGCCGAAAACGTCCCCCACGAAACGCGAGTACGTGGCCCAGTTCGTCCCGAACTCGAACTCCATCACGATCCCGCTGGCCACACCGACGGCGAACGTCAGGCCGAAAATCCGCGTCCAGAAACGGGCCATGTTGTGGTAGATCGGCCGGCGGGTCTTGAGCCAGAACAACTGGACAATGACCAAAAACAACCCCAACCCGATACTGAAGGTCGGATAGATGTAGTGAAAGGCGATCGTGAAGGCGAACTGGATCCGCGACAGGATTTCGACGTCCATCGGAAGGGTATTGTGTCTACCTCCGCGCCGATAGCACGCCTAATCTTAAAAAAACATTTAACGGGTCCATACCTTGCGGGCTTCAAGCCCAATCCGGCTCATCTTGGCATCGTTGATAACCGTTTATCGTATTCCGAAAAAACTTGGGCACAAGATGCCCATAAGGGCGGATGCGACCCCGTCCGGCTCAGCACCAGCCCTGCCGACGGGCACGGCGTAGCAGGCGGCGGGCCTGACGGAAGGTTCCCTTGACCGGCGGGCGCTGGCTGAGGTCGCCAAAGCGCACGGCCAGCAACTCCTGATAAGTCCGTTCCCAGCTCTCGGCTTCCTCCACCTCCGCCGGATGGGCACGAACGTGCTCGCGAACGGGGCGGTAACGGGTCAGCAGGCGTCCCGCCCGCTTGCGGGAGGGATCGTAGGCCTGCATCCCCAGCAGAGAGCCCCGGCGCAGCATGAACGCGCGCAGCCACAGGATCCCGAAACGCGCCCCCACCACGATAAAGCAGGAGGCCGCGATGCACAGGGCGATCTGGATGACCTTGTTGCGGTTCCAGCCCTGAGTCAGCCACTCTTTAGCGGCGTTAATCTTCGCCCGCAGCCAGCCCCGGGCCTGGGCGTAGGTACGCTCGGAGTAGCTTTTGAGGTTTTCGGCCATGCGAGCCTGATCTCCCTCGTCAAAACTGATCACCCGGCGGTACCAGACCATCCGGATACTGTCCACCCAAGCCAACCAACCCGAAAAGCTCCCCACAGCGGCCGCGAGCCCGCTACCGTCATCAGCGCCTTCGAGCCCGCCCTGGGGCGTCGGGTCCACGCGGCGCCAATTGCCGTCGAGGTCGTACATTTCGACCCAGGCGTGGGCGTTACTGTTACGCACGACGAGATAGTCCTCGTAGCCGTTCCACTCGGCCCCGGCAAAGCCTGCCACCACACGCGAAGGGTAGCCTGCCGCCCGCGCCAGCAGGGCGAAGGACCCCGCAAAGTGCTCGCACCAGCCGCGGTCATCCTCCTGCATCCACAGAATGAGCGGATCGCCCTCCATCAGGTACATTTCCCGCAGGGAGCGGCTGTAGCGGTAGTGGCTGTGAAGCCATTGGAGGGTTTTTTCGATAAAGGCGTCGGCGTCCAGGTGCTCACCACCGGTGATTTCATCCACCACCCCCAGTAGGTATTCACGGTCCTTCTCGCGCATGGGCAGGGCCCGGGTCGTCTGCGGATAGCCGAGCATTTCGGTCGGCTCCTCCGCGATCAGAACCGGCGAGGCCAGCGGATCGTGCTCGATCAGCTCGAACTTCTCCACCTCGGTGGCGGCAATGCGGTCCCCCCGGCTCATGCCCTTGACCGAGTAGGCGAAACGCGAAGAGCTGACTGCGTCGAGCGCGACCACGTTCAGCCGCGGGTAAATCTGGTACTTGTTCTTCTTCTGGAAACGCATCTGCGCGAACGGCCCCAGCAACGGGAGGTATTCACTGACGTTGCCCTCCATGAAGAAAATCCACTCCCCGTCCGGGTCGTCCAGCCGCGGATAGCGCCCCCAGAACTGCGAAGATATCTGGCTGCCCTGCTTGAATTCGACGTGATCGTGCTTGAGCGAGAGCGACATGCGGAAGCCCTGCTCGGTGTACTCGTCGAGCACGACCATGCGCCAATACGGGCCGGTGGGGATGTTCTGCGTGTCGGGCACCTCCACGCGCATGGCGATGCGGTCGTCGTTTTGCAGGCGACTGACATCCCCGTAGCGGATGATGTCGCTGAACCCCGTCATGCTCGTGCCCGGCATCTGGAGAAATGGCAACGCCTGATCGATGCGGAAGCGCGGGATGGTTACGAAGATCAAGCTGCTGACCGTCACCACGCCTGCGAACAGCACCCCGGCAAACCCGATCAGCCGGTAGTCCATGCTCTGACGCAGCCGTTTCAGGAAAGCCCCCCAGCGGAAGCCCTTCCAATCCCCGCGGGCCAGCTTCTGGTCGTGGCTGGCCTCCAGCAGATTGATGACAAAAAGCAGCACCATGGCCAGCGGCGTGAACAGCAACATCTGCACCCCGAAGGACAGCGACACCGTCAGCACCCCCGCAATGACCAGAATAAACAACGCCAGCAGCACCAGCTGGAGGTCTTCGCGCCGGGTCCGGTACTGCAAACAGCGGTACACCGACAGCAGCATCACCATGCGCACGAGCGGCTTTAAAAACTCCTCCCCGTGCAGCAAAAAGTCCAGAATCACGATCAGGATCAACGCCGGGGTCATGGCCCGCCAGAACAGGACCGGAATCCGCCCCGGCAACCCCGGAAAGGCCACCGTCACCGTGATGATCATCCCGAAAAACAGCAACAGGGGCTGGTTCCCGAAGTCCAGGTCCAGCATCGCCCAGAACGCAATCAGCGCCAGCATCTGCCCCAGCAGCCACTTCAGGCGGTGGAAATCGGTCTGGGTGAGGGTGTTCATGGTGCTTTGGAAAAGCAAAAGACGTTCAGGAAGCGGTCCCCACGGGGTTGCCGCTGACGTAGGCGCTGACGCTCCCACCCGCGCCGGGCCGGAACGTGATCAGGTTGTACCCGGTGATCTCGGGCGAGGGCTTGTAATGATCAACGAGGCGTAGCGTGGCCAGCTCGCGCAGAAAGGTCTGCATGTCGTGCAGGCGGCGCACCGGGCTGACGGGCTCGTCGTTGATGGCGTAGCCGATCAGGCTGCCCTGGCGGAAAAGGTCCTCGGCCAGGCTCCCGGCAAAGGAGCAGAGCTTCTCGAACTGCTCGCCTTCCTGCCAGAGCGAGCTGGGCGTCTCCACAAAGACGAGGTAGCCGTCGCGGTTCTCCTCGGCCATCTGCCGTACCATCAGGCGGCGCAGGCGGGCAGAGGCCTTCCAATGGACGAGCCGCTGCGGGTCGCCCTCCTGGTAGCGGCGGATGTTGATCAGCTCCGCCCCGGCCCCGGGCCGACGGCTGATCTCACCCCGACGATCGGCATGGTGGCCGCTCGGAGGCTTAAACTGGTACTCGATCCGCGCCGGGAAGACTGTGACCGGGCGCTTGATGCCCCCGCCGACGATTTTCCGCAAAAAACCGAAGGGGAACTGCGACTCCAACCCCGAGACGATGATCGTGTCCACGCCGCGTTTCTGCGGGCGGAAAATCCAGCCCAGCCGACGGCTGTCCCCGGCGTTGAGCCGCGCGTCGAGGAAGACCTTCTCTTTCTTGCGCAGGCGCTCGGTGCGCACGTGGAAGCAGATGTTGTACGTGGGCAGCATGTGCTTGGTGTTGCGCAGCTCGATCTGGAGGTCCGCCTTTTCCCCCACCCGGAAGTGGCTGGGCAGGTTCAGCCGCCAGCGCATGCCCTTGAAGTTCAGCCAGCTCAGGAAGCCGCTCAGGATCAGGCTGGAAAGCAGCAGCGAGAGCGCCATGAAAAGGATGTTGCTGGCGGTGTTGTACGCCGCCGTGCCCAGGCCCAGGGCGACCAGGATGAGCGCGTAGCCCGCCGGGGTCGGGATGATCCGGCTGCCCTCCGGGGGCAAGATCATCATCCACAGCAGCCGCCAGAAGCGGCTCTCCCGGCTCAGGCGGCGGGAGAAAAAGTCCGGGGCGGCCCATTCGCCGGGGCGCGCCGCCTCGGGATTCGGCTCTGCCCAGATGCTCACGCGGGGATGGGGATGTTATCCAGCAAGCGGTTGAGAATGCCCTCGACCAGGCGGCGTTCCTCCATCGGGTCGGAGGTCTGGCGGCGCAGGTTCAGGCGGTGGGTGAAAACGGCCTTGAGCACGCCGCGCACATCCTCGGGGATGACAAAGCCCCGGCCCTCGACCAGGGCGTTGGCCTGGGCAGCGAGCTTGAGCGCGAGCGTGCCGCGGGTGCTGATCCCGGCCTCGAACTCGCTCTCGGTGCGGGTGGCGGCCACGAGCTTGAGCATGTAGTGCAGGATGCTCTCCTCGACAAAAACCTGCGGGGTGAAGTGCTGGATCTCCTGCACCTCCTTTTTCGTCACGACCGGGCCAATGTCGATCGTGTCATAGCTGCCCCGGGTGTTGTTGCGCATGAGGATCTGGAGCTCGTCGTCGTACTGCGGATAGCCCATCTGCAGGCGCATGTGAAAGCGGTCCATCTGGCTCTCGGGCAGCGGAAAGGTGCCCTCGTAGTCCACCGGGTTCTGCGTGGCGAAGACCGCGAAAGGCGAGCCCACCGTGTAGGTCTGCCCGTCCACCGTGACCTTACCCCGGTCCATCGCCTCCAGCAGGCTCGACTGGGTTTTCGGCGTGGTGCGGTTGATCTCGTCGGCCAGCACGATGTGGGCGAAGATCGGACCGGGCCGAAAGAAGAAGCGGTTGGTGTTCGGGTCGAAGATGGTGGTGCCGGTGACGTCGCTCGGCAGCAGGTCCGGTGTGAACTGGATGCGGCGGATGGTGACGATGTCGTCATCGGGCATGTCGTCGATGATGGCGTCGCCCAGGGCCTTGGCGAGGGTGGTCTTGCCGGAGCCGGGGAAGTCTTCGAGCAGCACGTGGCCGTCGGCCAGCAGCGCGATGATGACCAGCTCGATGATGGCGTCGCGACCGATGAC
>JAUTCS010000106.1 GCA_030673825.1 Verrucomicrobiota bacterium JB024 | reverse complement strand
TAAGAAGATTCTTGCTGGTGTTGAAAGCCTCGCCAAGGCCGTTGCCGTAACCCTCGGACCCAAGGGTCGCAACGTCCTCATCGACAAGAAATTCGGTTCCCCGACCGTGACCAAGGACGGCGTCAGCGTCGCCAAGGAAGTCGAGCTGAAGGACCCGTACGAAAACATGGGCGCCCAGATGGTTCGCGAAGTCGCTTCCAAGACTTCCGACAGCGCCGGTGACGGCACCACCACCGCCACCGTCCTGGCCGAGGCCATCTTCCGCGAAGGCCTCAAGAACGTCGCCGCCGGCTCGAACCCGATCTTCCTGAAGCGCGGGATCGACAAGGCTGTTGAAGCCGCCGTCGCCAAGCTCGCCAAGGACTCCAAGAAGGTCTCCAGCCGCGAAGAAATCAAGCAGGTCGCGACCGTCTCCGCCAACTGGGACAGCGAAATCGGTGACATCATCGCCGACGCCATGGACAAGGTCGGCAAGGACGGCACCATCACCGTCGAAGAAGCCAAGGGTATCGAAACCACCCTCGACGTCGTCGAAGGGATGCAGTTCGACAAGGGCTACCTCTCGCCGTACTTCGTGACCAATGCCGAGACGATGGAAGCCGTCCTCGAAGACGCCTACATCCTCATCCACGAAAAGAAGATCAGCAGCCTCAACGACCTGCTCCCGATCCTCCAGAACGTGGCCAAGACCGGCAAGCCCTTCCTGCTCATCTCCGAAGACGTCGAAGGCGAAGCCCTCGCCGCTCTCGTGGTGAACAAGCTGCGCGGCACCCTGAACGTCGCCGCCGTCAAGGCTCCCGGCTTCGGTGACCGCCGCAAGGCCATGCTCGAAGACATCGCCATCCTCACCGGTGGCCGCCTGATCACCGAAGACCTCGGCATCAAGCTGGAGAACGTCCAGCTCGCCGACCTCGGCAAGGCCAAACGCATCGTCATCGACAAGGAAAACACCACCATCGTCGAAGGTGCCGGCAAGAGCTCCGACATCCAGGGCCGCGTGAAGCTGATCCGTCGCCAGATCGAGGAAACCTCCTCGGACTACGACCGCGAAAAGCTCCAGGAACGCCTGGCCAAGCTGGCCGGCGGTGTCGCCGTCATCAATGTCGGCGCCCCCACCGAACCGGACATGAAGGAGAAGAAGGCCCGCGTCGAGGACGCCCTGCACGCCACCCGCGCCGCCGTCGAGGAAGGCATCTCCATCGGTGGTTCCGTCGCCCTGCTGCGCACGGCTGACGCCATCGAAAAGGTCGCCACCACTCTCGAAGGTGACGAACAGGTCGGCGCCCGCATCATCCGCCGCGCCATCGAACTGCCGCTGAAGAAGCTGTGCTCGAACGCCGGTGTCGAAGGCAGCCTCGTCGTCCAGGAAGTCCTCAAGTCCAAGGGCTCGAAGGGCTACAATGTGGCCACCGGCCAGTACGAAGACCTGGCCGCCGCCGGTGTCGTCGACCCGACCAAGGTGACCCGCTCTGCCCTGCAGAACGCCGCTTCGGTCTCCGGCCTGCTCCTGACCACCGAGTGCATGATCACCGACCTGCCCGAAGAAAAGTCCGCCGGTGGTGCCCCCGATATGGGCGGCATGGGCGGAATGAGCGGCATGGGCGGAATGATGTAGTGGACAGCGTCCACAGGCGATAAGGGGCTCCGCCCCTACGCCGCCAGCAAGGCGGCTACCCTGTTTACATCAGGCTTCCAGCTAAACCAACGCATTTACAAGGGCGTCGCTTTCGAGCGACGCCCTTTTTGCATCCCGGCTTAACAATCGCACGATATGCCAGGGTCATCATAGACCGTCGGTGCGATAAACCAGAAACTCGTTGACAGGCTCCCCCTCGTCCGCAAAACACCTCACCGCACAAACTTATAAAAGTCATAAAATTAGTTTATACCGCCTACCTATCGCTATGAAGAAATGCATCGGCCTGCTTTTAATTTCCCTGCTCACCACCAGCGTTTCCCAGGCGGAAATGCTGACGTACAAGGCGACCGGCACGGTGACGACTAACCGGGACTTCATCAAATCGGGCGATGCTGTTTCGATGACCTTTACCTACGATGACTCGGCGACCGGCACGATCACCGGCGGCGGCACCCAGGGCAGCTATGTCGGGACCGCCCAGGGTGTTTACGCCATGGACGTGGTGATCAACACCAGCGAGGGCCTGTGGGAATCGACAGCCACGACAGGGAACATCGTCGTCTATAATCCCGGCACCACCGGGGGTGACAGCTTTCAGGTCACCAGCACCCTGCCCCCGGCTACCTGGACCTCCACCGTCAACGGGTACACCCCGGACGCCTTCAAGCTGGAGCTGGTGAACGAGACGGGCAACACCTACGACAGCCTCGACCTCCCAAGCAGCCTGTCGATGAGTGACTTCACGAAGCTCACCGGCACCGTTTACTTTAACGGTGGCGGCTTCTTCGACAGCGTGAGCTTTAACGTGACCGACCTGCAACTCGTGCCCGAGCCCGCGACCTACGCCGCGCTTTTCGGCATCGCCGCACTGGCCATGGGCATTTATGTGAAGCGCCGTCGTCGCTCCTAGCGGAGGCAATGTCCCCGCATCGCATACCACTCATACAACACTCTTCAAAAACCGCCCGTTACGGGCGGTTTTTTTGTGTCGCGGCCCTTTATTCTTGCACGTGGGCGGCATGTGTTATCTGCGTGGGTGCGGAGACTTTTTATGGACGCGCAAACACGCAGCAATCTGCGCATTGGGATGGCCGACGGGATCATGGCCACGCCGTGGACGATTCTTTCGCTGCCGGCGGGCTTTATCATCTCGGCGCTGCTAAACCTGCACTACGGCATTCGGCCGGGGATGTTCGGACTGATCGTGTCGATGCCCGCCTGGGCGAACGCCTCACAGATCCTGCTGATGCCGTTTTTGGCGCGGTTTTTCACGGCGCGGGACATGGCGCTGAGCATGTCGTGGCTGAACCTCGGGCTGTGGGGCATGATGGCGGCGGTGCTGCCCTTTCTACCGGAGGACAACCGGGTGGCCGCCGGGCAGATTTTTCTCATCTTCTTCATCCTGACCAGCGCGAGCTCGTCGTTTCTGGGGCTGGGCTGGCTGGCGTGGATCCGCTCGTGGGTGCCACAGGACATCCGCGGAGCGTACTTCGGGCGGCGCAACCGCTACATCGCGCTAGTGACGCTGGGGTTCCTCTTTTTGAGCATGGCGCTGCTGGAGTGGTTCCCGGACGATGTCACCACCTACCAGATCATTCTCATCGTCGCGGTCACGCTGCGGTTCGGCTCGGTGCTCGTGCAACACCGGGTGGTCGATGAGAAGTCCAACCACGAGCCGCTCGTGCAGGGGGCGTGGTGGAGCCAGCTGCGGCTCACCCTGACCCACCCCGGCTTCATTGCGTTCATTCTGTTTAATGCGTGGGTGAACTTCTGGATCAACCTGACCGGGCCGTTCAGCACGGTGTACGTGTACGAGCAACTGCACCTCTCGCCCGGCGAGTTCGCTGTTTTTAACATCCTCGCAACCATCACCGGGGCCATCGCGATGCCGCTGTGGGGCAAGTTCATCGACCGCCACGGGTGCGTCCCGGCCATCGGGCTGGGGCTCCTGCTGTGGCAGCTTCAGAACTACCTGTGGGCCTTTCTGACTCCGGCTAACACTTGGCTGCTGTACCCGATGTGGCTGTGGGGCGGCTCGACCGCCTCGGCCTTCCTGTTGGGGTCCTTTAACCTGCTGCTGAAAATCATCCCGCCGGGTGCCAAGACGACCGGGATCAGCCTGAACCTGGCCGCCACCTCTATCGCGGCGGGCTCGGCCCCCATCATCGCCGGGACCATTCTGGACCTGGCACAGGACCGGGGCCTCGCGGAAGTGTCGGTGTACCGGGCTGGTTTCATCCTGGGGCCGTCAGCCATTTTAATCTCCCTGCTGCTGCTCAAGCGCATCCGCGAGCCCGAGGCCGACCCGCGCTACTCGACGGTCTGGGGTGCCATGCGCATGGTTCGCCAGTCTCTCCAAAGCGTCGGCCTGGCCGCCCTGGCCAACACCACTCTCGTTGGCCGTCGCCGCTCCCCCGAGCACTCGGACGACGACCACGCTCCTGCTTCCTCCGCCCCGGACAGCGACACCGGCTCCTCCACGCCGCAGACCGGGGAAAATCCACCCTCGCCCGAGAACAAAGAATAAATTCAGGTATAGGCTTGACGCGGGGCGGTGCAGGGCTCAATTTCTTCCGCTTTTCACGAATAACCCTTTCCGACGATGGCACAACCCAAACGTAAGCAGTCCAAGATGCGCAGCGCGAAACGCCGCGGCGCCAACCGATTCAAGGCCCCCTTGCTCGCCAAGGACCCGACCGACGGCACCGCCCATCTGCCGCACCGCGTCAATCCCGCCAACGGCATGTACCGCGGCCGTCAGGTGATCGAAGTCGATCTTTAAGACCGACCGTACCCTTTTACGGAAACCGGCACGCTTCTGCGTGCCGGTTTTTTTATGCCCGGACAAAGGCACTCCGGGCGGGTGGAAGCGCCAGCGGCGGCGCAGTCCATTCCCCGACCCACTCCCTTCCGCAGGGGGCGTTTCCGGGATCGCCACCGGGCTGCGGGTGCCCTTTACTGACGGGCATGAAATCGTTCGAGGGCTTTAGACTGATCCCGCCCGCCGAGCTGGAGTGGAAGCTGGCCCAGCCCATGCAGATCCCCAACGCCGACTTTCTGGAGCGCACCGGCAGTCTCAACCTGGGCGCACGGCTGTGGCGGCTGCCGCCCATGAGCGCCAACACCTGGCACAAGCACGTGATCGCCGAAGAGTTTTACTTCGTCATCGAGGGTACCGGGCGCATGCGCGTCGGCGGCGAAACGCTGACCGTCCCGCGCCACGGGGGCGTCCTTGTCGGCCCCGACCAGATGCGGCAGGTTTTCAACGACACCGACGAGGAAGTCCTGTGGCTGATCGTCGGCGCACCCGACGCGGAATTTCCCGCTGGCGAGCCCATCGACATGAAGGCTTTCTGGCCCGAGGACCCCAAACAACTCCCCCCCGAACTGGACGGACACCCCTGGCCCCCGGAAAAACCCGATCACAGGCCCGACTGACGCCATCCTTGCCCGTCCCCGTAACCCACACGGGCTGAGGGGTGTTTTGCCAATAGATGCATTAAGGAGTTATCCTTGACGCTTTTAAGGCAAGCTCACAGCTTATGCACCCATGGCTGAAAAGACGCGTGGGGCCACCGTAGCGGTGGATGCAATGGGAGGAGACCTCGGACCTGCCGAGGTTGTCGCCGCGCTCCAGTTGGGCTTCGACAGCGCCGACTGGAAGAAGTTGCACAAAGTCATCCTGACCGGCCGTCAGGAAGAACTGCTTCCGCTCCTGCGTGAGGCCGGGCTGGAGAACCACCCCAAGCTGCTGCTGGAGCACGCTCCCGACGTCATCACGATGCATGAAAAGCCGAAGGTGGCGTTCCGGCGCAAGGAGTCTTCGCTGCTGCGGGTGATCGACCTGGTGCGCACCGGGCAGGCCGACGCAGCCGTCAGCTGCGGCAACACTGGCGCGCTCATGTTCTCGTCCACGCTGATCCTCAAGAAGATGGCCGGGGTCGAGCGCCCCGCCCTGCCCGCCGTCATCCCCAGCCAGAACCACCACTTTATCCTGCTGGACGCCGGGGCCCAGCCCGAGACCACCAGCCGCCAGCTCGTGCACAACGCCATCCTCGGCGAAGCCTACGCGCGGGCGATCTTCCCCATCGCCAAGCCCCGGGTCGGCCTGCTGACCATCGGCACCGAGGAGGGCAAGGGCACGGCCCGCATCGCCGAGGCCCACGAGATGCTCAAGCAGCTCAAGGGCGAGATGAACTACATCGGGCTGATCGAGGGCTTTGACACCTTCCGCAACGTGGCCGACGTCGTGGTCTGCGACGGGTTCACCGGCAACGTCCTGCTCAAGTCCCTGGAGTCGTGCATCGTCACCCTCAAGAACGTGCTCAAGCACGAGATGACCTGCTCCCCCCTGCGCAAGCTCGGCGCGCTCCTGAGCAAGGGCGCTTTTTCCAGTATCAAGGCCACCTTCAGCCCCGAGCACTACGCGGGGGCCCCGCTGCTCGGGCTCAACGGCCTCGTGGTCAAGGCCCACGGCTCCAGCAACCGCGCTTTTATCAAGAGCGCCGTCCGTATCGCCTGCGACGCACTCGACCACGACATGAACGCCCACGTGGGCGACACCCTGGAAAAAGCCAACGCGCTGGCCAAATCCGTCCCCGAACCGGCCCGCAGCGTAGAATTTTCTGGTTAAGGCAGTTTTTTTTCGCCAAGGTCTTGCGCCATCCAAGCTTAGATCACTCCGCACCGCCTTCCGAGCGGTGCCGTCACCCTTGAGTCAATGCCCGCAGACACACCTTCCGTAATCGTAAAGGGGATCGGTGCCTATGTGCCCGCACGCGTCGTCACCAACGATGAACTTTCCAAGACCGTCGAGACCTCCGACGAGTGGATCCGCACCCGCTCCGGCATCGGCGAGCGCCGTTTCGCCGCCCCCGACGAGACCACGTCCGATCTCGCGGTAAAGGCCGCCCAGGCCGCCATGGCCGACGCCGGCGTGAGCGCCGCGGAGATTGACCTGATCATCGTCGCCACGATGTCCCCGGACATGCCCTTCCCCTCCACGGCGTGCATCGTGCAGGGCAAGCTGGGCGCGGGCTGCCTCGCCGCCTTTGACATCACCGCCGCGTGCAGCGGCTTTCTCTACGCGCTGGACGCGGGCTCGCGCATGCTCCAGTCCGGCAACTACCGTAACGCCCTCATCATTGGGGCCGAGAAGATGACCAGCATCCTCGACTGGGACGACCGCGCCACCTGCGTGCTCTTCGGGGACGGGGCCGGGGCTGTTGTCCTGAGCGCGGGCGGTGAGCCCGGCACGGGCGTGATCGACTCCCTCCTGCGCGCCGACGGCGAACGCCACGAGCTGCTCCAGATGCCCGCCGGGGGCTCGGCCCGTCCGGCCAGCGCCGCGACTGTGGCCAACCACGACCACTTCCTCAAGATGAACGGCAAGGAGATCTTCAAGGTAGCCGTGCGCGACATGGGCAAGGTCGCCATGGACCTGCTGGAAAAGTGCGGCGTCAGCCCCGAGGAGGTCGCCTGCTTCATCCCCCACCAGGCCAACATCCGCATCATCGAGGCGATGGTGGCCCGCATGGGCGTGCCCATGGACAAGTTTTTGATCAACATCGACCGCTACGGCAACACCTCCGCCGCCTCCATTCCGATCGCCCTCGAAGAGGCCCGCCGCACCGGCAAGGTCAAATCCGGCGACTACGTGCTCATGGCCGCCTTCGGCGCCGGGCTGACCTGGGCCGCCTCCCTCATCAAGCTGAGTTGAGGCTAGTCATTGGTCATTCGTCACTTGTCATTAGGGGTTGTACCGCCCCGACGAATAACAAGTGACAAATGACGAATGACAAATAACGTATTCCCCATGCGCCTGCTGACCGCCGCCCTGCTCCTTTGCCTGCCTCTGGCCGCCCCCGCCGCGGACCCGTCCGGCAGCGGCGAAACGGCCCCCGTGGTGGAATTCCGTTTACTGGGTAAGGGCAAGCCCGTGGCCTTCGTCTTGGATAAGACCAACCAGTGGCGCAGCGGCAAGGAGATCCCCGTTCCCGGCAGCGAGGAGCGGGTTTTCGCCGGAACGATTGTCACCCTCAAGCCCACCTTGACCGATGCGGGCGACATCGCCTACGAGGGCACCCTGGAGATGACCGAGCTTTTGGGCTTCGAGCCACAGGCCGATGGCTCCCTGGCCGCCCAGCTCCGCTCCGAGAGCGCCCCTCTCAAAGGCGAGCTGGCCAACCACGCGGCTATGGCCGTTTCGCTGCCCAAACTGGGCCGCACCGTTTATTTCGCCCTCGATGACCCGGCCCGGCCAAAAAAAGATTGCGCCGCCTGCGGACCTCGCGACAAAGGAGAGCTTGCCAAGCCAAGCGGCAGCTAACACAGTTCATGCAAATATGCCGATGCGCATCCTGACATTCTTACTGCTTTTTATCCCCCTGTGCGGCCTGCGGGCTGAGTTGGTGTGGTCTCCTGAGGAAGGCTGGCACGTCGTTGGCGGCGTGACCGAAAAGCTCGTCGGCCCCACCGGCGAAGACTACTCCAACGCCATCGACATGATGAACGCGGCCCGTAAGGACCAGGAGGAGGGCAACCAGTGGTCCGCCCTCGACCAGTACGACGACGTTGTGGACGAGTACCCGAACTCGATCTTCGCCCCCGAGGCCCTTTACCAGCGAGCGATCATCTACACCGACCGCAACCAGTTTGACGCGGCGACCAAGGAGCTCCAGAAAATCGTCCGCAAGTATCCCAACTACGAAGACTTTAACCTCGTCGTTCAGGCCCTCTACGATATCGGCGAAAAGGTCCAGGAAGGCGCCATCCCGTACTACTGGGGCATCTTCCCGGGCTTCTACAACGCCGACAGCTCCACCAAGGCCTACGAGGAGGTCGTTCAGAGCGCCCCCTACAGCGACTACGCGCCAATGGCCCTGATGAACCTCGCCATGGTCGCCAATGACAACGAGAAGCCTGAAGAGGCCATCGACGCGCTCGACCGGCTCATCAACAACTACCCGGACAGCTTCATCACCTCCGATGCGTACCTGAGCCTTGCCCAGACCTACGGCGCTCTCGTCCAGGGCCCCCAGTACGACCAGGGAGCCACTCGCCAGTCCATCTCCTACTATCAGGACTTTCTCATCCTCTACCCGGACTCCCCCAGCATCGCCGATGCCGAGGCCGGGCTTTACTACATGCAGGAAACCCTTTCGGGGAACCGCTACGACCTGGGCACCTTTTACTGGGAATACCGCAACAACCCGCGCGCGGCCCTCATTTTCCTCAACGAAGCCATCACCGTCGCCCCGGACTCTCCCTCCGCCCGCAAGGCCCGCGAGCTGATCAACAAGATCAAGTCCGGTGAAAAGCCCCCCATGACCCCGTACGACTGGGTCTTCGGTCGCTACAAGGAGCCCTCCGACCGCCAGTACGACGACCAGAGCGAAATCGACATGCTGACCGACGAGGCCTTCCAGATCGAACAGACCGACCAGTTCTTGACCACCCCGGGCGCCGAGGCCGCCGAGATTTACGACCCGGCCACCGGCACGACCGAGGACTACATGGGCGTCGCCCCTGTGCTGGCCGATCCGTTCCTCGACGACCCGATCATGGACCCCGTTCCCGGCATGGATCCGGCCGATCCGTACATCGGGCCCGAGTTCGAGGTGGACAACCTCTTCCCGGTCCAGCTGCCCGGCCCGAACACCCCCGACCAGGAGGCCGTGGACAAGGAGCAGCAGCAAGAAGCCGAAAACGAAAATCTGCCGTCCGGAGTTCAGTAACGTCCCATGTCCTTCCCCACCCGTTTCCGCCTGTCCGTCGTCACGCTGGCCGCGCTCGCCCTCGTGCTTGGGGCTTGCTCGCACTACCGCCTCGGCCCTCCCGGGGAGCTGCCCTTCCGCACGCTCTACGTCAAGCCAGCCAAGAACAACTCTTTCGCGCCCCAGGCCGGAGCCCTGCTAACCACGCAGACCATCAGCGACCTGCAGAGCCACGCCAACCTCAAGATCGTGGAGGACCCGACCGCAGACGCCACGCTGGAGATTCTCATCGCCAGCTACGAGCGACAGGTCAGTGCCCCCCAGCGTCAGGACACCGGTCTGGCCGAGTCCTACATGTTGATCATGGAGTGTGTGCTCACCCTGACTGACAACCGCTCAGGTAAGGTGCTCATGCAGGACCGCGTCGTGCGGGCTGAGCAGCAGGCCTTTGTCCAGAACGACTTCCAGATAGCCGAGTATCAGGCCATACCCGTGCTGACCCGCGAGATGGCCAAGAAAATTGACGACGTCGTCATCAGCGTCTGGTAAAGCCTTTGTCATGTCCCACCGCCCGCTCGTCGCCCCGTCCATTCTCGCCGGTAATCATGCCCGCCTGGCCGACACCATGGCCCAGGCCGAGGAAACGCCCGGGATCGAGTGGGTCCATATTGACATCATGGACGGCCACTTCGTGCCGAACCTGAGCTTCGGCCCCCAGACGGTGGCCAACCTGCGTCCGGACAGCAAACTGTTCTTCGATGTCCACCTGATGCTGGACAACCCCCACCTTTACGTGGACGCGTTTATCGACGCGGGTGCCCAAAACGTCACCATCCACGCCGAACCCGACTACCCGAAGGCCGAAACGCTCCGCCACATCCGTGAGCGTGGCGCCACCTGTGGCATCTGCATCAACCCCGGCACCCCCGCCGAGATGATCGAGCCGTACCTGGAAGCCGTTGACCTTGTGCTCCTTATGACGGTTCAGCCCGGCTTCGGCGGGCAGTCGTTCCGGGAGGATGTCCTGCCGAAAATCGAGACCGTCGCCCGCTGGCGCCAGCAACACGGCTACCAATGGCGGATCGAGGTGGACGGTGGCGTCAACCTCGAAACCGGCCTGCGCTGCCGGGAGGCCGGAGCCGATACCTTTGTCGCGGGAACCGCATTCTTCCGGCACGCTGACCGGGCTCAGTTCGTCCGCACCCTCGAAGGAACAGACGCCTGAGGAGATTACCTCTTGTAAGCGACAATTAAGCTTGAAATAAGGCTTTCTGCTAGCGCTGGCGGGGCGAAAATACCCGAATGTCAAGGTTGACAGCCCGGTTTTTTTCCGGCTGAATGGCGGTTGTGGGTCTGTGGAGAAAAAATACCCTTGTGCTTGTGCTGTGCGCGTTGTTCTGCGTACGGCTGACTGCTGCGGAGCTCAACAAACCCAACGAAACCATCACTGAGATCGTTGTCGGGTTTGATAATTCTCCCGATCAGGCCGAAAAGGAAGCCCTCGAAACGGCGACCAGCCGCACCATTAATGGTGACTACGAATCCAAGGCGATGTGGATGGACATCGGTGACGGCGTTTTTTACTGCCAGGTGCTGATCCAGCATAAAATCTATACCCAGCCCACCCAGACCAAGAATCAGCAGGCGACCATCGGCTACGGTAACAGCTGTGAGCGCGCCTACGAAGATGCCTTGGACAAGGCCGAGAAAATCATCAACGAGTCGTGCAGCAGTATCTCCAGGATCAACGACAAGAAGGATGACCGCGCCCAGTCCCGCAGCCGCGCAGAAGCCCAGCTGTTCTGGGTCAAAGGAACCACCTTCGAGAAGTTCGGTTCGAACTGGACCTGCATTATCAAGTTCGAGTACCTGAAGGACAAGGACACCGATTAAGGATCGGTTGCTCCGCCCTGCCCTTTGATTTTGCCCCAAAGCACCTCCAACCAAGTGGAGGAGAGACGAATCGGAGGCATACCGCACAACAGGCCAAGTGTTGGCAGTACAATATCGCATCTGGATTCAGATGAGACGATCCAGATAAAGTCGGAAAAGTCCGCTGCCCCCCGCGATCGTGTTTTCTCACGATGTGCACAGCGACCGAGCCCTCCCCCACTGCGGCTTAACTTCGCGTCTCTTCGCGGGTGAAATCAGTGGGCAGGTGAATAGGCGTGGGACGGGCTACCCGCTGCTCCTCCCCGCTCTTGTCATTGAAAATCCCCGGCAGCCCGACACGGGCCCCACTCAGTCTTCGCTGGAGTCGTCGGACTTTTCGAGGCGGACGAGCTTGAGCTGGTCGAGTTTGTAATTGCCCAGACCGACGGCCTGCGCGTACTCGAAAACCTGCGGCTCGCGTTCCGGCACCGGGAAGTGCTCACGCACGCGCCCGTTGAAAATGCGCCGCCACATCAGGTAGTCGATGGCCACGGGGTTGGCGCTGAGCCAGAGCTTCGGCTCCTGCGCGGTGTAAAGGGAGTTGAAGCGCGGGCCACCCATGAACTGGTAACGCTCAAGCGTTTGCAGGGTAAAGATCCACGTCTCGCGCAGCTCGGGGATGGCGGCGATTTCGGCCGTGGCCACCGGGGCATTGGCCGGGCTGGAGAAAAAGCGCATGTTGTTGCTGATGTTCCAGAGAGTGGCGTTGGCCAGCGCACCGCTGATGCCGAGGGCCTTGTCGTCAGAGGCCATGGGCAAGTTGATCCAGAAATCGACCTGATGGATCAGCGGATAAGCCAGGAAGCTTTTGCGCTCGTCCGGGTCGGATTCGAAGGAGAATCGCGAGTTGGCCGCGGCCATGGCGATGCGCTCGCGCGAGGGGAGGTTGGAGTCGTAGAACCATTCCTTGTCGTAGTACTCGCCTGTGTCCAGCGCGTACACGGGGATGCCCTCAAACTCAGCCGGAGTATTGTCACGCCGAGGCAGGTAACCGCTCTCGCGCAAGCGCTCGCTGTTGGCATCGAGGAGGAAAAGGTTCTCGCGCTTGAAGCCGCGCTCTTCGAGGCAGGCCACGACCGCGCGGACGAGGTTCGGCGGGGTGCGCAGCCCGGGGCCCGAGGAGGTGTAGATCTTGATCCCGACCACGCCGTGCTCGCCGGGGGCGAGCTTGGCGTCGCTCGTGCGCTCGTAGGCGCGGAAGAGCGTTTCAACCCCGGCGTGGTAACCGAAGTAATTAAAGCGCGTCATGGGGTACTCCCACACGTAGGACTGGAGGTCCGCCGAGGGCGTGTAATCGGCCCCGAAGGCGGGACGCAGGAGCACGAGGGCCGTAAGCAGCAGGATCAATCGGGAAAAGCCGGGCATTCTCAACACTTGACAGAGTTTACACTGGGCAAGACATTGTCCGTATCAAAACGGGCATGTCTACTACAGTCGGCAAGATTGCGGCCATTTGTTTAGCAGTGGCAACCTTTTTCGTGGCCGGGTGCTCTCGCAGTGATCCCGCAGCCGAACAGGCGCGTATCGACGCGGAAGTCGCCACCCGCCTCGACGCGGCCAAGCACCTGCTCTACAACGGCAGCATCGACCAGGCCGTCAGCGCCCTGGAGGTCCTCGACGCCGACCACCCGAACCGCCCCGGCGTCATCGAGCAGCTCGCCTTCGCCTACGCCGAAGTGCCCGACCCGGCCATGGCCGCCTTTTATTTTGACCAGGCTTACACGCTGACGCCCTCCCGTACGGACCTCGCGCTGTTCGCGGCGCAGGCCCACACGCAGATGAAGGACTGGCCCGCCGCCGCCATGGCCTACCAGCACTACCTGGAGGGAGAGCCGATGGACGCCGGCGCGTGGAAACAACTCGCCCAGGCCCAGCGCAATGCCGGGAAGCTCCAGCCTTCGCTCGAAGCCTGGCTGCGCGCCTTTAAGACCGAGAAGAGCAAGCCGACCGTGACCGAGGCCGTCGAGCTTGGCAGCCTTTACTATCAGTTGGGCAACCAGGCTCAGGCCGGAGACTGGTGGAACTACGCCCTCAAGCTCCCCGACCAGGATGGCGCCCATGCCCAGGCCCGCCTCGGGCTGCTGCGCCTGGCCCTGGCCCGCGAACACTGGGCCCAGGCCGAGGAGCTTGTGGCCAACCTCGACGCGCAGTCCCCTGCCCTCATTGACAACAGCGACTTGGCAGGCGTACGCCGCCAACTGGCCGACCTGCGCGCCGCCACCTCCGGAATCAAGCCCCCTGCCGCCTCTGGCAGCATCGCCACAACGGGCACTGGCAGCTCAGCGAGCGCCGTCACCCCTTCCGGCACGGCGACGACCGGTAGCGCTGCGACAACCGGGACCACCACCGCCGCTACTTCTTCGTCCGCGACCGGCACAGCCACCACCAACGTCGCCGACCTGCCCGATAGCGGCGGCTCGAAGCTCGTGGACCCCGCCGATGTCGCTCCCGCCGGTCAGGATACCGTGACCGGCCCCGCCGGAGTGCCGCAGGAGCATGTCATCTCCGCCAGCTGGGGCGACGCCGGGGACGGTACGCCGACCGACTCGACCGAGGTCGCCGTGACCGAAGACAACACCACCGTCGCCCCCACTCCGCTGGCCGACGGACAGACTCCCGCCGCCGACACCGAGCCGGAGATGCCCGCGCCGAAGAACGAGTACGAGCGCGGCGTCATCGCCTACCAGGAGGGGAATTTTCCCGCCGCCATCCGGCACTTCCAGATGTCCCTGGCCATCGAGAACAGCCAGAACGCCCTGACCTTTTACGACCTTTCCCGCGCCTACTACGCCATCGGCCAGTGGCAGCAGGCCGAGCTTTTCGCCTCCGAGGCCATGCGCCTCCAGCCGAAAAACATCCAGTACCGCGCCCAGTACCTGCGTGCCATCCAGAAGAGCCAGTCCCGCCAGCGCCTGATGGAGGAACTGGTCGCCGCCTACGAGCTCTTCCCGGACAGCCCGGACATCGCCCTGGCCCTGGCCCGCGGCTACGACAAGATCGAGCAGAATCCGCGCAACGCCCGCTACATGTACGAACAATTCCTTGAACTGGCCCCGCCCGACCACCCCAAGCGCGCCGAGATCGAGGAGCTGCTCGTGTATTACCCGTAGGCGGTTGAGCGGGGGGCAGGTCACGCCGCCAGAGCGGGCGCAGACTTACGCCGGAAGCCTTTCCTTACCAGACACAGACCCAGCGTGGCCAGCCCGGCGAGCATGGCCCAGGTTTGCGGCTCGGGAACGACGTTGATGCTGAAAACCGTGTTGATGGTCAGCCTGTCCCACTGCGTATAGTTGTTCTCGTCGTAGGGCAGTTCCCCTTCGTACTGGTAGTAGTCGAGCAGGAGCGTAGCGCTTTCCTCATCGTAGTAGATCTGGCCGACGGTAAGTTTGGGCCCCGAATCCGGATAACCGGCCTGATCATAGTAGGCCGGGTCCAGGGGATCGACAAAAGAGAGATGGGCGTCCTCGGACTTCTGAATGATGCCGTCATTGTTGACATCATCCCAGACCAGCGAGGTCGCCAGCAGATAGTGCCCGTCATAGGTCTCCGGGTAGTAAATCGAGAACAGCGTCGCCGCTCCGGAGCCGAGCGAGTCGAGGAAAAATCCGGAAGTCGGCGCCGAGTCCGTAATGTAGCCCGGGTTCGGATAAGTAACGCTCCAGTAATCCGAGCTCAGGTACATCCCGCCGAACACGGTCTGGGTAAACCCTTTTTCCGTGATGATGTAGTTGCTCAGGGCGTAGGGGACGCGATTGTACTGAGTGCCACTGCCATCCGTGCCCATGGCATTGACCATCTGTTCGGCCGTATCCAGCCTGTTCTGGTAGGTCGTCCCCGTCAGCGACGTGCCGAAATACCCTGAGTAGGCATTTTGCAGGTACGTCATGGCGTTGGTCGATGAGGTCGGCACGCAGCCGTTGTACCCGACGCTTTTGTAGGTATCGAGTTCGTACTGATCGAGCCAGCCAAAATAAGCGGTGTTCAGGCTGACGTTATAGCTGATGCCATTTAACTGGCCAGCGGACAGGACACAGAGAGCGCCCATTAGGTAGCGGAGACGGCATAGTGCGTTCATTAGCGAGTTATAGGACCTATAAGATAAACAAATAGCGTCTATCTTTCCAGCCGAAAATCGTCCGTCACGGCCAAGTTTACACTTCCGCCGACGACGGCGAATAGATGACACTCCACCCCGGTGCAGGCTTGCACCGGAGGCGATAGTGGTTTCTTTTCTCCTTTCTCAGCGGAATGCCCAGGGTCAAGCGCAGCAGCATCGAAAATCTCCGGCAGCGGGTCAGCCTCCTCGATGTGGTAGCCCCGTACACGCAGATGAAACGCGCCGGGGCCCAGTTTCGCGGGCTGAGCCCGTTCAACCCGGAAAAGACGCCCTCGTTCTACGTCCACCCGGAGAAAAACGTCTTCATGGACTACTCCTCGGGCAACGCCGGAGACCTCTTCCGGTTCGTGCAGTTGAAGGAAAACCTGGAGTTCGGCGAGGCGGTCGAGCTGCTGGCCCAGCGTTTCAGCGTCCAGCTCGAGTACGAGGACGACGGGATGCCCCGCGAACGCCTCTCCCTGCGCAAAGAGCTGCTCACCCTCCATGAGCTGGCCACCGACTACTTCCACCGCTGCTTCCACGCCGAGCACCCCGACGGGGCCGCCATCCGCGCCTATTGGACGGACAAGCGCCGCTTCCCGATGGCGCTGGCCAACGACTTCCAGATCGGCTTCGCCCCGGCCAACGGCGGCAAGCTCCTCGACCTGCTTCACAAAAAGCAGCTCTCCGCCGAGGCCATCCGCCAGTGCGGGCTCTTTTACGTCAACGACCACGATACCGCCGCCCGCGCCGCCCGCCCGCGTTTCCGGGGGCGGCTGATGATCCCTATCCGCGACGTGCAGGGGCGCGCCATCGCCTTCACCGCCCGCCAAACCGACCTCACCCCGCAGGACGACCCTTCGCGCGAGGCCAAGTACGTCAACTCCCCCGAGACGCCGCTGTTTAAAAAGAGCGACGTACTCTTCGGGCTGGAGCGGGCGCGCCAGCACGTCGGCGACGGCCAGAGCCTGATCCTGGTCGAGGGCCAGCTCGACTGCCTGCGCTGCGTGGAAAAGGGCGTCCTCAACGCCGTGGCCCCGCAGGGCACGGCGATTACCGAGCACCAGCTCTCCCTCCTGCGCCGCTACACTTCGCGGGCCGAGGTCTTGCTCGACGGCGACAACGCCGGGCAAAAGGCCGCCCTGCGCATGCTCCCCCTCGCTCTCAAGGCCGGGCTCGACGTGCGCTTCCTGTGCCTGCCCAAGGGCTCCGACCCCGACGAACTCCTGAGCGAGCACGGTGCCGCCGCCCTCGACACCCTCCGCGCCGAGGCGAAAAGCTGGATCGGCTTCGCCGCCGAGACTCTCGTCCCCCCGACCCTCCAGCCCGGCAGCCCGGAGGAGCGCCGGGGCCTGGACGAAATCTTTTCCATCATCGCCCAGAGCGAGAGCGAGGTCATCCGCGAGCAGGCCCTGGCCGAGTTGGCCGTCCTGCTGAGCCGGGTGGACCGCCTCGCCCTGCACCGCGACTTCGAACGCTTCTGCTCGGGGCAGGCACGGCCTGCCGCCCCCCAGCCGGAGGCCTCGGCCCCCGCTCCGCAGAAAGCTTCCGAGGCATTGACAACGGCCGAATCTCAGCTATTGTTAATCGCTTTACATCACGAAGAGCTGGCCCGATCCTTTTCCAATTTCGTTGATCCTCAATGGGTTAACGAAAGAATCACCGAAGGCCGGCTGTTGCGGAAATTATTAATCGAGTTCCAGAATGACGCCTGGGACGGTCTTAATGATTTTATAGAACTACTTGAGTCCGACGAAGAAAGAAATTATCTTTACGCCCTGCTCAACCGGGACGTGGCCCTCGAAGACCCGGAAGATGCGGTCCTCGGACCTGTCCGCGCGCTCTACCGGCGCCACCTCACACAGCTCCAGAAGGACCTTGACCTCAAGCTCATGAACACACCGCCGGAGGACGCCGAGCGCATCCGCGACCTCCACCGCCAGCGTATTGAGCTGCGCCAGCAGTTAAGACAGCCGCCACAATTCCGACTTTAAGAAAATCCTCCTGTAACCAGCCGTTCGATCATGCCCACCAAGAAAACCACCGAAGCTGCCGAGCCCAAGAAGAAGCCCTCTGAGAAGGTGCAAGCCCGACTCAACGACAAAATCCGGGTCCTCATCCGCCAGTCCAAGGAACAGGGATACCTCACCGTGCAGGACATCAACCGCGTCCTGCCCGAGAGCGTCAACAATCCCGAGGAGATCGAAAACGTCATCTCCATCTTGGAAAACCTCGAGATCGACATCCTCGACTCCGAGGAAGTGGAGGCCTACAAGCAGCGCGTCGAGAACGAGGAGGAAGCCGAGTCCAAGAACGCGAGCATGGACATCCTCGACGACCCGGTGCGCATGTACCTCAAGCAGATGGGCCAAGTGCCCCTGCTGACCCGCGAACAGGAAGTCTCCATCTCCAAGCGCATCGAAAAGGCCGAGCAGAAGGCCGCCGACGTGCTCTTCTCCGTCGGACTGACCACCCTTTACCAGATCGACCTGGCCAAGAAGCTCGTGGACCGCGAGGAACGCTTCGACCGCGTCGTGCTCGACAAGAAGATCGACAGCCGCGAAAACTACTTCAAGGGCCTGCCCAAGCAGATCGAGCTGGCCGAGGCCGCCGAGGCCAAGTGTGAGCGCGCCTGGGCCGACATCCAGAAGCACGACGACGACTCCTCCAACGAAAAGCGCGCCAAGACCCGCCTCTCCAAGCACGAGGCCTCCCTCAAGCCCATTTTCCGCAAGTTCTGCTTCAAGCTAAAAGTCTTTGAAGAGTTCCTGGACAACCTCTCGCCCACCCTGCGCGAGATCGAGGACCACCTTGAGCACCTCAAGCTGGCCAACAAGGTCAAGTCCAGCCGCCACCGCAAGCACGACCCCGAGACCATCCGCAAGCGCCTCGAAGACATCAAGCAGATGTACCGCATCGAGCCCGAGGAGCTGCTCAACCTCGTCCGTGAGGTCCGTAAGAACATGCGCGAGGCCCACCGTGCCAAGACCGAGATGGTCGAGAGCAACCTGCGCCTCGTGATTTCGATCGCCAAGAAGTACACCAACCGCGGCCTGTCCTTCCTCGACCTCATCCAGGAGGGCAACATGGGCCTGATGAAGGCGGTGGAAAAGTTCGAGTACCGCCGCGGCTACAAGTTCTCCACCTACGCCACGTGGTGGATCCGCCAGGCCATCACCCGCTCCATCGCCGACCAGGCCCGCACCATCCGTATCCCGGTGCACATGATCGAGACCTTGAACAAGGTCATGCAGGTGCAGAAGCAACTCCTCCAGGAGCTCGGCCACGAGCCCACCCCCGAGGAAGTCGCCGTGGAGATGGACCTGCCGGTCGAGCGTGTGCAGGCCATCATGAAGATGGCCCAGCAACCGATTTCCCTGCAAAGCCCGGTGGGCGACTCCGACGACACCAACTTCGGTGACTTCATCGAGGACAAGGGCGCGGAAAACCCCTACGACATGACCGCCTACTCGCTCCTGCGCGAGAAGATCATGGACGTGCTCGACTCCCTCACGGAGCGCGAGCGCCGCGTGCTCAGCCTGCGTTTCGGTCTCCAGGACGGCTACAGCCGCACGCTGGAGGAAGTGGGCCGCCAGTTCAAGGTCACCCGCGAGCGTATCCGCCAGATCGAAGCCAAAGCCCTGCGCAAGATGCGTCACCCGACGCGTATCCGCCAGCTGCACGGCTTCTTCGAGGGCGAGATCGACACCTCCGGCCCCGGCTTCGACAACTTCCGCCGCCCCGGCGAATAATTCTTCCCCTCCCCCGGCACACCATGCGCGGGTTCCGCATCGCCCTCCTCCTGCTGACCACCCTCGGGCTGGCCTCCGGAGCTTGGGGTGCGCCCCGCAAGGCCAAGCCGCCCATCTCGCTCGAGCGCCAGCCCGTGCAGGTGGACGACACGGAGGACGTTAGCACGGCAGCGGAGAGCACCACCCCGGCGGCCCCGCCGCCTGCCGCCGGCACTGCGGCTGGTTCGGCGACCTCCGCCCGCGCAGCCCAGCCGACAACACCGGCCAGCACCGCCCCGTCCGGGGCTTCCAGCGCACGCGCCGCCCCTGCCAACCTGCCCGCCGGAGTCAGCCTCAGCTCGGGCTACGTCACCCAGATCAAGGGCGACGTCATCGCCAGCTCTACCACCGTCGAGCCCTACGCGCCCGAGCCGGAGGCTGGTCGCCAGCCGGACATCGTGGTGCAGGCCGTCCGCGTCGACGCCAATGGCAACCCAATCCAGCGCGTTGTGCTGACTCCCGATGGAGGTTTCGGACCGCAGCCGCCCGAAGCTGCCACCCTAGCCACCGATCCCGCCGCGCAGGCCGCCGCCGAGGCCGCCCCCCCCACGCCCGAGACTGAGTCCGCAGAGGCCGAGGAAAAAGACAGCGGCGGCGGTTTTTTCAGTTTTCTGTTCGGTTCCGACGAGGAGGAAGCACCGGAGCAGGCCCCTGCCGAGGAGCCCGCGCCCGAGCCCGATATGTACCCGCCTTCGCGCAATGTGCGCATCGGCCAGATCGTCAGCCTGGACGAGGATGACCGCTTCGGTGTGGTCTGGTTGGACAGCCGTTACCTCGCCTTTTACGGGCGCGAGTTGGTTCTTTCCCGCGCCGATGATCTCACCGTTACCGGGGCCTTTCAGCTCACCCCGCAACGCAACGGCAAGTCCGTCGGCATGCTCCGGCTGACCGGCACGCCCAGGCGCGGCGACGAGATCATCCTCCCCGGCCCTCAGTACACCGACTACGTGAACGAGCTCTACAATTCCGGCCAGCTCGCCCTCACCCGGGAGGACGCGCAGCAGTAACCGACGTGCCTAAGCGCATTTGGGAGTTGTTTTACCCGCCGTTTGCGCCTACCTTTAACCAAGAATTCCCATGAACGTAACTGACTCTCTCGCCTTTATCCAGAATCTGGGCTGGCAGGAAATCCTGCTGATCCTGATCATCATCCTGCTCCTGTTCGGCGCCAAGCGCCTGCCCGAGCTGGCCCGTAGCGTGGGCAAATCCATGAAGGAATTCAAGAAGGCCACCTCCGAAGCCGAGCAGACCTTCAAGCAGGCCCTCGAAGAAGAGGACCACAAGCCGCACACGGCCAAGCCTCAGCAGCCCGCCGCTCCCACCCAGCGTGCGGAAGCCGAGACCGCCAAGGCCCCCGCCCCCGAGACACCGGCGGAGAAGCAATAGCTGCCTCCTGAGGCGGTGAAAGAGCTTCTTGCAAGTTCGCCAATAAAACCGCCTGCCATGAGTGTCCTGGAAAAACCCTTTCGCCTGACGAAAGAGTTTTTTATCGCGTACCTGGTCCTCGCCCTGCCGACGCTGTGGCTCCTTCGCCCTTGGGACTGGGAGTTGCCGATTGTCTCCCGTCTGGCGGGTATCATCTTCCTGCCGTTCGCGGTCACCATCGTCTTTTACTGCCCCGCCCTCTTTATCGTATGGGCGTTTGGCGACGGCCCATTGGGCAGACGTGTGCTACTGACTTTTCTCATCACGCTGACCGCCGCAGGTGTCGCCATCTACATTCTGTGGGCCAACGGCCATTTTCAGTCGTTTGATAGCGGCCTCGACCTGATTGTCGCGGAAATCGTCCTGCTCATTCTGCACCTGCGCCTGGCCCGTCTCAGACGAGCACGCTAAATTTTTCAATACCCTCATGGGGGCGCAGCCCCATCACGATGCGTCAGCATCGAGGGTGTAGGGTATGCCTCCTTCAATGTCCTGTGCGGTCACGCACCCTTAGCCGCCTGCGAAGACCACGCGGTAGCCGCGTTTTTCGAGTTCGGCGGCGACGGTGTCGCGCAGGTCGCCCTGGATTTCGAGGGTTTTTCCCTTTACCACGCCGCCGGTGCCGCAGCGGGTTTTCAGGGTCTTGATGATCGCTTCCAGCTCCTGCGGGCCGGTATGGAGCAAGCCCTCGCCCTCGCAAAGGGTGACGGTCTTGCCGCCGCGTCCGGCCTTGACGCGCTTGATGTCCACGCGGCCCTTTTTCTTGGCCTGCGCAACCGGCGTAACGGGGTTGGGCACGGGCTGAGGCACCGGCTTGCCCGCCGGGAGCCCAGCCGAGGAGAGCCCGCCAAAGGGGTTGTCCGAGCTCAGGCTCTGCCCGCCATCGGTCGGGAGTTTGTCTTTTTTCGCCATCGGGAAAGGAACTTACCCGCGCCCCCGCCGGTATTCAAGTGCGGGTTTGAAGCGGGTTTGAAGTAACCCCAACGGGGTTGCGCAAGCGCGGACCGGGGGCCGACAGAAAACCCGGAGCGCAACCCTTTCAGGGTTGATGCCAACGACCGCATATCACTCCCCGGGGTAGGTCCTCGCTCTGCTCGGGCCAACCCCGGGCTGAACTCCGGAACCCCGTTGGGGTTCTTCCTGTACCATCCAGCGGACTCGTTCCGCCGCTGTCCATGCCACCGCGTTGGCGGAGGCATCCGTGATCCACAGGATCACAGGTGCAGGGTCCGGCTGGACCAGCCATCTGTCCTGCCAGTCCTGCCTACGCCTTTCCGCCGCAGGTACCGCGGGGGATGTTCTTGCCCTCGTTGAGCCACGCCCAGGCCTTGGCGTAGCTGCGGTTTTCCAGGTAGTGGGCGAGATCGCCGGGGATTTCCTTCTTGTGCTCGCGCACCAGCGCGTCGAGCGCCGTGACCGATTCGGCGACGTTTTGCTTATGGACCATCAACGATTCGAGATGCTGATGAATACTATTCCGGAGGCTCATAGAAAACTAACGGAAATACTTGTCACATCCGCGAGGTCAACGTATATCATTAACAATTGGGCCTATTCTCCCGAACGCGATGAAAAACCTCACTTTCGCCAACCGCTGGAACGCGGACTTGATCGACCAATACTACGAACGCTGGCTGGAAAACCCGGACGAGCTCGAACCGCAGTGGCGAGCCTTCTTCGAGGGCTTCGAACTGGCCCAGAGCGTCACCGCCAAGACCGGCCCCAGCGCGGCCGCCCCCGGCGACTCCGACCCGATCACCCAGTCGCGCGTCATCGGCGCCATTTACGCCTACCGCTCCATCGGGCACACCGAGGGGCACTTCAACCCGCTGCACAAGGAAGTGCTCGAAAACCCGCGCCTGAAGCTCGACCGCCTTGGCCTTGAGAGCGCGGACCCGGCGAAGACGTTCCACACCGGCAACTACCTCGGCGGGGTCTTCATGACTGTGCCCGACCTGCTGGAGCGCCTCAAGCGCACCTACTGCGGCCACATCGGCTGCGAGTACATCCACATCCTGGAGACCCCGAACCGCCGCTGGATCCAGGCCCGCATCGAGCCCAACGACAACCAGCCCGTTTTCCAGAACGAGCAGAAGGTCCGCATCCTGCGCAAGGTCATGGAGGCCGAGCAGTTCGAGCGCTTCCTGCACACCCGCTACGTCGGCCAGAAACGCTTCTCCCTCGAAGGGGCCGAGACGCTCATCGCCGCGCTCGACGTGCTCATCGAAAAGTGCCCCCACATGGGCGTCGAGGAGATCGTCATGGGCATGGCGCACCGCGGCCGCCTCAACGTGCTGGCCAACATCTTAGGCAAGTCCTACGAGTACATCTTCCGCGAGTTCTCGGAGAACTACATCCCCGACACCATCCACGGCGACGGCGACGTGAAATACCACCTGGGCTTCGAGTCCGTGCGCCCCACCTCCTCGGGCAAGAAGATCGAGCTGCGCCTGGCCGCCAACCCAAGCCACCTGGAGGCCGTGGACCCCGTCGTCGAGGGCAAGGCCCGCGCCCGACAACGCATCCGCGGCGACTGGGACCGCAAGCGCGTGCTCCCCTTCCTCGTGCACGGCGACGCCGCCTTCGCCGGGCAGGGCGTGGTTATGGAGACCCTGAACCTTTCCCGCCTCAAGGGCTACCTCACCGGCGGCACCATCCACTTCGTCATCAACAACCAGATCGGCTTCACCACGGACCCGCGCGAGTCGCGCTCCAGCCGCTACTGCACCGACATCGCCAAGATGATCGAGGTGCCGATCTTCCACGTCAACGGGGACGACCCGCTGGCCGTGGCCCACGTCATGGGGATCGCCCTGGAGTACCGCCAGCAGTTCGGCGACGACGTGGTCATCGACATGTACTGCTACCGCAAGCACGGACACAACGAGTCCGACGAGCCGGGCTTCACCCAGCCGGGGCTGTACAAGCAGATTTCCCAGCACCCGGCCATCAGTCAGGTCCTGCGCGAGCGCCTCGTCGAGGAAAAGACCCTCACCGACGCCGACGCCAACGACCTGACCAAGGAGTTCCAGCAAGCGCTCAACGACTCCTTCCTGCGCGTGAAAAAGGAGGAGGAGGAAAAGGAGACCAAGAAGAAGACCTTCGAGGGCTCCGCCGCCGTCAAGCAGCCCGCCTACAATTTCGAGCCCGCCAAGACCCACGTGGCCAAGGGCGTGCTCACCCGCGTGGCCGAGACCCTCACCACCATCCCGGCCAACTTCAAGCCCAACAGCAAGATCCAGCGCCAGCTCGAAACCAAGTGGCAGCACTTCCAGGACGGCGGCGGCATCGACTGGGCCTTCGCCGAGCAGCTCGCCTGGGGCACGCTGCTGCTGGAGGGCACCCCGGTGCGCATCTCCGGGCAGGACAGCGAGCGCGGCACCTTCAGCCAACGCCACGCCGCCATTTACGACGTGGAGACGCGCGTGCGCTACGTCCCCCTGCTCAACCTCGACCCCGAGCAGGCCACCTTCTGCGTGCACAACTCCTCCCTCTCGGAGGCCGCCATCCTCGGCTTCGACTTCGGCTACTCGCTGGACTACCCCGACATGCTCGCCATGTGGGAGGCGCAGTTCGGCGACTTCGGCAACGGCGCGCAGACGCACTTTGACCAGTTCATCACCTCCAGCGAGTCCAAGTGGGGCCGCGTCACCGGCCTGGTCATGCTCCTGCCCCACGGCTACGAGGGCCAGGGCCCCGAGCACTCCTCCGCCCGCCTGGAGCGCTACCTTCAAGCCTGCGCCGAGGACAACATCCAGGTCTGTATGATGACCACTCCGGCCCAGTACTTCCACGTGCTGCGCCGCCAGATGAAGCGCTCCTTCAAGAAGCCGCTCGTCATCATGGCCCCGAAAAGCCTCCTGCGCTACAAGGACTGCGTCTCCAGCGTCGAGGACCTGACCAAGGGCCGCTTCCAGGAGCTGCTCGACGACGAGAAGCCCGCCAAGAAGAACGAGCGCCTCATCTTCTGCGCGGGCAAGGTGTACTACGACCTCATCAACCACCGCGCCGAGCACAAGATCGACAACGCCACCATCATCCGCGTGGAGCAGTTCTACCCGATGAACGAAAAGCGCCTGGCCGAGATCATCGAGCAGTACAAGGGCTTCAAGCACCTCGTGTGGTGCCAGGAAGAGCCGCAGAACATGGGCGGCTGGACCCACATGTACCCGTACCTGCTCAAAGCCGCCGGACGGCCCCCGGCCTTCGCCGGTCGCGCCGCCGCCGCCAGCCCCGCGCCGGGCTCGCTCATGGTCCACAAGATGGAACAGCAGGCGCTCGTCGAGGACGCCTTCTCGCTCTGAGCCCGTATCGAAAAAGCATGACAGCTAACGCCCGCACGCCTAGCATCCGATAAAACACCTTCTCATGGCCACCGAAGTCAAAGTCCCCACCCTGGGCGAGTCGATCACCAGCGGTATCCTCGCCTCCTGGCACGTCAACGACGGCGATTTTGTCGCCAAGGACCAGCTCCTCTACGAGCTGGAAACCGACAAAATCACCTCGGAGGGCTTAGCCGAAACCGCCGGTAAGATTTCCCTCAAGGTCGCCGAAGGCGACGAGGTCGAGATCGGCGCCATCGTCGCCGAGATCGACGAGTCCGCGAAAAAGCCCGCCGACGCCGGCAAGAAGGACGACGCTCCCAAGGCCGCTGACAAGCCCGCCGAGGCCGAAGCGAAAAAGGACGCCCCCGCCCAGGAAGAAGCCCCGGCCAAGGGCAAGGACCTGCCGCCCTCGCCCGCCGTGCGCCGCCGGGCCGAGGAGTCCGGGATCGATCCGGCCTCCGTCGAAGGCACCGGCAAGGATGGCCGCGTGACCAAGGGCGACATGCTCAAGGCCGCCGACAAGCCTGAAGAAGCCGAAGCGAAGAAGGATGCACCCGCCCAGCAAACGGCTCCCGTCCCGGCCCCCAACGCCGCCGCCCGCCCGTCCGCTCCCGTGACCGAAGGGCGCGTCACTCGCAAAAAGATGTCTCCGCTGCGCAAGAAGATCGCCGAGCGCCTCGTGGCCGCCACCCAGGAGGCCGCGCTGCTGACCACCTTTAACGAGGTGGACATGAGCCGCGTAATGGAGCTGCGCAAGAAGCATCAGGATGCCTTCGTGGACCGCCACGGGATCAAGCTCGGGTTCATGTCGTTCTTTGTGAAGGCCGTAGTCCACGCGCTCCAGGCCGTCCCGCAGATCAACTCGCAGATCGACGGCGACATGCTCGTCCAGAACCACTTCTACGATGTCGGCGTGGCCGTCGGCACGGACAAGGGTCTCGTCGTCCCCGTCGTTCGCGACTGCGAAAAGAAGGGCTTCGCCGAGATCGAACAGGACATCGCCGGTTACGCCAAGGCCGCCCGCAACGGCAAGCTCACCATCGACGACCTCCAAGGCGGTGTCTTTACCATTTCCAACGGCGGCATCTACGGCTCCATGCTCTCGACGCCGATCCTAAACATGCCCCAGAGCGGCATCCTCGGCCTGCACAACATCCAGCAGCGCGCCGTGGTGGTGGACGGCCAGATCGTCGCCCGCCCGATGATGTACCTCGCCCTCAGCTACGACCACCGGGTCGTCGATGGCAAAGAGGCTGTCACCTTCCTGATCAAGGTCAAGGAAGCCATCGAGGACCCCGACCGCCTGCTCTTCGGGATTTAGGCCAAAGGCCTAAATCCCGAGTTTGAGAGTTCTGGGTTTGAGAGTTTGAAAGTTAAACTTTCGCGCGCTCAAACGTCCCCTCGGTTCTCCTCCCAACTTTCAAACCTTCAAACCTTCAAACTTTCAAACTTGTTATGAATTACGACCTCATCGTCATCGGCGGCGGCCCCGGCGGGTACGTCGCGGCCATCCGCGCGGCCCAGCTCGGCCTCAAGACCGCTCTGGTCGAAAAGGACCCGACCCTCGGCGGCACTTGCCTGAATGTCGGCTGCATCCCGAGCAAGGCGCTCCTGCACTCGACCGAAATGGTGCACTTCTTCCAGCACGACGCCGCCGCGCACGGCATCAGCGCGAAGGAGTTCAAGACCGACATCGCCGCCCTCATGAAAAAGAAGGAGGCCGTCGTCAAGCAGCTCAATCAGGGCGTCAAAACCCTCGTGACCAAGCGCAAGATCGACGTCGTGCAGGGCCTCGCCAGCCTCGCCGGATCGGGCAAGGTTCTCGTCAAGACCGACAAGGGCGAGCAGACGCTGGAGGCCAAGCACATCATCCTCGCCACCGGCTCTGTCCCGGTCGAGCTGCCCTTCATGAAGTTCGACGGCCAGACCGTGGTCAGCAGCACCGAGGCCATCGCGTTTGACAGCGTGCCGGAGAAGCTCGTCGTCATCGGCGCGGGTGCCATCGGCTTGGAAATCGGCTCGGTCTGGGCCCGCCTCGGCAGTGAAGTCACCGTCGTCGAGCTGCTCCCGCAGATCGCCCCCACCTACGACAAGGACGTCTCCCGCCTCGCCGAACGCCTCTTCACTAAGCAGGGGCTCAAGTTCGAACTCGGCGCGAAGGTCACCGGCGTGAAGCAGGACAAGGGCAAGGCCGTCCTCACCGCCGAGCGCGACGGCAAGAAGCTCGAATTTCCCGCCGACAAGATCCTCGTCGCCGTCGGCCGCAAGCCCTTCACCGAGGGGCTCGGACTGGACAAGGCCGGGGTCGAACTCGACGACAAGCGCCGCATCAAGACCGACGCGCACTTCCGCACCAGCGCCGAGGGCATCTACGCCATCGGCGACGTCATCGCCGGTCCCATGCTCGCCCACAAGGCCGAGGAGGAAGGCGTCGCCTGCGTCGAACTGATCGCGGGCAAGGCTGGTCACGTCAACTACGACCTCGTCCCCGGCGTCGTTTACACCGATCCGGAGATCGCCTCCGTCGGCCTGGGCGAAGACGCCGCCAAGGAAAAGGGCCTCAAGGTCAACGTCGGCAAGTTCCCCTTTATGGCCAATGGCCGCGCCATCGCCACGGACGCCACCGACGGCTTCGTCAAGGTCATCGCCGACGCCGAAACCGACCGCCTCCTGGGCGTCCAGATCATCGGACGCAACGCCTCCGAAATGATCGCCACCGCCTGCGCCCACATGGAGTACTCCGGCAGCGCCGAGGACTGGGCCCGCACCATGCACGCCCACCCCACCCTCTCCGAGTCGATGAAGGAAGCCGCCATGGCCGTATCCAAATCCTCAATACACTCCCTTTAGCGGAACAGCGCCTTCGCGCTCAACCGATAACAAAAATGCCTGCGAGCGTAGATACCGCTCGCAGGCATTTTGCTTTGGTCGGACCGACAAGGTTCCGGTTTTACCGTTGGACAAACATGACGGCATCCGTACGCAAGTGGGCGTTTTGGGCTTCCGCACTGACCGTGTAGGCCACCTGTCCCGTGTACGAATATGTACCCAGGTAACGCCAGCCTCCATCACTCGTAAAGTCGAGCGTGTGCTGGACCGCCGTTGCGTCATTGCCCACCGTGATCACCACGCTGTCACTGGAGGTTGGATGCTCGACCGCATAAACGTACACCTCGTATTGCGACGACTTCGGGGCAATAAAGGTCCACTCTGCCTTTGCACCCGTCCACCAGGCATAGCGCGTGCTTGAGCCATTATAGCCGGTCAGCCCACTGTTGGCGAAGGTGCCGGACACTTCCCGATAGGTGACGTCATTATCGCTGTTATCGATGATGATCGTGCTCGCCCCCACCCCGAAGTTACCCGCGGACGACAGGTCGAACTGCATGCCCTTGGTGACGTTTTCGAAGACGTTTCCGTGGATGGTCAGTCCCTCCGCATCCGCGATATTCAGGCTGGGCATGGCCGCACCGCACAGTTGATTCCGGAACAGATTGTATTTGATCTCGACTCCGTGGATCTTGCCTTCCGTGACCTGCGCGTGGTTGTTAAAGATCGTGATGATACCCGGCAGGTGCCCCACCTTTTGATACCAGCCACAGGTGTCAAAGGTGGAATTAAGGACCTTGATGTTGGAGCCGTCCACACCTTCGAGTGGGTGCGTTCCGATGTGCATCGCCTCGTACATGACCTTCCGGTGCGTGGTATTCTGCACGGTAATGTTGTCCGCCCGCAGGATGACTGACGCCCCCGCGATGTTCTCGAAGTTACTGTCCACGACACTCACGAAATCCGGCATCAAGGCGCCCAGCTTCAGGTGAATCCCAACGTTGGCAAAGGTCGGCAGGTCGTCCGTCAGCGTGACCTCGTAAGTGCTTTTGCCGTTCAGCGTCTGGACAAAAGCCGCTGAGCCGACAGTCCGCTCGGTCAGGCTGCCATCAGTCGCCAGAAAATAGATGCTGCTGCCGGATGTGATCGGCTGGCCTGAGGTGTTGATTTCCACCGCCAGGGTCAGGCTGGCAGGCGCGTTCACAGCCGTTACCTCTGCATAGGCGGATCTCACGACGAAGCCATCCCAACGTACCCCCGTGATGTCCAGGCCGGAGGCGGCAATGGCCCCCGTGCTGCGCGAGATGTAGATGCCGTCCCGCGGGCCGACAGCGAGCTGGTTCCCGTCAGGGCGGAAAACAATGTCGGTCAGCGTAATGTCCGCCGCGGCACCGATCAGGATGCCGACATTCACGACATTACGCACCTCAAGGTTATCGAGGGTCAGGCCGTCCGTCCCATAAAGGAACATTTGCGGCAGCCCGTCCCATCCGTAATGCCAGGACATGTAATCGCCGACCTCGATATCGTCATAAAAATCGAGCCCGGAGGTGCTGCTCAGTTCCATCACCCGGTTGACAGAATCCGCGATGCTCCAGTCTCCCGGCGAAACGGTAAAGGTCAGGCTCTGTATCCCTTCCTTGAGGTCCAGCGAAACCGGGTCCCACGCATTGGCTGCGTAGCAGGGCATCCCCGCGTCCATGGGCAGCCCCGGTAAGACCGCAACCTTGATGCCCTGTGTGCCGTTACCGTCATCCGTTTTGTCGATGATCTCACCGGCGCTGCACAGCTGCGGCGTATTATCGATGGCGAGATTTTGCAGGGCGATATCCGCGCCATCGTACACATGCAGCGTGCGCGGCGGGCTGGCCATGGCTTCGACGTTGACGTGCCGCAGCAGGACCGTGGCGGGCTTTCCCATTGCGGTCGTGGCCCCTTGCAGCGTAATGCCCGTCCGGTTATAAATCTGGATAAAGGCTCCGGCATCCGTCGGTGTGATCAGGTCATAGACACCGGCGTCAAAAACCACCGTGTTGTAATGGCCCGAGGTGATCGCGGCATTGATCGCTGCCGTGTCGTCGATCCCGTCATCGGGATAGGCGTTGAAACTGGAAACATGTACGGTGCCTGCGAACGAGGCCGCGCAGGCGCAAATGAAGCATAGGGCTATGGGGTATTTTTTCATTATTCGCATTCCTGGGTTATGAGGCGCACGGGCACCTCGTATTGAGGGAAAGGGGCAGGGCCAACCAGAGGTGAAGCGCCATGCTCCACCTGAGCTTCAGGAATGTGCGAGACTGGCCGGGGTCGTCAGGAGTCCAGCGCCTCGACCTTGACGTCGCGCAGGCGGACCTGCTGGGAAGCCGAGCTATCAACGCCGAAGACGAGACGGACATCATCGAAGCTGTCGATAGTGCCGATGATCTCAAAAAGTGCCGACGCGTTTTCCGTATCGTCGTAGAAGAACTCGACCGCGCCCTTCGTCCGGTCGATGATGAGCGCGCACGAGCGCCAGCCGGGTTGCAAATCAGCGACCTTGGCCAGTGCCCCACCCTCGGGTGTCTTGCGGCGGTAGTCACCGAACCGCGTCTGGCTCAGCATGAGCGGATACCGGCTGCCATCCAGCAGCGCCACAAAGATGCCCGCCTGCGCGGTACCGGAGATATTCTCCTCCCAGCTTATTTTTATGCGCTCGGGGTTGGCCTTGAAAGTAGTCGTGCAGACAACTGCACTCTTCCCCTGCTCGGGCGGGGAAAACACCAAAACCTCACCACCTTCGGGACTATCCATCACGGCGATGGCGCCCTCGGTCGCCCGCTGCATTGGCCAATGAGAGGCACGCAGTTCACCCGACGAAAAGTCGTCGGCAAACAGCACGGTGTCCGCCGAGGCATTCGCGTACAGGCCAAGAATAAACAGGGAGGCTAAGGTGTGGATTTTCATGGTGAAGGTATTAATTGGAGATGGGCAGGCTGGCCGCTTCAGGCGCGGCGGGGCTGATCCTATAGACAGCGAGCGCGCCCGATGGCAGTTCGAAGGGTATCCCGGCCTTGAGCGCCTGCCCGCGAACCTTGTGGCTGTCGACCACGTCCAGCAGGTTCGTCACGGTATAGAACATGTGGTCATCGGCCCCGGCAAAGCTCCAGGTCCCCTTGCTGATGCCGCCGGGCACCTTGCCCTGCTTGGGGTTCATGTACGGTTGCAGAGAGGAGGGGCGGTTGATCAGCGCGATATAGTCGCTGGAGCCGTCCCGCAGGTGCGCACTCCAGACATCGCGGTCAGAAACGTTCACCTCGCTGTCGCCATTGAGGGCATGCTGCATGGAGGCGTACAGTCGCGGGTTGGCGCGCATGTCGATCTGGCCGGAAACGATGAGGAAAGCCCCCTTACCGTCCGGCAGGCGGATAATGACTGGCCGCCCCATCAAGTCCCTGGCCAGCACCTGCGCACCGTCCGGCACCTCCGCAAGCGGGCGGCACTGGGAGAGTTGCAGGCTCTGCCCCTTGGCTCCGAGGGGTGAGTCCACCAAGAGTGGAGCGGTGAGTCCGTACAAGGGTTTGTCCTGCGCGAAACGCAACCCCAGCCCCTCGAAAAAGGCATTGGCCCGAGACTGCCCGTCACCGGGCAGCGAGTCCGTTTTCAAACTGGTAATGAGCGTCCCGCCCCCGGCCACATAGTCGCGCATTTTTTGCCGAGCGGCAGTGTCGAGCTGGACGATCCCGGTATCCCAGACCATCGAGAATCGCTCCCACTGCGGCGTGTTTTCACTGATCCACGAAGGCATCCATCGCGCCTCCAGCGTACCATACATGAGCGCGGAAAAGTCCGCATCCTGCAGCCAGGCCAGCGACGAGAAGTAGCGCGTCCGAAGAATCAGACTGCGAGGCGAGACGAGGACGGCGCCCGTTTTTCCCACCACCTGTGCATTGCGCAGGTGAGGGATCAGCTCGCGCTGCCAGGCGGTGTAATAGTCGAGTAGCGGATCGATGGCCGCATCGCCCTGAAAGCGGTGCGCCAGGTGATTCCAGCACAGGTCGTTGGCACGGAAGTTCCCGGTGCCCAGGTTATTGAAAGCCGACAGGTTCAGAGCCGCCTCAAAGGGAGGCGTGTGCGTCGATTCGCTGATGGCCACGATATCGTTGTTCTTGGCCAGGCCCATCAGGTAGGTCGCCACCGCGGTGTCCGAGCCACCGTTACCCAACACGACGTGGTTCTCATGAAAGACATCCAGAAAGCTCTCGATCGCACCAAACCCCCATAAGCCGTATTGGAGCAAGGGGCGCTCCGGGTCTTCTTCCCGCGCGGTCTCGATGACCCGCGTGACCCAGTGATCGACCACGTGCTGCTGGAAGTCCATGAAGTCCTGCCATTGGGGACGCGTGTCCAGCGGCGCGTCAAAATCCGGCAGAGGACATTCGAGCTGCTCCCAGGTTTCGAGGCTCAGCCCGTAGCGCTCGTTGATGTCTGCCAGCGTGTAGGCCCGCTCATCGCGCAGGTACGCCTGAAAGGCCTTGCGGGCAGGCTCGGAATAATCGGGCACCAATTCCGGGTCTGAGAAAAAGGGATAAAAACCTTCGGCCCCGTTGTGCGGAAAGTAATAGCCGAGCACGGTGGGGTTGTCCCGGAAATGCCGAACAAAGGCCCGGATGAAGTTAAGCTGGTTGTCGCGGTAGAGTCGGCTCGACGGCGACACATAGGTGTGCCCCAGCATGGGCGAAAAGCGCCCCGTCCCGCGCTGATTCAGGCAGATGTCGTACCAAATCCACTCCGGCAGAACGTCAGCGATAATCATCGGGGAGAGAAAAACCCGGAGGCCCGCCTCGGAGAACTTCTCCAGCCACTGATCGATGAGCGAGAATTGATAGACGCCGGGCAGCGGTTCCAGGTCGCCCCAGTAAAAGCAGACGATGGGCGTGGAATCCGCACGCTCGTTGCGCTCGATGCAGTACGCCACCGACTGGCCGACATGCTTGTCCAGCGGATAGACATCCATCTGCATGGCCAGGCCGCCCTCGGGGCCGAAAAGCTCGTCGTAACTCGCGGGGGCGCGGACCGGTCCGGTCGGAGCCTCCTCGGGGTCCGCACGCACACCCAATATCTGCCAGGCTTCTCCGTAGCATTGACCGTCCTGCACGACTTTCAGCCGCAGGTAATACGCGCCGGGGGCGAGCTCGGGCAGCGTCAGCGATTCGTGCCACTGGCCATCGGAGTCGGCCTCGGCCTCGACTTCGCCCGTGCCGCAGGCGTGATAGGTGTAGTCAAAGACCTCGTAACGCAACTGAACGGGTCCCCCGGCGGGCACCTGCCCCTGCCAGTCCAGAGCGACCGGCTCACCCGCCTCGAACACCGGATGCCCGCCGCTGAGCAAGGGCGTGCACACCAGCTGTCCCGCCTGCCCGTTGGTCTCATGGGGATAGCTCTCCGGCTGGGTGTTCCGCGAAACGGTCAGCACAAACTGACGCGAGCCGATATAGACACCGTCTTCATAGACCGAGGCTGTGATCTGATACGAACCCGGCTCGCTCAGGTGTAAAGGTATCCGGTCCAGGTTATCCGTCTGCGGATCGTAATCGGTGATCTCACAGGTCTGAGTATCAATGATCTGGCCCGTGTTCAAGGCGCTCTGGACGACAATCGCCAGGTTGCTCCCGTCGGCAGGCGCCGGATTCGTGCTCAGGCCATAAGCGAGGTATGGCGTCTCCTCCGGCAGGTAAAACCATTGCTCCGGATCGCTCAGGACGCACCCGACGGGCAGAAAAGTGTCTTCATCGAAACCGGACCACAGGAACTGCCGCCCCGTGCGGTAGTAGGTGAAGCGCTTGGAAAATTCGAGCGATTTGAGCTGCCAGATAAAGTCGCGGTGCGCGCTGGGCGAGCTCTCATCGGCCATCCAGTTACTGACCCACAGGGTACCGGAAACGCCCTTGCCATGCACGACACGCACCCCGAGCAGAGTGCTCGCCCCCGGCGGCGGCGTCACGCCCCGGAAGTCCCAGGAGTTGTCGATCGGCCCGCTGGTGGAGACGACCGTCTCCCTCCCCTGCGCGTCCGCGAAGACAAAGTCCAGCTTGGCCCGTACGTCTTTCCCCCGTATCCAGCAGCCCGCGAACTGTGTTCCCTCCGGCAGCGCAATGTCGGCGGGGCAGAACATCTGGCCGGCTGCGTCAGGAAAGTTCACCTCGTAAGCCGACCCGGTCAGGAAGACCTGTTCGTCCGCCACCTGCACGGTATCCGGCAGCTTGGCGTCCTCCATCGACGGAGAAACAAGGATAGACGATTCGGCGAAGCAAACACAGCTCACCAACGCACCCATCAAGGATGCGACCACACAGTAACGATCAAACATGGTTAAAAAACAATTGGTCAGTGAATAATGACGCCTCTCCAGAATACGCTACGATAGGCATAATCTTTGGCGATGTCGTCGGTCGGCTCGATGGACTCCACGTGCCCGTCAAGAAACGCCACATTACAGAGGCCGCTGTGCCGGGCTGCCATCTGGCTGGCGGAGAGCATGCTCCCCAGCGCATTGTCCGCGATGCTGGCGGTATCTGCCGGATAGATGATCTGGCTCATGTGCGTCAGCGTAAAGGCGTTGTTGTCGATCAGGTGCGCGTTCATTCCGTAGCTGCGCTTCGGTGCGGGGTTATCCGAGCCGTCAGCCTCCGGGCAGCAGAAAACCGTTCCGACGAGCGGGAGACTGTTGCCATAGATGGGCACGTAGTCGGTCTCGTAGAGATACGGCCACAGCTCGCCGAGCCACTCGGCGTTAGGCTTGTCCGGCAGGAAGCCGTTGTTGTCGTTGACGTATTGAAGAACGCTCGTCTGCAACTGCCTCAGGTTACTCAGGCAATCGGTGGTACGCGCCCGCTGGATTCCCGAGCTGATAGCCGGGATGGCGATCATGGTCAGCACGGCAATCACAGCAATCACGGCCAACAGCTCAATCAGGGTAAAAGCGGGGTATCTTAGCTTGTTTTTCATAGCTAATCGGTGCGTGTCCTCGGGAAGACCCAAGGCGGAATATGGGGAAAGATCGGGAAGCGGAGCTTAGCGGGACCGGCGGCGCTTGAAAAGCCAGCAGGTCAGCAGCGAAGCCATCGCGAACATGGCCGAAGTGGATGATATCTCGGGAATGGCGGCCAGTTCGATATTATCGAAGTAGGATGTGCCGGTCCCGGCGCCACCGGCCACGACCTCGAAGCTGCGGCCATTGGTGTTGTACACGCTGGTCGGGGTCAGGCCGGTGATCGTCACCGTGGCCGACTGGCTCTCGTCCGCGGTGTTGTACACGGTCAGCTCCGCCGTCGTGGCGTTGTCGGCATAGGTCAGGGTAAAACGATAGTAGTTGCCGTCCGTATTGTTCTCCGAGCCGGTGGTACTGTAGGCCCCGAAATTAAACCCGTCATCGAGCGTGGTGCCGTTGAACCCGATCGCATTGGCCGAGCTCGGGAACGGGGCCGCGCTGGCACCGCCGGCGTAAAAGAAATTGGTGTCCGTGCCGTTGATCGTGGCGTGGCCGAAACCGACCGAGATCTTGCTCCCCGTCGCACCCGTCGCGCTCAGGGACAGGTTGAAGCGCATGGTGGAGTTGGACCCGATCGCACTGGTCGAGGCGTCAACCCGCCAATCCCAACTGACCTGGAAAATGTGCTCGCCCGGGTTGCCCGTGCCAAAGGAGTTCCAGTGCGAGCCCTGCACATAGGCCGAACCGTACGACGACCCCGTATCCACCAGGCTCATGCTGGGGGCCGGATTTCCTTCGGTGGTCGAGACGCCATAGGTGACCCCGGGCTGGGTAGTAACCGTAAAATCGCTGCTCAGGGAAGTCTGCCCGGTGAAGTCTTCACTGTAAACGGTGATGCCGTTCGCTGCGAGCGCACCGCCCAGCAGAAAAAGGGAAGAGCAAAGAGCACGGGAATGGGTCAGGGTACTGAATACAGATTTCATAATGGGTGAATTCGTCAGGGTTGTTGGGAGAATGAATACGCAAGCATTATTGCAGAAAAACCCCTCCGCAACAATGCCACTTAATGCCAATAGTTTATCATTACATGCTCACCCTGCCCAGCGAACATCCACTACACCTGTTTAGTGGCCAGAGGCCTAGAGCTCGTGTCCGTGACCGTCGTCAGGCCCCGGTTCCCCCAACTCTGGCAGCCAATTCTGCTTGCTCATATACCAAGGCATGGGCTGTCGCCGTCTCAGGTCGGTCGGGGTCGTACCGGTGTGAATGCGGATCGCCCGGTGCAGGGATGAGGCCTCCCCGTAGTTGAGCAGTTCGGCGATCTGCTTGTTGTTCAGGTCCGTTTTTTTCATTAACCAGACAGCCGCGCTCAGGCGCGCCTCCACCAGACACCGGCGGTAGGTCATCCCGGTCTGCTTCTTGAAAAGACGGCTGAAATGCGACTCGGACAGCCCGGCTTCCTTGGCCAGGGTCGCCTGGGGAATGTCTGTCCAGTAGCCGTTGCGGATGCGTTCGAGAGCATGCTTGATCTTGCGGGAGCTCGCCGCGATCTGGTCGAGAAAATAGTTCGGAATGCGCGCCACATCGACTTCTCCGGCGGCATTAAAGACCACCGCCGCATCGACGATACTCATGTGAATCGCCGAGCCCATGATGCGGCGGATGTATTCGGCCACGAAATAGGCGACATCCTTGGACTCCATCAGGCCCGCCTTTTCCGTATCCATCAGGCCTTCCATCGCCTTTTCGAGCTGAGCGGTATCCAGCGTGTACTTTTTCGCAATGGACTTGATGTACTTGTTGCGCTCGCGTTTGTCGGACGGGGCGCATTGCCCGATAAAGACCGCACCCGCCGTTTGTGATCCCACGATGATGGGAACGACCAGGTCCAGCACTCCCGCATGGCAACGGTGCAACAGCGGCTTTTTTGACTTCGCCGCCAACGCCGTCCGCTGGGACTCGGTCTTGATGCACTCGTGGAAGGCCTCCTCGTTCGACTTCACCAGCATGCAGTACTCGGAGCAGTGCGTGCAGCGGACATAGGGCAACTCCAGCCAGTCACTCTCGATCGAAAAATACGCGTAATCGTAGATGCAGATGTGTAAGCCGGTGATTTTTTCCCAGTACTCACAGAAACGCTCCAACGTCGATATGGAGGAAGGCTTGGGCATCGAGTCCCTCTTCTAAAACACCGGGGCCCATCGACTGTCCAGCCGATTCAGGAAAAAAGAGCCCCGCCCAGAGTACTCCTTACTTCTTCGTGAAGCGGTTTTCGGTGCCGTTGAGCAGGCGCTGGATGTTCGAGCGGTGGCGGACGATGATGAGCACGGCCAGGGCAACGAGGAACACCATCAGCCACGCGTCCGCGACGAAGAACAGCCCGAAGAGCGGCAGGCTCACGCCGAAGGCGAGCGAGGCGAGCGAGACGTAGCGGGAGGTGTAGAAGACCACCACCCACGTGACCAGCCCGAGCCCCAGCACGAGCGGCGCCAGCGCGAGCAGGCCGCCCATGGTGGTGGCTACGCCCTTGCCGCCCTTGAACCCGAGGAAGAGCGAGAAGCTGTGCCCGAGGATGGCGGCGATGAGGCCGATAATGCCAAGGTGGACGGGCTCGCTGGCTCCCACGAAAGGCAGCAGCGGCCAACCGGCCGCCACCAGCCCCTTGAGGAAATCCAGCCCGAAGCACAGGTTACCGGCGCGCTTGCCCAGCACGCGCTTGACGTTCGTCGCGCCGGGGTTGCAGCTGCCCTCCTTGAGGATATCGACGCCAGCCCGCCGCGCGATGAGCACAGCGAAGGACACCGAGCCGATGAGGTAGCCCACGAGGGCCACACCGATGACTTCAATCAGGTTGGGCATAGTTTTAAGTGTATCCGGAAAAGCACTACCATGAGTGCCGCGGCCTTACAGCTCGATGATGCGGAACTTGAGAATGGCCTCGTGCTTGATGATCTCGGCCTGCGCCTTTTCGGAGGGCACGCTGTCGAGCTCGAACACGCTGATCGCCCAACCCTCGCCGCTGTCGCGACTCATGGACATGTTGGCGATGTTGACGCCATCCTTGCCCAGCTCGGTCCCGAGGAAGCCGACGATGCCGGGCACGTCGTTGTTCTTGAAGACGAGAAGGATGCCCTTGGTGTTCACCTCGACGCCGTGGCCGTCGATGGTCACGATACGCGGGTGCTGGGCCTTGCCAAAGAGCGTCCCGGCGGCGGTGCGGGTCTTACCGTCGGCGCAGACAGCCTGGACCTCGACCAGTTCGGTGTACTCAGCCTCCTGGTTGCTCTTGACGGTTTCCAGCTCGATGCCGAGCTCCTGGAGCTTTTTCGGGGCGTTCACCTCGTTGACGTGATCGGAAATCTTGCGCAGGAACCCGCGCAGCACGGCCCGGTCGAGCGGGAGCGTGTCCAGCGAGGTGATCTTGCCAAAGTAGCTCACGCGCAGCTTGAGCACGTTGCGCGGGGCGAGCTGCTGGACGAAGCTGCCGAGCGCCTGACCGAGGTCGAGGTACGGCTTGAGTACTTCGAGGCTTTTCGGATCGACGGAGGGCATGTTGATGGCATTGCGAACCATCCCGCCCGAAAGGGCGTCGGCGATCTGGTGGGCGATCTCCACGCCCACGCTCTCCTGCGCTTCCTTGGTGGAGGCGCCGAGGTGCGGGGTGAGCACGACCTTGTCGAGCTGGCGCAGCTCGCTGTCGTCGGCGAGGGGCTCGCCCTCGTACACGTCGAGACCGGCGGCGGCGACCTTGCCGCTCTTGACCGCCTCGATCAGAGCCGACTCCTTGATGATGCCGCCACGGGCGACATTGAAGACGCGCACGCCCTTCTTCATCTTGGCGAAGGCGGCCTCATCGATCATGTGCTTGGTGTCGGCGGTCAGCGGCATGTGCACCGTGATGTAGTCCGAGTCGGTAAAGACCTGCTCCAGCTCGACCTTTTTGATCCCCAGGGCGTCGGCGCGCGACTGGGTCAGGTACGGGTCAAAGGCCAGGACGGTCATGTTAAAGGCGAGGGCGCGCTTGGCGACCTCCGCGCCGATACGGCCGAGGCCGCAAACGCCGAGGGTCTTGCCGTTGAGCTCGTAGCCGGAGTAAAGCTTGCGGTCCCAGCGCCCGGCCTTCATCGAGGCGGCGGCCTGCGCAACGGGGCGCGTGCCGCAGAGCATGTGCGTGAAGGTCAGCTCGGCGGTGGCGATGGTGTTGCCGCCGGGGGTGTTCATGACGATGATGCCGCGCTCGGTGGCGGCCTCAATGTCGATGTTGTCCACGCCGACCCCGGCGCGGCCCACGACTTTGAGCTTGGGGGCGGCGGCGATGACGTCCGCGGAGATCGTGGTCTCGGAGCGGACGGCGACCCCGTCCACGTCCCCGATGAGCGATTTGACCTGCTCAGGGGAGGCTTTCCAGTCCGCAATGGCTTCCCAGGCAACGACGACTTCGAAGCCGGGCTGCTGTTTCAAGTATTCGATCCCAATGGGCGATATTTTGTCGGCTACCAGAATTTTCATGGCAAAGGGTGGGAGTTAATCGCCGGTCCTGAAAATTGCAACCCTCCAGCGCGGCAAACTCAAGATGGGAACGAAAAACCCCGGTCTGCGTGCGGACCGGGGTTTTTCTTTGGGGTGGGCTTGGAGAAAATAAGCGGAATGCTGGGCGGGCTCAGTACGGAAGGTTACCGCCGTCGCTGTCGAGGTCGCCGGAGGTTTCCGGGCTGTTACCGCGTCCGGGACGAGGACCGCGGCGCTCACCGCGGGGACCGTCATTCTGCCCGGCCAGTTCACGGAGCTGCTCCGCGGTCGGGGTGAACGCCCCGTCCGTCAGGTCGAGATAGATAAAGGGCGGAAACCCGTCGATATTGACCAGGTGGACGGTGCCGCGCAGGCTCTTGGTGTCGATTTCACGGCCATCGTGCTCGACCGTGGTGCCATAGCGGTTGACCAGCTTGTCCTTGTCGTCCTTGTTGGCGATGACGAGGATCTTCCCGCCGGGTGAGCGGTTCTCGTCGTCCCAAGTGCCGGCCCCGAGCATGACGTAGTTCTCGTTGGTGGTAAAGGGACTCAGCAGGCGCAGGGCCACCACGTCGAGCGAGACGGCCTTCCCATCGTACTGATCGATGTGGGCCTTGACATACGAGGCGGTGTTCGCGCTGCCGGAAGCCGCTTGCAGACAGAGGGGACTCCCCAGCGCCAGCAGGCCCAGGAAGGTGATGAGGTGGGTTTTGAGGTGGTGGAACATGCCGGATGAAACCCCGCCCGCCGGGAGAAAGTTTCGCCGGGTTTGCGCATTTTTCCCTTTGCAGGCGGCGCGGGAGCCCTACCCTAGGCATTCTCATGCTCGAAAACCTGACCGACCGCATGTCGAAGGCCCTGCGCAACCTGCGCGGCATCGGCAAACTGACCGAAGACAACATGGCCGAGGCCCTCAAGGAGGTCCGCACCGCCCTGCTGTCGGCCGACGTGCACTTCAAGGTGGCCCGTCAGTTCGTCGAGGACGTGAAGGCCGCCGCCCTCGGGCAGGAGGTGCTCGCCTCCGTCACCCCCGGCCAGCAGATCGTCAAGATCATCAACGATGAACTGGAAAAACTGCTGGGCGAAGGCGCGGGCAAGCTCACCGACAAGAAGCCCCTGCGCATCATGCTGGTCGGCCTCCACGGCTCCGGTAAGACCACCACCTCGGTCAAGCTGGCCAAGCGACTGGCCAAGGAGGGCTACCGCCCCGCCCTCGTCGGCTGCGACGTGTACCGCCCCGCCGCCATCGACCAGCTGGAGACCCTTTGCAAGCAGGAGGGCTTCCCCTGCTATACCGACCGCAACTCCAAGGACGTGCCGAAGATCGGCCGCGCCGGGATGGAGTGGGCCAAGGACCAGGACGCGAACCTGATCATCTTCGACACCGCCGGGCGGCTCCAGATCGACCACGACCTGATCGAGGAGGTCAAGAAGCTGCGCGAGAAGGTCATCCCGGACGAGGTTCTGCTCGTGGGCGACGCCGCCCTGGGCCAGGAAGCCGTCAACGTCGCCCAGCACTTCAACGAGGCGGTCAACCTGACCGGCATCGTCCTGACCAAGCTCGACGGTGACGCCCGCGGGGGCGCGGCCCTGTCCATGAAGACCATCACCGGCGTGCCCATCAAGTTTATGGGTACGGGTGAGAAGATGGACGACTTCGAGATCTTTCACGCCGACCGCATGGCCCAGCGCATTCTCGGCATGGGCGACGTCGTTTCGCTCGTGGAAAAGGCGCAGGAAACCATTGATGAGAAGGAGGCCCAGCGCCTGGCCGAAAAGATGCAGCGCGCGGAGTTCGACTTCGAGGACTTCCTCGCGCAGATGCGCCAGGTCAAAAAGATGGGCTCCATCGGCTCGATCATGAAGATGATGCCGGGCATGAGCGGGATCGAGGTCGGCGATGCCGAGGAGAACAAGCTCAAGCAGACCGAGGCCATGATCCTCTCCATGACCGTGCAGGAGCGCCGTAAGCCCATGCTCCTGAACGCCAGCCGCCGCAAGCGCATCGCGAACGGCTCCGGCACCACCGTGCGCGATGTCAACCAGCTCATCAAGCAGTTCGACCAGATGCGCAAGATGATGAAGATGATGCGCGGCTCCAAGGGCCGCAAGATGATGAAAATGATGGGCGGCAAAGGCGGACTCGGCGGCATGGGCGGCGGGATGCCCGACCTCTCCGGCCTGGGCGGTGGCAAGGGCCTGCCCCCCGGTCTGGGTATGTAAGGGTCTTTAGGATTTCTCACTCACACTAAAATCCACTCATTATTATCCCCATGAAGCGCTCTCTCCTATTTTTCGCCCTCCTGTGTCCCCTGCTCGCCCTCGCGGGCGAGGACACCGATAAAACCTTCCAGAGCGCCCTCAAGGCTATGCAGGACACCCCTGTCCAGCACGTCGAGGTGGGCGACATCACCATCGCCTACAAGACGCTCGGCGATGGAGAGCCGCTGTTCTGCATCACCGGCAACGGCGACACGATGGACCTGTGGAGCCCGGTCTTCATCACCCGGCTGGCCGACCACCACAAAGTCTTCATCTTCGACAACCGAGGAGCTGGCTTGACGACCGAAGGCACGAAGGCTTTTTCGATCGAGCAGTTCGCGCAGGACACAGCCGGGTTCATCCGAGCCATGGGCTACGAAAAGACCGAGCTGCTCGGCTTTTCCATGGGCTCGCGCATTGCCGCCCAGCTCACCATCGACCAGCCCGCGCTGATCGAAAAAGTCGTTCTCTACGGCTGCGCGCCCGGCGGTAAAGTGGAGATCAAGCGCAGTGCCTCCGTGCAGAAGATTTTCTCCGACACCTCCGGCACGCCCGCAGAAAAAACGCAGCGGATGTTCAGCGTGCTCATCCCGGCGGACTGGCGCCAGGCCCACCCTGACACCGCCTCCTACCTGCCACCGGTCACCGAAACCATCACCCCCGAAGTCCGCGCCAAACAGATGAGCGCCGTGGCGGACTGGCCGGGTATTTACGACCAGCTTTCATCCGTTCAGACCCCTACCCTGATCATGGCCGGCACGGCGGACGAAGTTGTCCCGCCCGGCAATGCGCTCCTGCTCGCCGAGCAAATACCCGCCTCATGGCTCGTGCGTTTCCGCGACGGCGGCCACGGCATGATGTTCCAGTTCCCCGAGCAGATGGCCGAGGTCGTGCAGACCTTCCTGGCCACGGCGAACTAGCAGAGTATCAATCAAGCTCCGCCAACGTGGCGAAAAGCGCACGGAGCTTGGCCGGGTCTTTCACGCCGGGTGTGCTTTCGACGCCGCTGTTGACGTCGATCATGGTCGCGCCGCTGGCGCGGACAGCGGCGGCCACGTTGTCCGGGCTCAGGCCGCCCGCCAACACCCAGCGCTTGTGCTGGTAGAGCGTGGAGAGCTCGGCGAAGCGGTCCCAGTCGCCAGTCTTGCCGGTACCGCCGTAGAGGCCCTTCGAGGGCGTGTCGAGCACCAGCGTGTCGGCGAACTCCAGGATCGGCTGCGGGAAAGCCTCGTCCACCGGCAGGCGCGGGGCGAGCCAGAGCGCGTCGGCCCCGACGATCCCCGACCAGGCGGCCACCGTGGCCAGGCTCAGGTCGAGATCGAAATGCAACTGAAACGCGTCGAAGCCCAGGTCGGCGAAATTTTCCAGTTCGTCGGTGCCGGTGGCGACATCGACGAAGACCCGCTTACCCGCCGGGATGCGGTTGCACAGGTCGCGAGCCTGCTCCAGCGTGACCGAGCGGGGGGATTTGCGGTAGCAGATCATCCCGAGGTAGTCCGCGCCCAGTTCGAGCGCGAGTTCGGCATCGGCCATCCGGGTAATACCGCAGACCTTGACTGTGAGACTGTTGATCACGTGTTGGATATCTGTTTTTTTGGGGAAGTGGGTATGGTTTGAAGTTTTAACCACGGATGACACCGATGGGCGCGAATGCCTACCGCCGATCGGCCGGGCATCGAGGTTGCTCAGCCAACTTATTTCAACCCGGAAACGGCCTGAGTCAACCGAAAGGGACAGAGTGCGTCTACCAGTCTCGCCTTCCATCGTGCTTGGCCCGGGCGGGTTTGAAGTCTCGACAGCGCAACAAACAGAGTTCGTTTGAGCCGGCGACCACCGCCGGAGCCCATGCCGCCGCGTTGGCGGTGGCATCAGTGATCCGAAGGATCACGGGTGCAGGGCGTGCCCTGCCCTGCAAAAAAAAGACCTGCGCGGAGATGTCCGCGCAGGCCCGAAAGTGTTTGGGTGTTAAGGGGAGAAACGATTAGTCTCCGAAGCCGTCCTGGTAGTCACCACGGCCGAAACGACGATCGCGCCCACGGTGACCGCCGCCGCCTTGGCCGCCGCCTTCACCGCGCTTGAAACCGCCGCCGCCGGGCTTGCGGAAGCCGCCGCCACCGAAGCCACCGGGCTTACGGAAGCCACCGCCGCCGCCGCCACCGCCGAAGTCGCGCCGGGGGGCACGTTCTTCCCGCGGGCGGGCTTCATTGACTTTCATGGGTCGGCCGTTGAGCTCAGCGCCGTTGAGTTCGGCAATAGCATTCTGGCCTGCTTCGTTATCAACCATCGTCACAAAGGCGAAGCCCTTAGAGCGGCCCGTTTCGTGATCGATGATGATCTTGGCTTTTTCGACTTCGCCGTAAGCGGCGAAGGCTTCCTGGAGCTGCTGCTCGTCTAGTTCATAGGGGAGGTTCCCCACGTAGATGTCCATTGTATTCCTTTTGGCGTTTAAGCCTGCACACCCCGGGCTGAGGGATTCGAGGCCCGGTCATGCATTTTATTCATGTGAGGGGCCATTCTGTTAAAGGCTCCTCGTTAATAAGCAATAGCAAATTTAGGAATGTTATGGGTGCCCGGTCCCCTGCCCCGGTCCATTCAGCCGAAACAGACCGTATTAAACCCTAACACACCATGGGTTTAGCCAATGTGACCGATCATTGAAAGGTTCTCCAAGGCGTATCGGCGGTTCAGCCATTTTTATCGCGGGCAGCGGCGGCGGCGACCGAGGCGGAGCGCTCGGACTGGCTGCCAAACTCGACCCAATCGGCCATGATGCGCAGGGCCTCGCGCAGGTGGATGTCGAAGTCCGGCAAGTCCTCGTCCTCCTCGTTGACCTCCAGATGGACGGTCTCGGTCTCGCCGTTGGGGGACTTGGTCACTGTGACAGATTCGGATTCGGTCTCGACCGCGTCCGCGTCAAAGGATTCCTGCGGCGTGTAGGCGGCCTTGGCGGTTTCCTTCATCTCACCGACGTTCAGCTTGGAGTCGGCCTTTGAAGAAAGGTCCCCGGCGGGCGTGCCCATGGCGAGGGCGGCCTTTTCGGCGGTCTCCTTGTCGAGCTGTTTGGGCTGCGGGCTGGTTTCCACCGCCGGGACGAGACTGTCATCCTTCACGCTCTGGGCGTAGGGGGTGGATTCCTTCGCGGCAGCGGCGGCTTCCTCGGCGTCACGCTCGGCGCGCTCGGCCAAGTAGGCCTCGTGCTCGGCGTTCTGCTCCTCGGTCACCTGCAGCAGGACCTCCTGCCCCTCGTAGTTGAGGGGGGCCAGTTCGCGCAGGCCGGTTTTCATCTTTTTCTGGAAAAGTTCGTCCTCCTTGCGCAGGGCGAGGCGCTGGCTCAGATTGAGCGAATAGTCCTTCTGCTCGCGGCGCTTTTTCACCCAGTCGATATTCTCGTTCAGGTAGGAAAATTCCTCCAGCGAGCCCTGACGCTCCATACTGCGCTCCCGCAGGCTCTCGATCAGGGCAGGGCTGATCGGCTCGCCGGTCGGGGAAAAGTCCACCCCGTAGGACCAGCTCATCGGGTTGATGGAGTCCCAGGCCATGGCGTTGGGCAGGTCGTCCTCGCCGATGGGCAGGAACATGTTCACCGAGGGCAGAACGATGTCCGAGTGCACGCCCTTGATCTGGGTGGAGGTACCGTCGGGCAGGTAATACTTCTGCACGGTGACCTTGGCCGCGCCGCGGCGGGGCTTGACCGAGGACAGGAAATTCGAGCGGTTCATCTCGAAGATGGCCTGAACGGTGCCCTTGCCGTGCGTCTCCTCGTCACCGACGATAATGGCACGGTTGTGATTCTTCAGGGCACCGGCCACGATCTCGGAGGCCGAGGCGCTGAAGCGCGAGACCAGCACGATGAGCGGGCCGTCCCAGGCCACGGTCTCGTCTTCGTCAGCACGGCCCTGGACCTGCCCCATGACATCGCGCACCTGCACGACAGGGCCGTCCGGGATAAAGAGACCGGTCAAGCCGATGGCCTCGGTGAGCAGGCCCCCACCGTTGCGGCGCAGGTCGAGCACGAGGCCCTTCACGCCCATGTCCTTCAACTTACCGATGAGTTCGGCCACGTCGTGGGTGGTGCTGGGCTCGTCCGAGCCGGGATCGCCGGAACCATAAAAGGCGGGCAACTCGATCACGCCAATGGGCACAGTGACGTCACCGGCGGGCACATCGAAGACCTCAGCGCTGGCAAGGTTGGCGGTGAGCTTGATCTCGTCGCGCACAAGGTTGACCACTTTGCGGTCCGAAGGGTCGCCTTTGGCCGGGCGCACGAGCAGGCGCACGAGCGTGCCTTCCTTGCCGCGGATCATTTTCACGATCTTGGTCAGCTTCATGCCGACCACATCGACAAATTCCCCGTCCTTGCCCTGCGCGACGGCGAGAATCTTATCCTCGGGGTCAAGCTCGCGGCTGCGCTCGGCGGGGCCACCGGCGAGCAACTCCTTGATGGTGCAGTAGCCCTCGTCGTCCTGGAGGACGGCGCCGATGCCGACCAGCGAGTTACGCATGGCGATGGAAAACTCCTCCAGCGAGGCGGCGGAAAAATACGTCGAGTGCGGGTCGTACATGTGGGTCAGCGCGGTGAGGAATATCTCCTGCACCTCGTTGGCCTCCAGCTCGGTGACGGACTTCTCCATCCGCTCGTACTGCTTGAGGATGACGTCGCGGGCCTCGTCGAGCATCTCCGGGGTGATGTCGGGCACGGTGACGGCCTCGGCAGCGACCTCGGTCACAGTGCCATCGGCGACCTCGACGGTCTCATCGAGGGCTACATCCTCGGACTTGATCTCGCTCAAAATCTGGTCGAGCACCTGATAATCGATGCGTTTTTCCCAAATGGCGTCCGCCTCGGCGGCGGTGGCGGGCCAGGCGACCTCCGAACGGTCCGGCGCGTAGGTGTCCACCCCGGAAAAGTCGAACTCGCCCTGCATGCGTTCCCGCGCCCAGGTGACGCGCTCCACGACGCGGTCCCGATAGTCCTCAAAGATGACAAAGGCCGGGTACAGCCGCCCGCGGTCCAGGAAAAGGTGCAGGCTGGGGCCGAAGCGGGCCTCGTAGTCGTTGACCTCGCTCTGGAGGAAAAACAGGTGCTGCGGGTCGAGGTCCTGGATGTAGGCCTTGATAAAGCCCGCGCTGTCCAGCTCGGTCAGCGGCTGGTTCAGGTAGTGCTGGGTCTCCAGACACTGGATCAGGTAGCGGGTCTCCTCCCGCATCGTCCCGGTCGTCTCAAAGGGCGCGCTGCTGAGTTTTTCCGCCTGCGCGGGCAGGCCCGCGGCGATCAGCAGGAACAGGACGAGGGAGAGGTTTCTGGCGAATTTCATAGATGTCAGAGAGGTTGGGGAATGGCCCGCGCAGAGTTAAAGAGCATATCTCACTATCGGGATTTGTCGAACGCTATTTACATTTCGAAAAGGGCGCGGAAGTGGCTGCGCACACGCTCCATCCGCGACTGGAGCTCGCGGCGGAGCCCGTCAAAATCGGCGTAACCCATCCAGTGGGCCAGAGAACGCCGCTCGATCCCGCCCTCGGGCAGCCGGGTCACCCCGGTAAAGTCGATACGGCGCAGGTTCAGTTCGATCGTGCGCATAAATCCGTGGTCTTCGAGCAAGTCTTCGGCCACCTTGACATCCAGACAGCCGATTCGGGCAGCGGTTCGCAGGATTTTTCGCGAATTGGGCACGCGCAGGGCCGTTTCGGTGCGCCCACGGGTCATCTGGAGCCACTGGGCGGCGAAGTCGATGTCCACCAGCCCGCCGGGCCCGGCCTTGAAGGCGAGGTCCGCCTCCGGAGCGGCGTTAGCTTCGATTTTCCTGCGCATCTCTATAAAATCCGCCGCCTTCGGCGGCGGCCCCGCGTAGAGCAGGTCGTCCCGCTGGCGCTCAAACTCGGCCCGCAGCCGGGCGTTGCCCGCGACGGGACGGCACCGGCACAGCAGCTGGCGCTCCCAGGTCTGAGCCCCGCCCCCGGCGTGATATTCCCCAAAAGCCTCCGGCGTCACCACCAGCGGGCCGTCCGCCCCGTGCGGACGCAGCCGCTGGTCGATCTCGAAGGTCCGCCCCAGCGGGGTCTTGTGCCCTAGCAGGCGGACCAGTTCGCGGGCCTTTTCGGTCTGCGCGGGGAGGTTTTGTCGCGTGCCCCAGACCATCAGGTCGAGGTCCGAGCCGGGCGTCAGTTCGCCGCTGCCGAACTTCCCGGCGGCGATCACGGCCAACTCGCCCTCTGGGTCCGCCTCGGCCAGCGCCGCCGCAAGCGCGGCCTCGGCCAGCGCGGTCAGGCTGCGGGTGGTCTGCTCCGGCGGGAGCCCGTAGAGCAGCTCCCCCATGGCCAGGCGCACCTGCTCGGCCTTCACGTAGAGCCACAGCAGCCGGGGGAAGTCCTCCCCGCGCGGCAGCAGGCCAATCTCGCGGCGAAGTTCGGCGGGGGTTTTGCGCCGCCGGGGGGCCTCGGCCATCAGTTCGTCCACCATCTCCGGATGACGGCAAAAGAGCGTAAAAATGAAGTCGCTCCGGTCGAAAAGCAGGCAGAGCGCCCGTAAGAGCCCCGCGTCGCAGCCAGTTTGAAAAAACTGCCGCCGCGAGCCGTAGCGATCGGCGAAGTCCCCCACCCGCTCCAGCGTACGCAACGGGCGAGCCAACGGCGGCAGCAACTCGTCCCACCCTGCGGACAGCCCGAGGAAAGCCCGGACCTGCTCGCGGGTCACCAAGTGGCGCGTTTCGCCCAGCAGAAAGTGCCGAAGCCGCTCAGGCGCTTGCTCCGCGAGGGGGAACCACCGCTCCAGACAGGCCCGGACGGGCGTCTCCGGCGCGTTTCCTCCGAAAAAGGCGCTCCAGGCCTGCAAAGCCTCTTCATCCTGCGGCGCGGCAAAGAGCTCCGTGTAGCGCGTGTGGACGAAATCCCGGTGCCGGGCCAGCTCAGCCTCCAGTTCCCCCCACCCGGCCAGCCCGAGGCTGGCCGCCAGCGCCTCCCGCGTCGGCCCGTCCTCCGGCAGCCGGTGGGAAGGGCTGTCGCCGCGCATTTGCAGGCGGTTCTCCACCGCCCGCAGGAAGCGATACGCTCCCGCCAACGCCTCGGCCTCGCCCACGTCCAGCCGCCCGTAGCGGGCGAGCTGCCGGAGCGCCTCCAGGGTGGACCCGGTTTGCAGGAAGGGGTTGTTCCCGCCCTCCAGCAGTTGCAGCGCCTGCGCGCGGTACTCGATCTCACGGATGCCGCCGGGACCGGACTTGATGTCGGCGGCCAGACGGGCCGCGCCCACCACCTCGCGTTCGGTGCGGGCCTTGAGCCCGGCTACTTCGGCCAAGAGGTTGCCCGAAAGGCTGCGCGGGTAGCGGAAGGGGTTGAGCTCGTCGAGGATTTCGCCCGCCAGCACGGCGTCCCCCGCCACGGGACGGGCCTTCAGCCACGCCATGCGCTCCCACAGCTGGCCGGCGCTCCAGTAGTAGCCCGTGAGCGCGGCAAAGGTCCGCACCAGCGGCCCGCCGTCGCCCTCGGGGCGCAACCGCAGGTCGAGCCGGTAGAGCTGCCCCTCGGGGGCGCTCTGGGTGAGCTTGGCCGACAACTCGCGGAAAAACCGGTCGAAAAACTGCCGACTGTCCCAACGGGCCTCCTTCCCGTCCCGCCGACACGGCCCATGGCCGTCCACGACATAGATCAGGTCCAGGTCGGAACAGAAATTCAGCTCGGCCCCGCCGAGCTTGCCCAACGCCATCACGCACCAGCGCGCCGGGCGGCCCGTCTCGACGTTGAACGGCTCCCCGTGGCGCTCCGCCAGCGCCGGAAAGAGCCACCCACACAGCCTGCGCAGGCAAAACTCCGCCAGCAGGGTCATCTCGCGCAGCGAGGTCTCTACTGGGGCCAGCCCGCCTATCTCCCGCGCCGCCACCCGCAGCGACACCCGCTGCCGTAGCCGCTGGAGCCGCCCGAGCGTCGCATCCGTGCAGGCGGTCGGTTCGTCCGTGCAGGCTTCGGACCCGTCCGGGCCGAGCGCTTGCCAGAGCTTGTCCAGGTCCGCCGTGTCCCAGTCGCGGTTGCCCGCCAGTTCGCCGCGCAGCCACGCCTCCTCGTCCGGGTCACGCTCCAGCCGCCGCGCGAAATACGGGGACCAGGCCCGCAGCCGATCCAGAGCCGACTCCACCATACCGAAAAACTTACCAGCGCCTCCGCCCGTCGCGCAACGCCGTTTATATGGGCGCGTCGGTTTTCCCTTCTAATCAGACAGGATATTTAACAGGAAGGCCGGGAAGAACAGAAAGAACGATTTCCGACCTTTCCTTCAGAACTTCCCGACCTTCCCGGTAAAAGAGACCTCCAGTTGAGGCGTACGATGAGATGATCTTAGGCACAGGCGTAGTCCTGCCCGGTCTATTTGCTCAGCAGATCCTTGGCCTGATCCAGAATGGCGCGCTCCTCGTCGGTGAGGGCGCCGAAGCCCTCCTGCGTGATCTTGTCGAGGATGCGGTCCACCTCCTTGCGCAGGGCGGCGCGGTTGCTCAGGTTGAGCTTAAAGGGACGGTTTGTCTCTTCGGCGGCCTTCTTTTTGCGCATCCAGGCCGGGGGCTCGATCTTCACGCTGCGACGGGGCATCCACGCCGGACGGAAGCCGCTCAGCGCGAAGCGGTAATAGAGGTAGCCAACGAGCATCCCGCCCAGGTGCGCTGACCAGCCAACGGGCCCCATGCTCAGCACGGGCGCGACCCCGAAGGCCATCGGCAACTCCGCCAGCAGGAAGCCCGCCCCGTTGATCCCGAGGGCGATCCACAGCAGCCACTTGGGCTGGAAGGTGAGCGGAAACACGAAAAACAGCAGGATCGTGATCGGCTGGTTCGGGTGCATGACGCAAAAGAGCGTGAGCAGCCCCAGCGACGCCGCCGAAGCCCCGATCAGCAGATTTCCCTGCGCGGCCAGGTGGACCAGCGCCCAGCACACGCCCCCAACCACAATCATGATGACGGAGAGCTTCGTCAGCTGCCGGTGGCCGATCTCGGGCAACAGCGCCCGCCCCAGCAGGAAGATTCCCAACCCATTACCGAACAGGTGCCAGAAGTCCTCGTGCAGCAGCGCATAAGTCCCCAGTGTCCAGATTTTTAGGGAGAAAAGATTACCCACGCTCAGGGCGACCCAATTCAGCAGCATCCCCCCCTGCCCGAACCACACGGCGAGCATCTTCTGCAGTATGAACCCGCCAACCAGGACACCCAGAAACCAGTACAGATACGGGACGGACCGGCCCGCCGGCTCCGTACGCATGTAGGGTCTATCGTAAAGCATGATTCCTCAAAACGAGCCCGCACGCTCTGCGCCAACGGGCGATAATAAAAGCCGAAACAGTGCCCAATTCCTACCGTCTGGCAAATATATATTCAAATCATAACTTGACTACCCGCCCGCCGAGGAAATATTGCATGTTCCTTATGGCTGATAAAGGTGACAAGTGGCCCGAAAACATTTCCGGGAAATTCTATGTCGATGAACAATGCATCGACTGCGATCTGTGCCGCGAAACGGCACCGGATTACTTCACGCGCAACGACGACGGCGGCTATTCCTACGTGTACAAGCAGCCCGAATCGCAGGACGGCATCGACCAGTGCATGGAGGCCCTCGAAGGCTGCCCCGTCGAGGCCATCGGTGACGACGGCGAAGAGGACTAAGGTCCCCTTTCGCCGTTTTTTCCCCTCTTTCTCTCTCAGCTCTCTTAAGTCTTCGGCCAACGTGCCGTAGATCGTTCGATGCCGCGCCAGAAACTCGCCAAACACCGAGTGGAAAAGGTCAATATCCGTCGCGTCGTCAAATGGCGCGAACGGCACAGCTATATCCCGTACATCATTCTGGGCGGGCTCATAGTCATTGGCGTCCTCGTCGTCCTGTTCGAAGACTACCTGCGCTGAGATGCCACGTCCCGAAGCGGACAAGCAATGCTCTCTCCTCCCCGGCTTGGGAAAATTCCGCGATTAACCGGGAACAGCCCGACTCTTTCTTCTCATCGGTGCTATCCGCGAAATCCGTGGTTAAAGAAAGTGCAGTTACGTCAGCAGACCCTTGGTGCTGGGGAGGCTGTCAGCTTGGCGCGGATCGACCCGCGTGGCCATGTCGAGCGCACGCGCGAAGCCCTTGAAGAGCGCCTCGGCCACGTGGTGCGGCTCTTCTCCATACTCCAGGCACAGGTGGAGGTTCGCCCCGCAGCTGTTGGCAAAGGCCTGGAAGAACTCCTTGAACAGCGCGATGTTGAAGTCGCGCACGAACAGGACCGGCGCCTCCACCTTATAGACGAACAGCGGGCGGTTGCTCAGGTCGAGCGCGACGCGCACCAGCGTTTCGTCCATCGGCAGCAGAAAGAACCCGTAGCGCACGATGCCCTTCTTGTCGCCCATGGCCTCCTTGAACGCCTCACCGAGCACGATGCCGAGGTCCTCGACCGTGTGGTGATAGTCCACCGCCAGATCGCCCGAGGCCTCGACCATGAGGTCAAAGAGCCCGTGCCGGGCGAACAGGTCCAGCATGTGGTCCACGAACGGGATGCCCGTGTCGATCTTCGACTGGCCCGTGCCGTCGAGGCACAGGGTCAGCGAGATGTCGGTCTCCTTGGTCGTGCGTTTCCGCTCGGAGCGGCGTTCTAGTGTGTTTTCAGCCATGAGTCCACTGCATCGCGGTAGCGCTGCATTTCATTTTCGGTGCCCAGCGTGACGCGCAGGAAGCCCTGAGTCAAGGGATGCTTCGGGAAGTAACGCACGAGCACGCGGCGCGCGCTCAGGGCGTTGTAAAGGCTTTCGGCCACCCCCGCGCCGGTCTCCCCGGTGCTGGTCTGCGGCTCGACAAAGTGGAAGTTCGTCGCCGAAGGATAGCAAAACCAGCCCTTGTAGGCGTACCAGTCGGCCATCTGCGCGCGCACGGCGAGGATGTCCGCCGTGGTCTTGGCGTAGTACGCGGTGTCCGCGAGCGCGGCCAGAGCGGCTACCTGGGCGAGGCGGTCGAGGTTGTAGCTGTCGCGCACGCGGTCCAGCAGCTCGATGATCTCAGCCGAGGCCATGGCGTAGCCCACGCGCATCCCGGCCAGCGAAAAGGCCTTGGAGAAGCTGCGCACGATAACGAGGTTCGGGTGGCGCGCCAACAGCGCGACCGCGTCCTCTCCGGCGAAGGGCGCGTAGGTCTCGTCGAGGACGAAGATGCCCTCGAAGGCCGCCACAGCCTTCTCCACCTCAGCCCGCGGGAAGCCGACCCCGGTCGGGGCGTTCGGCGAGGTGAGGAAAAAGAGGTTCGCCCCGCAGGTGCGGATGGCCTCGGGGTCGAGCGCCATCGACCGGTCGAAGGGCACTTCGATCATTTTCGCCTGCTGGATATCCGCCAGCACGCTGTAGAGCGAGTAGCTGGGGATCATCATCCCGGCGGGGCGTTCCGGCCCGGCAAAGGCCCGCATGAGCAGGTTCAGCACGTCGTCGCAGCCGTTACCGGCCTGCACCTGATCGGGCTTGAGCCCGTGGTGCGTGGCCAGGGCCTGACGTAGCGGCATGGAGAGCGGGTTCGGGTACAGACGCAGGCGCGTCCCCTCCCCGGCCAGCTCGGCCTGGATCGCTTCCAGCACCTTTGGGCTCGGCGGGTACGGGTTTTCGTTCGTGTTGAGCTTGACCCAGTCGCCGCCGGAAGGCTGCTGGCCGGGCACATACGCGTGCAACCGCCGCACATGGGGATTGGCACGCGAAAGGGGGTTATAGTTCCGGTTCATCGGATCAGGATTCCACCCGTATCTTGAGCGAACGGCTGTGGGCGTCAAGCTGCTCCATCTCGCCGAATGCCTCGACCGTCGGCCAGGCCTTCGCGCAGCTGCGCGCATCGTAGCTGACAATGCTCGTGCGCCGCATGAAGTCCCACACCTGCAGGCCGCTGAAAAAGCGTCCCGTGCGGTCCGTCGGCAGCGTGTGGCTGGGCCCGGCCACGAAGTCGCCCAGCACAGTCGGCGTGTACCCGCCCAGGAGCATCGCGCCCGCCGTGGTGATGGACTTGGCGAGCTTGGGCAGCTTGGATTTTTCGACGTGCAGTTCCAGGTGCTCGGGGGCGATGAGGTTGGCGGCCTCGGCGGCCTTTTCCAGCGAGGAGACTTTGACCGCGATGTAGTGCTTTTTCAATACAGCCTTGATCTTGGCCGCGTGCGAAAGCGAGGGCGTCTGTTTCGCCATCTCGGCGTTGACCGCCTCGATCAGCTTCTCGGAAGTCGAGACGAGGTAAACCTTTTCCTTGCCCGTGCCGTGCTCAGCCTGCGCGAGCAGGTCGGAGGCAATAAAGGCCGCGTTCGCGCCGCCGTCGGCGACGACGAGGATCTCGCTCGGGCCGGGCAGCAGGTCCACCCCGACCTGGCCGAAGAGCTGGCGCTTGGCCTCCATGACGTAGGCATTGCCGGGACCGAAAATCTTGTCCACGCGCGGGACCGTCTTTGTCCCAAAGGCCAACGCGCCCATCGCCTGTACACCGCCGAGCTTGTACACCTCGGTCACGCCGCAGTAGTGCAGCGCGGCCAGCAGCCCGGGGTTGACCGAGCCGTCGGCCTGCGGCGGCGTGCACACGACCATCTGCGGCACGCCCGCGAGCTTCGCGGGGATGGCCGACATGATGACGGTGGAGACCAGCGGCACCTGCCCGCCGGGGATGTAGAGCCCGCAGCGCTCGATCGGGTAAAACTCCTCGCCCACGGTCGCCCCGTGGCGGTTCTTCGCCCGCCACGCCTTGGGAAGCGTGCGCTTGTGAAACTCGCTCACCCCGGCGATGGACTCGCGGATGGCCTTGCGGCGGGCGGGCGTGAGGGATTTTGGCGCGGCCTTCAGCAGCTCGGGATCGACGCGCAGGTCCGCGGCCGAGAGCTTGGCGTGGTCGAACTTCGCGGTGTAGCTCAGCACGGCCTTGTCGCCCTGGCGGCTGACCGCTCCAAGAATCTCGCGCACGGTGGCCGCGACGCTCGCGTCGCTCAACGCACTCTCGCGCTGTTTGATCAAACGGGCCGGGACGCCCGGCTCGTCAAAGTTTAGGATCTTTCCTGCCATTAGGGCTTCAGTGAAGCGGGTATGGCGGGAAAATCAAAGATAGAATCATCGACGGGCTCGTTTATGAGAATCTTTTCAAAGACCACGGTGCGAATCAAATCGCCCTCCTCGTCGTAGGTCTCGACCTTTTTCGGGAAAAGGATGCCCCCCACCCGCTCGCTGTCGCTCTCGACCAGCTCCTGGTTGCTCTCGCCGTTGATGGTGGAGACCAGCTCGCAGGTGTCGGTGGAGAAGTAGCGGATGTAGAAAAGTCCGCAGGCGTAGGCAAAGCGCACCTTGTAGCACTCGCGTCCGCGGATGGTCTGCTTGCCTTCCAGGGTGATCGTACCGCCGGTGCGGTGCTGAGGCCCTTCGAAGAAGTAGAGGTTCTCCGCCGCGTTGGCCAGCAGGCGACGGACCTGATCGGCGTTGAGCACGATGATACCACTCTTGTAAGCGTCTTGGCGGTTGATGACCTCGACGAAGCCCTCGAAGCCGTTCACACCGGTGGTGCGCTTCTGCGCGTCGGACTCGATCACCAAGAGTTGTTTGTCCGGTTTACTAAAGGTCAGGTTGAGGCTGTCCTGCTTTTCGCCATCAGCCCCGTAAACCTGCCCCTGATACTGGATGGTCTGGACGGATTCGAGCTGCTTCTCGGTCCCGAGACGCGCGCGGGCCTTGGCCAGGATGTCATCGACCTCTCCACCCATGAGGGTTGAGGAACAAAGAAGGGTAAAAATGAGGAAGGTATGGCAACGGATCATAGTGCGTTTTATCTAATACGTGTAATCAGACAATGGGCGAAACAAAAAGTGCCACTCCCCTCCACAGGGAGAGCGCCTTTGCGGCTACTCCCACTCGATCGTGCTCGGCGGCTTCGAACTGATGTCGAGCACGACGCGGTTGACCCCCTTGACCTCGTTGATGATGCGCGAGGAGATCGTCTGGAGAATGTCGTGCGGGATGTGCGCCCAGTCTGCCGTCATGGCGTCCTGGCTCTCGACCACACGCACCGCGATGACGTAGTCGTAGGTGCGCTCGTCACCCATCACGCCCACCGTCTGCACGGGCAGGAACACGCAGAAGGCCTGCCACACCTTGGCGTAGTAGCCGGTGCGCTTCATCTCCTCCAGCAGGATGTAGTCGGCCTCGCGGAGGATTTTCAGGTAGGCGGGCTTGATGTCGCCGATCACGCGCACGCCCAGGCCGGGGCCGGGGAAGGGATGACGCCAGACCATTTCCTTCGACAGGCCGAGCTCTTCGCCCAGGGCGCGGACCTCGTCCTTGAAAAGTTCACGCAGCGGTTCCAAGAGCTTGAGCTTCATGCGCTTGGGCAGGCCGCCGACATTGTGGTGGCTCTTGATCAGGGCGGCCGGGTTGCCGCCGATGGCGACGCTCTCGATCACGTCTGGATAGAGCGTGCCCTGCGCCAGGAAGTCCACCTCGCCGATCTTCTTGACCTCCTCGTCGAAGACCTTCACGAACTCGCGCCCGATGATCTTGCGCTTCTTTTCGGGGTCGGTCACGCCCTTGAGCTTCTTGAGGAAGCGCGGGCCGGACTTGGCGACCTTGAGGTTGATCTTGAAGTGGTCGCGGAAAATGCGGTCCACCTTCTCGCGCTCACCCTTGCGCAGCAGGCCGTTGTCCACGAAGACGCAGGTCAGCTGCTTGCCGATGGCCTTATGGATCAGCGCCGCGGCCACGGACGAGTCCACCCCGCCGCTGAGGCCGAGGATGACGCGCTTGTCGCCGACCTGCTCGCGGATCTGCTGCACGGCGGTCTCCACGTAGTCGGACATCTGCCAGTCGCCCTTGCAACGGCAGATACCAAGGAGAAAGTTACGGATGATCTCCATGCCGTGCTCGGTGTGGACGACCTCCGGGTGGAACTGCATCCCGAAAATGTTGCGCTTGGCATCCTGCACCACGGCCACGTCGGAGTTTTCCGTCGAGGCGATGGCCTCGAAGCCCTTGGGCAGCTCGATCACGCGGTCGCCGTGGGAATTCCAGACCTGGAATTTCTTCGGCAGCCCGGCCAAGAGTTTGCCCTTTTTGCGGACGTTGAGGGTGCCCTTGCCATACTCCCGCTGCTTGCTCTTCTCGACCTTGCCACCGAGGAGGTGACCGATCAGCTGCACGCCATAGCAAATGCCCAGAACCGGCACGCCGAGTTCGAACAGCTTCGCATCCGGACGGGGTGACTTCGGAAGCAGCACGCTGCTGGGCCCGCCTGAGAGGATGATCCCGCGGACATTGTCCTTTTTCAACTCCTCGGCGCTGACGCCGAAAGGATAGATTTTCGAGTAGACGTTGCACTCGCGGATACGCCGGGCGATGACCTGCGTGTACTGCGAGCCGAAATCGAGGACTGCGATGATCTGAGACATGAGAGTGAGGGCTAACTCAGAATTTCAATTTAGCGTTTTCAAACCCGCAGTGCGGACAGCGGGAGACTTCGCGCGCGCCACGCTCGGAATAAAGCGTGCCGCACTGGATACAATGAAAGGTGTGACGGACACGGATGCGCTCGTAGAGCGAGACATCCCGGCGGTCATAGTAGAACCAGAGCCCGAGGATGACCGCCATGCCCGAGCTGACATATAGAAAGGTGAAGACGGAAAAATCGATATCGATCACGACCGGCTAAAAGCAAAGCGACGCGCTCCGGCAGGGAGGCGCGTCGCAGTGGAAAGATTTCATCCCTGGCAATGTGCTCGGGCGTTACTTCTTCTCCTCGGTGTCTTCGGCCGGCGTTTCGGCGGCGGCTTCAGCCTTGGGTTCCTCAGCGACAGGAGCTTCCTCCGCGGCGGGGGCCTCTTCAGCCTTGGGCTCTTCAGCGGCCTTGGCGGCAGCCTTCTTCTTGCCCTTGGCAGCGGACTTCTTGGCGGCACCCTTGCGCTTCGGCTTGGCGTAGCCTTCGTCGTCGGCGGCGATCAGCTCAATCAGGGCCATGTCGGCGGCATCGCCGATACGGGGGACGAGCTTGTAAATGCGGGTGTAGCCGCCATTGCGGGCGGTAAACTCGCTCACACGCTCGTCGAAGAGCTTCTTAACCGCAGCGACGTCACGGATCTGCGAGATGGCCTGACGGCGGTAGTGCAGCTTGCGGGCGGCATCTTCCGTGGCGGCCGCCTTGCAGGCGAGCGTGATCATCTTTTCGGCGAAGGGACGGAGGGCCTTGGCCTTGGCCAGGGTCGTCTTGATGCGGCCGTGGGTAAAGAGCGCGGTGGCCAGGTTTGCCATGAGCGCGCCGCGGTGGGCCTTCTTGACGCCCAGGACGTGCCGGTGATTGTTATGGCGCATGACTTAAAGAATGTAAGTTGTGTTATTCGCTGATGGATTTTTCCAGAAGGCGCTCGTCGAGCTTCATGCCCAGAGACAAACCGAGCTGCTCCAGCTTGGCCTTGATCTCGTTGAGCGACTTCTTGCCGAAATTGCGGTACTTGAGCATCTCCTGCTCGGTCTTCATCGCCAGTTCGCCAACGGTGGTGATGTTGGCGTTGTTCAGGCAGTTGGCCGCGCGGACGGAAAGCTCGATTTCGTTGACGCTCATGTTCAGCAGCTTGCGCAGGCGGTTCTGCTCTTCGCTGATCTGCTTGCTTTCGCTTTCGAACTCGACGCGTTCCTGGCTGACTTCGTCGAAGACGTCCAGGTGGTGGCGCAGGATGGCGGCGGCTTCCTTGAGCGCGTCGTCGGGGCTGATGCGCCCGTCGGTGTTCACTTCAAGGATGAGGCGGTCATAGTCGGTCATCTGGCCGACACGGGTGTTTTCCACCGCGTACTTGACGAGGCGGACCGGGCTGAAGAGCGAGTCGATCGGAATCAGGCCGATGATCTGTTCTTCGCGCTTGTTCTCGTCGGCGGTGCAGAAACCGCGACCGACCTTGACCTCGATCTCGGCCAGGAAGCGGCGCTTCTTGTCGAGATGGCAGATGACGTGATCGGGATTGAGGACCTTGACGTTGGCGTCTTCCTTGATGTCGCCGGCGGTGACAGGGCCTTCCTTGTCCACGTCGATCAGCAGGCGGGCGCCTTCGCGACGATGGCAGGTCAGCAGAACCTTTTTGAGGTTCAGGACGATGTCGGTGACATCCTCGACCACGCCGTCGATGCTCTGGAACTCATGATCAACGCCGTCAATCTTGATGCTGCTGATGGCGGCGCCTTCGATCGAGCTGAGCAGGACGCGGCGCAGGGAGTTGCCGATGGTGTGCCCGTAACCGGTTTCAAACGGCTCAGCGGTAAAGGCGGCATACGTGTCGGTGGCGGTGGCCTCATCCTTGACCAGGCGCTTCGGTAGCTCGAACTTGCCCAGGCGCTTGAGCGAGTTGGAGGGAGCGGGTTTCTGGTCGGCGACGGTGGCTTCTTCGACAGTGCTCATAGGTGGATAGTGGAATGGGTGAAAGGTGGTGAAAGACAGCGGAGAACCGCTTCCCCGAAGGGAAACGGTTAGCGGCTGTAGAACTCGACGATGATCTGCAGGTTGATACCCTGCTCCATCTCTTCGGCGACGGGGAGACGGTTGGCCGTGGCGCGGAAGGCGTCGTGGTCAAGCGCGAGCCAGGCCGGAATCGTGCGGTACTGGCTGTCTTCCAGGTTGCGCGTGGCAAGCTGGCGGGAGGAGGTGCGGTCACGCACTTCGATGATGTCGCCCGGCTTCACTTCGTAGCTGGGGATGTCAACCTTGTGGCCGTTGACCTGGATGTGCCCGTGGCAGACGAACTGGCGGGCCGCCTGACGCGAACGAGCCAGGCCGAGCTGGTAGATCACGTTGTCCAGGCGGGTTTCGAGCAGCTGGAGGAATATCTCACCGGTAACACCGCGCTGAGCCTTGGCCTTGTCGAAGGTGCGGCGGAACTGCTTTTCGGTCAGCCCGTACATGTAGCGCAGCTTCTGCTTTTCATTCAGGCCGGTCGAGAAGTCCGAAATCTTGCGGCGCAGGCGCGGGCCGTGGATGCCGGGAGGATGCGGCTTGCGTTCGAACGCCTTGCTGGGCGCGAAGATCGCCTGCCCAAAGCGGCGATTGATGCGAGTGGTAGGTCCGGTATAACGAGCCATGGTGAGTATCTATCTTGGTGGCAGTCGGGTTAAGCCCGCCGGCTTGCCATCCCCGGCGGGAAAAAGGTGGAAAAAATTAGACGCGGCGGCGCTTCGGAGCGCGGCAACCGTTGTGCGGGATCGGGGTCACGTCCTCGATCACGAGAACGTTCAGCCCGAGAGACTGGAGAGCGCGGATGGCCGAGTCACGACCCATGCCGGGGCCCTTGACCTTGACGGCGACTTCCTTCAGACCGTGGGACATGGCCACGCGGCCGGCGTCCTGGGTCACGACCTGGGCGGCGTAGGCGGTGGACTTACGCGAGCCGCGGAAGTTGCACTTGCCCGAGCTGGACCACGAGATCACGTTGCCGCTGGCATCGGAGAAGGTCACCTTGGTGTTGTTGAAGGTAGCCAGGATGTGGCAGACACCGCTGTGGATGTTCTTGCTGCCCTTGGCCTTGCGGATTTTAACGTCGCCAAGCCCCTCGGAGAGGAGATCCTGCGCGGTCGGCTGGGAGGACTTGGCCTCTTCTGCCTCCTTGGCTTCCGGGGCCGCTTCGCCCTTGGGGGCTTCCTTGGCCGGAGCCTGTTGGGCAACTTCTTCCGCCGGGGCGGCCTGCTTCTTATCTTCTTCGCTCATGGATGAACTGTAAAAGGATTACTTCTTCTTCATCACACCGACGGTGCGACGGGCGCCCTTACGCGTACGGGCATTGGTTTGGGTACGCTGGCCACGCACCGGCAGACCGCGCTGATGGCGGATGCCGCGGTAGCAGCGGATGGCCTGGAGGCGCTTGAGATTGCCAGTGACTTCGCGGCGCAGGTCACCCTCGACCTTGAAGCCCTTCTGCATGATGAGGTTGACGACCTTGTTCAGGTCTTCTTCGCTCAGCTCGTGGGCGCGGACGTTCGGGTCAATGCCAGCTTCGTCGCACAGCAGACGAGCACGCTGAGGACCGATCCCGTAGATGTACTGAAGGGAAAACTCGATCTTCTTGTTGGCAGGGATATCTACACCTAGTAAACGCGGCATAAAATGGTAAATTTAAGGATCCAGGAATTTGGGAAAACGGGAAGACTAACAAAAAAATCCGGTTTGCAAAGTTATTTTTTCGGAATTGTTAAGATTTCCGGCTCGTTTTCGGTGATTAACACGGTGTGCTCGTAGTGAGCGGCTGGTTGGCCGTCCCGCGTGTGGGCGGTCCAACCGTTATTAGACATACGGATCGCGGGCTTGCCGGCGTTGACCATAGGCTCGATCGCCAGGGTCATGCCGGGGCGCAGGTGCTCTCCGGTGTTGCGGCGTCCGTAGTTGGGGATCTGCGGCTCCTCGTGCATGCCGGTCCCGACGCCGTGACCGACAAACTCGCGCACCACCGAGAAACCCCGCCCCTCGACATAGCGCTGGACGGCGTTGGAAATGTCCCCCACCCGCTTGCCGGGCCGGGCCACTTCCAGAGCCTTGTAAAAGGACTCTTCAGTTGTGCGGACGAGCCGCTGCATGTCTTCACTGCCCTCCCCCACGATGACCGTGCGGGCGTTGTCGCCGATCCAGCCGTTATAGCGGACGACGACATCGACAGTGATGTTGTCCCCTTCGGCCAGAACGGTCTTCAGGGAACCAATGCCGTGCACCACCTCGTCGTTGACCGACAAGCAGGTGTAGGCGGGAAAAACTTTGTGGCCGAGCGTGTAGTTGTAGCAGGCGCTCTCGGCTCCCATATCCTCCATCAGGCGGCGGCCCGCCTGGTCGAGGTCGTAGGTGTTGATGCCGGGTTCGACCATCGCGCAGAGCTTGTCCAGCACCGTTGCCGCCACCGTGCAGACCTCGCGCATGGCGAGGATTTCTGCCGCGGTTTTGACAGGCGGCTGGTATCCGGCTCGGCGCAACATAACTCGCCTAAAGCGCCTGGGTGCGCAGTATCCAGCAGACCATACCGACCGCGAAGAGGATACCCAGCGGCATCCACAGCGCGCCGAGGTTCTTCAGCTCGGAGGAATCGACCAGCTGGCGTGTGCGTCCGCTGGCACGCGAACGGCTGCGGCCCTTCTTGAGGAAGCCGTCGTAGTGCCGCTGCAAAAGATAGGTTTCGACCTGACGCATGGTGTCGAGCATGACACCGACGGCGATCAGCGTACCGGTACCGCCGAAGAACAGGGCGATGTTCTGCGGGATGCGCTGCGTGGCCATGATCAGGTTCGGGAACAGGGCGATCACGGTCAGGAAGATCGCACCGGCCAGCGTCAGACGGGTCATGACGAAGTCCAGGAAGCGGGCCGTCGGCTCGCCGGGGCGGACGCCCGGGATGTAGCCGCCGTTCTTCTTCAGGTCGTCGGCGATCTGGATCGGTTTGAACATAATCGAGACCCAGAAGTAGCTGAAGCCCATGATGAGCACGGCTTCGGTAATGTAGTAACCGATACCGCTCATGCTGAAAGAATTGGCGATGTTGGACAGCGTTTCGCTGTTAAACACGCCCGCCAGGGAGTTCAGGATCTGGGCCGGGAAGAGCATGATCGCGCTGGCGAAGATGACCGGCATAACGCCCGAGTAGTTCACCTTCAGCGGCAGGAACGAGCTCTGCCCGCCGAAGACCTTGCGGCCCACGACGCGCTTGGCGTACTGCACGGGTATTTTTCGTACCGCCTGTGTGACTGCGACGATACCCGCCACCACGGCGACAAAGAGGATGACCATGAGCACAGCCTTCGGCACGCTCATGCTGGCTTCGGCCCCGGCCTTGGCCGTGACCAGACGCCAGGCCGACCACATCGCGCTCGGAAAACGGGCGATGATGCCGATCGTGATCAGGAGCGAGATACCGTTGCCGATCCCCTTCTCCGTGATCTGCTCGCCGATCCACATCAGCAGGATCGTACCTGCGGTCAGGAAGATGGTCGAGGTGATCAGGAACCAGGTCGGGTCAATGATCACAATCGCACCCCAGCGGTCGATGTCGAAGCCCTGGAAGATGCGGTCCGGGTAGCGGATCAGCGCGAGGTTCAGCAGCAGGCCCTGCACCAGCGCAATGCCGATGGTCAGGTAACGGGTGTACTGCGTGATCTTCTGGCGGCCAATCTCGCCCTCCTGCTGCAGGCGGGCCAGCGTCGGAACGACGGCCGCCATGAGCTGGAGAATGATCGAGGCGCTGATGTACGGCATGATGCCCAGCGCGAAGACGGCACCGTTGAGCAGCGCGCCTCCCGTAAACATGTTATAGAGGCCCAGGACGCCGCCGGTGGCGGAGGCCTGGTACTCGAAGAACTTCTGGAGCGGCTCCGGATTCAGCCCCGGCAACGGAATCGCGGCGCCCACACGGGCGACGAAAACCATGCCAAAGGTGAAGAAAATCCGGCTCCGCAGTTCCGGGATCTTTAAACAGTTGAGGAAGGCGTTGAGCATGAGTGCAGCAGATGTTGAGGCTCAGGCCGCCGGGCGGCCCGGGTCGGATTATTCGTCCTTAGCGGGAGCTTCCTCGGCGGTTTTGGCCGGCTTGGTCAGGATGACTTTGCCACCGGCGGCTTCGATCTTCTGCTTGGCGCTCTCGGAGAACTTGTCCGCCGTCACGGTGATGGCACGGGTGATTTCACCGTGGCCGAGCACCTTGACCAGCTTGGACTTGCGGGCGACGATCCCGGCCTTCTTCAGGCTTTCGACGGTGATCTCGGTCGCTTCCAGCTTTTCAAGGACGCTCACGTTGACGGCCTCGTACTCCTTGCGGAAGTTGTAATTGTTGAAACCGCGGTGCGGGAGCGTGCGGTACAACGGGATCTGGCCACCCTCGAAACCGGGGCGGATGCTGGCGCCCGAACGGGCCTTCTGACCCTTTTGGCCGCGACCGGCGGTCTTGCCGTTGCCGCTGCCGGGGCCGATACCGCGACGCTTCTTGCGGTGGGTCGCTCCGGGGTTGTTGCTCAGGGAATGAAGTTTCATGGTAAGGATTTCCTCTGGTAAGACGGTAAGTGTGCCTTATTAGGCGAGGGTCTCGGCCGGTTCTTCACGCTTGGTGCCGGCACGCTTGATCTGGGCGATCCGTTCGGCGGAGCGCAGCTGGCGCAGGCCGTCGAGGGTCGCGTTGACCATGGCACCCGGGTTGTTCGAACCGAGGGACTTGGAAAGCACGTCCTGGATACCGACCGCTTCGAGCACGGCACGGATGCCGCCACCAGCGATGACGCCTGTACCTTCCGAGGCGGGGCGCAGGATGACCAGGCCGCCGTCGTGTTCGCCACGGACTTCATGCGGGATGGTGCGGCCCTTCAGGCTGATGTCTTCCTGATTGGCGCGGGCGCGCTCGGTGCCCTTGCGGATGGCTTCGGGAACTTCCTTGGCCTTGCCGTAACCGACGCCGACCTTGCCCTTGCCGTCACCGGATACGACCAGTGCGGCGAAGCTGAAGCGACGGCCGCCCTTGACGACCTTGGCGCAACGGTTGATGTGCACGACCTTCTCGACGAACTGAAGCTCTTCGGCCGGTTCGGAGGCACGCTCGCGGCGCGGACCACGACCACGGCCGGGACCACCACGGCCCTGACCCTGACCGCCGCGGCCCTGTCCACCACGACCGCGCTCTTGGGGATTATTGCTGCTGGGCTGATTACTCATGCTGATATAAATAGGTTAGAATTTGAGACCGGCTTCGCGGGCGGCGTCGGCAAAGGCCTTCACGCACCCGTGATAGCGGCGACCGGCGCGGTCGAAGACCACGGCCTGGATACCGGCAGCCTTGGCCTTTTCGCCAAGGTTCTTGCCGAGGGCGGTGGCACCGTCCACGTTCGGCTTGATCGCGCTCTCGCGCTGGTCTTTGTCCAGCGAAGAGGCGGAAACCACGGTGTGACCGGCAGCGTCGTCGATGCACTGGGCATAGATGTGCTGGTGCGAAAAACGCACGACCAGGCGGGGCCGTTCGGCGGTACCTTCGATTTTCTTGCGGATGCGCCAGCGGCGCTTTTGCGTCAGTTCGCGTTTCTTCTGAAGTTTCATGGCTCGTGCGGTTAAGCGGTTTTCTTACCTTCCTTGCGGCGGACGTATTCGCCAACGATGCGGACACCCTTGCCCTTGTAGGGCTCGACGGGCTTGAAGCCCTTGATGTCTGCGGCGACCTGGCCAACCATGTGCTTGTCGCAGCCTTCGACGGTCAGCTTGGTGCCACCATCGACGGTCACGGTGATGCCGGCCGGGATCTTGTAAAGGATCGGGTGCGAATAGCCCAGGGCGAGATCAAGCTCCTGCCCCTTGAGGGTGGCCTTGAAGCCGACGCCCTCAATCTCCAGTTTTTTGGAGTAAGGCTGCTGCACGCCCGCGACCATCCCGTTGATGATGGAACGGGTGGTGCCGTACATGGCGTTGGCGTGGCGGGTCTCGTTCACCGGAGCGACGACGACATTACCGTCTTCCACCTTGATGGAGACTGCGCTGTCGAAGGTCTTGGAGAGCTTGCCCTTGGGGCCTTCCACCGCGACTTCCGACCCATTGACGGTCACCTTGACCTTGTCCGGGACGGCGACGGGGAGTTTACCGATTCTGCTCATGGGAAATGTTTGTTCTAGGTGCTTAGTGCTTAGTTCTTCGTTGGTAAGGTGTGTTTTGTGTCCGGGTCGTCTTAGTGATGTTTATGAATTAACTAAGAACAAAGAACCAGTCACAAGAGCACTTAAGTTACCAGACCTTGCAGATGACCTCGCCGCCGACCTTTTCACGGCGCGCGTCGCGGTCACTCAAGATGCCCTTGGAAGTGGTGAGGATGGAGGTGCCCAAGCCGCCGAGCACACGCGGAATGTCCGTGTACTTGGCGTAAAGGCGCCGGCCTGGCTTGCTGAAACGCTCGATGCCCACGATCGCCGAAGCGTCGTCCACATACTTGAGCGTGATGATAAGGTTGCGTTGCCCCTTGACCTCTTCGACCTCGCTCACGTCGCTAATATAGCCGTCGCGCAGCAGGATCTGGGCGATCCCGGCGCGGAGCTTGGAATAGCGGACCGTGCAGGTTTCCTTGCCCGCAGCCGAAGCGTTGCGGAGGGTGGTCAGGAAGTCACCGATGGTGTCGTGTACTGCCATTGTCTGTGTCGTGCTCGGGGTTTACCAGGAGGATTTGGTCACGCCGGGGATGTGGCCATGGGAGGCCAGCTCACGGAACGTGATACGGGACAGCCCGTACTTGCGGATGTAGGCGCGCGGACGGCCGGTGACGCTGCAGCGGTTGCGCAGACGGATCGGCGAAGAGTTGCGCGGGAGCTTGTTGAGCTTGCGCTGCGCATCCCAGAAAGCCTCGTCGGTGGTTTCCGGGTTGGCGAGGATCGCCTTCAGTTCCGCGCGTTTGGCCGCGTACTTTTCGACGAGGCGCGCGCGCTTATTGTTGCGGGCAATGGAGCTTTTCTTAGCCATGCTTGTAAATTAGTTGGCGGCGGTGGCCGCGGCTTGCGAGGAGGGTTTGCGGAAGGGCATACCGAGCAGCTTGAGCAGCTCGCGGCCTTCGTTATCGGTGGGGGCGGAGGTCACGATGGTGATGTCCATGCCGATGGACTCACGGCCGGAGGTGTCGTGGCTGATCTCGGGGAAGATGGTCGAGTCGGTAATACCGATGGAGTAGTTACCGTGACCGTCGAGCTTCTGCGAGACCCCGCGGAAGTCGCGGATGTTCGGCAGGGCGATGTTAATGAAGCGGTAGAGGAAGTCGTACATCTTGCTGCCGCGCAGGGTCACGGCGACGCCGTTGGGCATGCCTTCGCGCAGCTTGAAGTTCGACACGCTCTGGCGCGCCTTGGTGACGACGGCCTGCTGGCCGGCGATGGTCGTGATCTCCTTCTGCACTTCGGCCACCCAGGCCTTGTCGCGGGAGGCGTTCAGGCCGGAGTTGATCACTACCTTCTCGATCTTGGGCACCTGGTGCACATTGGTGTAGCCGAGGTTCTTGCGAAGTTCGGGGACCACCGTTTCGAGATAGGACTTTTTAAGGGTCGGGACGTATGTCTGCATGACTGAGTTACTCCTTAGGCGCGACGTTAGGCGCTCTTGCGGCTGTCGTAGCGGTCAGCCTTCATGACGTTTGAGTAGTGGACGGAGCCCTCGCGCTCGACGATGCCCGCATCCGGGTCGTTTTCCTTCGTCGCCTTGCGATGGCGCTTGACCATGTTCACGCCCTCGATGACGACGCGATCCTTGCCGCGCAGCACTTCGAGAACCTTGCCGCGCTGGCCCTTATGGGCGCCGGCGATGACGACGACTTCGTCTCCACGTTTGATTTTGTACTTCATCTTCGTGTGTGGTGCCGGGGTTAGAGGACTTCCGGGGCCAGAGAGATGATCTTCATGAAGCGCTTCGAGCGCAGTTCACGAGCCACCGGCCCAAAGATACGGGTACCCTTCGGGTTACCGTTCGCGTCAATGATGACGACCGCGTTATTGTCAAAACGCAGGTAGCTGCCGTCCGCACGGCGGATCGGAGCCTTGGTACGCACGACGACGGCCTTGGCCACCGTGCCCTTTTTGACCGAAGCCTCGGGGGTGCTATCCTTGATCGTGACGACTATCGTGTCGCCCACCGAAGCGGTCTTCTTGTTCTGGCCGAGCCGCCGGATCATCATGGCCTCTTTGGCCCCGGTGTTGTCGGCGACGTCCAGTCTGGTTTCTTGCTGAATCATTGCGGGTTCCGTTTAAATTATTAAAGGGTTAAATCGGCTTCCGGCTGGTTGGGACCAAGCCTTTAGCCAATGCTCCCGACGATGGGAGCCTTTTCGATAACCTTCACCACGCGCCAGCGCTTGAGCTTGCTCAGCGGGCGCGTTTCCATGATTTCGACTTTGTCCCCGAGTTGACACTCGTTCTTTTCGTCGTGGGCATGGACGACCGTCTTGCGCTTGACTTCCTTGCGGTACAGCGGGTGGGCGATCTTATAGAAGAAGGTGACCTTAATCGACTTATCGCCGGTGCGGCTGGTGACGACACCAACGAGGTCTTTGCGGTTGTTGCGGGTGCTCTCTTCGGACATGGTCGTAAGAAAAGGGTTAGGCGGTGGCCGCCGTCTTGGCGTTGAGGATGGTTTCGAGGCGCGCGATGGTGCGGCGCATTTCGCGCAGCTCGCTCGGCTTTTCAACCTGGCCGGCCTGCTTGCGCACGCGCAGCTGGACAAGCTCGTTGCGCGTGTCACGGAGCTTCTTTTTGATCTCCTCAGTGCTCAGTTCGCGGATTTCTGCGGCATTCATGGAAAGGATGGATTGCGTGGGTTTAGTACTGTTCGAGTTCTTCGCGGCTGAGGAAGCGGCAGCGGAAAGGCAGCTTGCCGTCGGCCAGGCGCATGGCTTCACGGGCGAGGGTCGCACTGGTGCCACCGACTTCGAACATGATGGTGCCGGGCTTGACCACGGCGCACCAGTATTCGACGGAGCCCTTACCCTTACCCTGACGGGTTTCAGCGGGCTTCTTGGTCACCGGCTTGTGCGGGAACACGCGGATCCACAGCTTGCCTTTGCGCTTGAGGTGGCGGTTGATGGCCACACGAGCAGCTTCGAGCTGGGCGGAACTCATCTTGCCGCGTTCCAGGGACTGGATGCCGAACTCACCGAAGGCGAGCGTGTCGCAGCCCTTGGCGTTGCCGCGGATCCGGCCCTTGTGGACCTTGCGGTATTTGGTTTTGGAAGGAAGGAGCTTGGCCATGACAAACGATGCTTAGAGGGTGTCGACGTCGGAGGGGTTACAAATCCAGCACTTCACGCCGATCTTCCCGTAAAGGGTGTCGGCTTCCGAGAAGCCGTAGTCGATGTTTTCGCGCAGCGTGTGAAGGGGCACGCGGCCCATGCGCTGCTGTTCGGTGCGGGCGATTTCCGCGCCCATCAGACGGCCCGAGCACTGGATACGGATGCCTTCGGCGCCCATGCTCATGGTGGTCTGGATCGCCTTCTTCATGGCGCGGCGGAAAGAGATACGGCGCTCCAGCTGGAGGCACACGTTTTCGGCGACGAGCTGGGCAACGACGTCAGGCTTCTTGATCTCCTGGATGTCGAGCATGATCTCGCGGCCCGTGATCTTCTGGAGCTCGTCCTTGAGCTTTTCCAGTTCGCTGCCCTTGCGGCCGATAACGATACCGGGGCGGGCAGTGAAGAGCTTGATGCGGACCTTCGGGCCGGCACGCTCGATGAACACGCGCGGCACGGCCGCGTACTTCATCTTCTTCTTCAGGAACTGGCGGATCTTGTTGTCCTCGGCGACATAGGCCGGGAAGCTCTTCTTGTCCGCGTACCAGCGGGAGTCCCAGTTACGGCGAACACTGAGGCGGAAACCGATCGGATTGACTTTTTGTCCCATGATTTATTGCTCTTTAGAATTGGCCGCGGGGGTGGAAACCTCGTCCGTGAGGACGATGCGGATGTGGCTGGTGCGCTTGCGAATCGGGTGTGCCGAACCGCGACCGACCGGGCGGAAACGCTTGAACGCCGGGCCTTCTTCCACCAGGCAGCGCTTCACGATCAGGTCGTCGGACGAAAGGTTGTGGTTGTTTTCCGCGTTGGCCACGGCGCTCGTCAGCGTCTTGGCGATGAGACGGGCGGATTTGCGCGGGATGAAGCGAAGCATATCGAGCGCTTCGGCCGCGGGGCGTCCCTGTACCTGACGGGCCACTTCGCGGACCTTCTTCGGGGACATGCGGGTATACTTGGTTAGAGCCTGAACTTCCATGCTGGTTGCAATTAAAGAGTGATCGTCTTGATGTTGACGCCGTCGCCGGAGCGAATGGCCTGGCCGGATTCGAGGTTGAGAATGAGGCCGGCGGCGCGGTTGTCGCGGACATCGACCAGGATGAGATCAGCCACACTCTGCCCGGAGCGGCTCACCTGGCATACCATGCCGAGGCGAAAGCCCTGATCCAGACCGTTGTTGAGGATGACCACGTCGGTCACGGGGGTGACCGCCACTCCGAAGACCGTCGTCTGGCCTGTCGGATAAATCGAGTTTTCGACAAAATAGGGGCGCGCCACAGGTGCGCTCCCCTGCTCCACCGCCACGGCGTCCTGGGCGTAGCTCACCGCGCTCCCGGCCATGAGCAGGGAGAAAAGAGCGATGATGTGTACGCGGATGGACATGTGCGGAAATTTACTTCTTGGTGTGCGGCTGGTGACCCTTGAAGCTGCGGGTCGGGGCGAATTCGCCGAGCTTGTGGCCAACCATGTTTTCGGTCACGTGCACCGGGATGAAGCCCTTGCCGTTGTGAACGTTGATGTTGAGGCCGACAAAGTCCGGGGTGATGGTCGAGCGGCGGGACCAGGTCTGAAGCGGCTTGCGCGCGCCTTCGGCCTGGGCCTTTTCCACCTTGATCATCAGCTTCGGATCGACGAAGAAGCCTTTCTTGATTGAACGTGCCATATCGTAAAATTCGTTGTCGGGTTAGCTGCGCTTGAACTTCTTGCCGTTGCGGCGAACGAGGATCATCGAGTTCGAGGGCTTGGACTTGGTACGGGTCGGGAAGCCCTTCGAGAGCTGGCCCCACGGAGAAACCGGGTGACCGCCACCGGAGGTCTTGGCTTCACCACCACCCATTGGGTGATCGACAGGGTTCATGGCCACACCACGGACGCGGGGGCGCTTGCCCTTCCAGCGGTTACGACCGGCCTTGCCGATGCTGATGCTTTCGTGCTCCTCGTTACCGACGCGGCCGATGGTGGCGCGGCAGTCCGAGTGGACGAGGCGGATTTCGCCGGAAGGCATCTTGATCGTGGCGCGCTTGCCTTCCACCGAGACGAGCTGGGCGGACTGGCCGGCGGAACGGGCCACCTGAGCACCACGGCCGGGCTGCATTTCGATCGCGTGGATCTGCGTGGCCGGCGGGATGTTCTTGAGCGGCACACAAAGGCCGGGTGTGAATTCTTCGACTTCGCCGTTCGTGCTGAGCAGCTTGTCGCCGACCTTCACGCCGCGCGGGCTGAGGATGTAGCGCTTTTCGCCGTCTTCAAACTTCAGCAGGGCGATGTTCGCCGAGCGGTTCGGATCGTACTCGATGGAGACGACCTCGGCCGCCATGTCGAGCTTGTCGCGACGGAAGTCGATGATGCGGTAAAGGCGCTTGTGACCGCCGCCACGACGGCGAGAAGTGATGCGGCCGTAGTTGTTGCGGCCCTTCTTGCGGTGACGGGAGATGGTCAGGCTCTTTTCCGGGCGATCCTTGGAAAGTTCCTGGCGGCTCTTGCTGTGAAAGCGCTGCGAAGGCGTAATGGGTTTGGTCTTGACGATGGCCATGGCTGGTCGCGGCTGAATGGGTTAGACGGTCTCGATGGATTCACCCTGTTGCAGGGTGACGACGGCTTTCTTGATATCCGAAGTCTTGCCGTACTGGCCGCGGACGGTGCGGCTACGCTTGTTCTTGCCCTTGACCGTGAGAATGTTCACGCGGGCAACCTTGACACCGTAGAGCTTTTCTACGGCTTCGGCCACCTCAGTGCGCTTGGCCTGCGGGTAAACTTCGAAGACGTGCTGGTTGAGGTTGGCTTCCAGCATGGCGGACTTCTCCGTCACGCGCTTCTCCTTGATGATCTTTTCGGGTGAAATCATGGCGAAAGTTCCTTAGCGTTGGTTGGCGCGTTCGAGGATGCGGTTGAAGCCTTCTTCGCTGGCGACAATCTTGTCGAAGCGCATCAGGTCCCAGGCGTTGATCGAGTCGGCGTCCACGATGTAGACGCGGTCGATGTTACGCGCGGCCAGGGCGGCGTTGTCCGTGAACTCGCGGTCCACGATGAGCACCTTGCCCTTGGGCTGGATCTTGCCGATGAGGCTGTTGAAGAGCTTGGTCTTGGGCTGCTCGACGTCGAACTTCTCGATCAGGTCGAGGCCGCCTTCGGAAGCCTTGTTGAACAAAGCGCGCTGGAACGCGAGGGCCTTGACACGCTTGTTGATGTGCTTGGACCAGTCGCGGATCTTCGGGCCGTGGGCCACGCCACCACCGACATAGATCGGGGCGCCGCGGTCACCGTGACGGGCGTTACCGGTGCCCTTCTGGCGGTAGATCTTCTTACCCGTGCGGTTGACATCGGAGCGGGTCTTGGCCTTGGCGTTACCCTGGCGGGCATTGGCCTGGTAGGCGACGATCACGTCCTTGAGGGCCTGGAGGCCCTTCTTGCCTTCGAAAGCCGGGAAGTTCTCAAAGTCCTTCTCCGAGCTGGAGGAAGCGTCTGCGGTATATACCTTAAATTTCATAGCTTGCGTCCCCTTCCCTTACTTCTGCGTTTTGGTTTTGATCGCCTTGCGGATGAAGACGGTGCCGCCCTTGGGGCCGTGCACGCTACCGCGGATCAGGATCAAATTCTGGTCCTCGATGATGCGGACGATATCGAGGTTCTGCGTCGTGCGGCGGGCATTGCCCATGTGACCGGGCATCTTCTTGCCCTTGATCACCTCACCGGGCCACTGGCACATCCCGTAGGAACCCCCGCGGCGGTGCGTCATGTGACCGTGCGAGGCAGGCTGCCCGTGGAAGCCGTGGCGCTTCATGACACCCTGGAAGCCGCGACCCTTGGTCGTGCCGATGATGTCAATCTTCTGGCCTTCCTCGAAGCGCGTGACCGTCAGGGCCTCGCCGAGGGTGACTTCTTCCCCGTCGGGGATAAATTCACAGATATCGGTGACGGCTTCGACGCCGGCCTTTTTCAGATGCCCCTGAAGGGGCTTGGAGACGCGATGACCTTTCTGGTCAACGCCGAAACCGATCTGGATCGCGTTATAACCGTCCTTACCGTCGACGGTCTTGATTTGAAGGACCGGGCAAGGGCCGGCTTGGACTACTGTGACCGGGACGAGACGGTTCTCACCGTCATAAATTTGGGTCATCCCGATTTTTTTACCAATCAGTGTCAGGCTCATAGCTCATTGGCAGGTGGAAACCGTTACCGGCTTCCGTTTCCTAGACCTGCGTGAGGGGTTAAATGTTGTTAAGACGTTGCTTCTCGGAGGAAGTAAAGAGTGATTAAACGTTGATGGTGATGTCCACACCGGCCGGGAGGTTGAGCTTCTTGAGCTCGTCCACGGTCTGGGCGGTCGGTTCCATGATATCGATGAGGCGCTTGTGGGTGCGCAGCTCGAACTGCTCCATCGACTTCTTGTCAACGTGCGGAGAGCGGTTGACGGAGAGCTTCTCGATACGGGTCGGCAGCGGCACGGGACCACTCACACGAGCGCCGGAGCGCTTGGCGGTTTCCACGATGTCGGTGGCCGACTGGTCGATGACCCGAAAGTCGAATCCCTTAAGCTTGATGCGTATGCGTTGTCCGGTCATTGCGGTATAAAAGTAATTGGTGAATTACTGGCTGCGGGCCTTGTTCTTGTGCGGCGAGCTTTCAACGATGCTGTTGAGCACGCTATTGGGCACCTGGTCAAAGTGCGACGGCGTCATCGCGTAGTTGGCACGGCCCTTGGAGAGCGAGCGAACGTCGGTGGCGTAGCCGAACATGGTTTCCAGCGGCACGTTGGCGGTGATCACGGCGACACCGCCACGACCGGCTTCCATGGACTGGATCTGACCGCGGCGACGGTTAAGGTCGCCCACGATGTCGCCCTGGTACTCGTCCGGGGTGGTGACTTCGACGGACATGATCGGCTCGAGCAATTGCGGGCCGGCCTTGGCCATGGCGTCCTTGAAAGCGAAAATACCGGCCATCTTAAAGGCCATTTCCGAGGAGTCGACTTCGTGGAAGGAGCCATCGACGATGCGGACCTTCCAGTCGATCACCGGGTAACCGGCGATGGTACCGTTGGAGGAAGCTTCCATGACACCGTCGGAGAACGGCTTGATGTATTCCTTCGGAATGACACCACCCACGATTTCGTTGATCACTTCGACGCCCTTGCCCTTTTCGTTCGGCTCGAGCTTGATCACACCGTGGCCGTACTGACCGCGGCCACCGGACTGGCGGACGAACTTGCCTTCGCCGTCGGCTTCCTTGGTGATGGATTCGCGGTAAGCGATCTGCGGCTTGCCGGCGGTAGCTTCGACCTTGAACTCGCGGAAGAGACGGTCGCGGATAATGTCGAGGTGCAGCTCGCCCATACCGGC
>JAUTCS010000105.1 GCA_030673825.1 Verrucomicrobiota bacterium JB024 | reverse complement strand
CCTATCGCCACTGCCACAGGCCTTCCCGACCAGTGGGGTCAATCCGTTGACCATGCCTATACCAAACACCATCCCCACCACAAACACGGTATTGGCAAAGGATGCTGCGGCAAGGGGAATGGTTCCCAACTGACCTACCATCAGGTTATCAGCAAGGACAACAACCATTTGTCCGGCCTGGGCAAGCATAACAGGAAAGGCCAACCCCAGGTTAGGCCCGTAGTGAGGTATATATTTTTCTATTTTATTGAACTTGCTTCGCATACTGGAAATAAACCTGCAAAGATATTGCAATTACCTGAAAAAACCTTTTTACAAGAAGCCTCATCGGCATTCATCAAACAATCAACAGGATGCTATTTCAGATAAAAACCATCAGTCATTCTTCGAAAATAATCACTGTATTTATGCCGGGTAATTTCCAGGACCATTTGCTCCGACTTTAGCTCATACGGCAAATCCTTACTCCATAGAGAGATAACACGTTTCAGACCCCGTACTGGAGCGAAAACAGCCGGAAGCGCTCGTAGTCGGCGTCGGTCCCGACGAGCCCGGAGGCGGTCGAGGCCATGTCGCGGAACTGCGGGGACTCCAGCGAAAGATCCTGCGGACGCCAGCGCTTGTTCAGGTCCTCGCCAAGCACCTGGTTAAGCGCGACGAGCGCCTGCTCGACGGCGGCCTGCGCGTCGGATACCTGGGCACGGTCCCCGGCCTCCGCCGCCTCAAAGCGGTACACCTCCTCGCGCCCGCCAGTGCCGACCTCCTCCCGGATGCGCGAGAGTTCGAGGTTGCGCCGGGTGACGGCGAGGTTGTCGCGGGCGACACGCTCCACCGCCAGCGCGGAGAGATAATTAATGTAGGCCAGCGCCGCCCCCTGGATGATGTCCAGTCGCGTGACCTCCTCCTGCAAGGTGGAGGCCTGGTAGTTTTCCCCGGCCACCCGAAGATTGGCCAGGCGCACGTCGCTGTATATGATCTGGCTGATGCGCACGCCGACATTGGCCTCGCTCTTGGGGATGGACCCGCCCGAGGCGTAAACCGTCCCGGCGTCCACCTGCTGATAGCCCGTAAAGGCACTGATCTGCGGCAACAGCGGACTCAGGGCGAGGCGCTTGTCCTCGTAGCTAACCTTTGTGTCCTGCTGACGCGAGAGGTACTCGAAGTTGTACTTGAGCGCCTTTTCAATCGCGCCGATGAGCTCGATCGGATCGCCTTCGACGATCTCGTTCTCAAAGAGCACCTCGGCGTTGGCGGCGGTCTCGAAGGCGATGTCGTAGCCGATCTTCTGCGCAGTCAGGGCGTTGAGGTACAGGCTCGGCTCGATGCGGATGCGGGCCGGGAGAGACTCGGGTTTGTCGCCGAGGATGATGCGCTGGAAGTTGAGCGCGGTGCGGCGGGCCAGCGTCAGGCGGACATCGGGGATGGACCCGGCGAGTACACCCGCCCGCACCGCCGGTTCGCCCGTGTAGGCGTAGCTGGGGATGCCCTTGGCGGCGATGCCGTCAATGAGCTTCTGGCGCTCGGTGTCCGTCATCTGGAGCGCGGGAAAGAGGTACACGGCGCGGGCATCGGGCGGGAGCTGGTCGAGCACGGCCTGCGCGTCCGCGCCCATGGGGACGATGGCGACCTCGGCCTTGACCGCGGTGTCCATCTCGTCAAGGTAATCCTGCACGAAGGCCATGCTGTCGGCATAGGCGGCGTCCACCAACACGTAGAGCCGGGCGAAGTCCACCAGGTTGACGAACTTCTTCAAATCCTCGCGCACGGTGTGGCCACCGACGACGAGGTTGAGGTTAGGCACAGCGGAGCTGCCCTGCTCGTCGAGCAGGAGGTTGATCATCTCGGGTTCCTGCAACCAGGAGCCAACCACGGGCTTGGGCAGCGGATAACCGGCCCCGGTGGCGGCGTTCATCACGAGCATGCCCTGCAGCAGCACGGCGTCGGCCTCGGGATCGACGAGCGCGGCCCGGAACGCCTCGGGCGCACGCGCCGGGGTCCAGTGTGCGCTAAAGTCGGCATCCTCCTTGAAGACCACCCGGACCTTGCCGCGGATCAGCCCGTCCAGCTCCTGGCGGATGCTGGCCAACTGCGCCGCGAACTGCGGCGAGTCCCCGTCCGTCACCACCGCGATGGTGTACGTGGCCACGGCAGGCGCGGGTGTAGTGGTGGAATCACTACGAGGCGCACCAGCGGCAGCGGGCGCTGTTTGTGCCGCGAGCGGACCGGCCAGCAGCGTGAGAGCGGCGGCGAAGAGCAGGTTAAGCTTCATGGGAGGCATCGGGTTCGGAGGAGGCCGGAGTCGGGGCGGGTTGAGCGCCGCCGAATTTCTCCGCCAGCGTTTGGATGACATAGTAAAGCATGGGCACGACGATCACGCTGACCACCGTCGCCACCAGCATCCCGCCGAAGACGGAGGTGCCGATGGCCTTGCGGCTCTCCGCGCCCGCGCCGGTGGCCACGAGCAGCGGAATGACCCCGAGGATAAAGGAAAAGGCCGTCATCAGCACGGCACGGAAGCGCAGGCGGGCGGCGCTCAGGGCGGCGTCGAAGGGGCTCATCCCGTGGTCACGCTGCTCCTTGGCAAACTCGACGATGAGAATCGCGCTCTTCGTCGAGAGGCCGATCAGCAGCACGATCCCGATCTGCGTGTAGAGGTTGTTGTCGTAGCCACGAATCATGAGCGCGGCCACCGCGCCCAGCAGCGCCGTGGGCACGGACAGGCACACGGAGATGGGCAGCGTCCAGCTCTCGTATTGGGCGGCCAATACAAGATAGACCAGAATGATCGCCAGCGCGAAGATGAGGAGCGTGCCGCCGCCGCTGGCCAGCGCCTGCTGGTAGGACAGATCGGTCCACTCGTAGCCCATGGAGTTGGGAAGGCTCTGCGCGGCCATATTCTCGATCACGGCCATGGACTGGCCGGAGCTGTAGCCGGGCGCGCTGTTGCCCAAAACCTTGACCGAGGGGTACAGGTTGTAGCGGGTAATGGTCTGCGGACCGAGGATCTCGCTCACGCTGATGATCCCGGCCAGCGGGGTCATCTGCCCGTCGGCGGTGGGGACTTCGAGTTTGCCGATGTCGTCCACCTTTGAACGGGCCTGCGGGTCGGCCTGCGCCTTGACCTTGAAGACCCGGTTGTAGCGCGTGAAGTCGTTGATGTACGACGAGCCGAGGTAGGTCTGCATGGCATCGAAGACCGAGGTGAATGACAGGCCGCGGTTCTTCACCTGATCGCGGTCGATGTCCACGAAGAGCTGCGGCACATTCGCCCGGAAGGTCGTACTCATCCCGGTGATGGCGGACTGGCTGTTGCCGTTTTCGATGAACTCGTCACCGACCTGGGCCAGCGTCTCCAGCCCCACCCCGCCGCGGTCCTGCAGCATGAGCGTAAACCCGCCCGTGAGCCCGAGGCCGGGCAGCGAAGGCGTGGGAAAGGCGAAGGCGAGTGCGTCCATCAGGCGCGAGAGGCGCTTGTTGATACTCATGAGGATGACGCTCTGGTGCTGGTCCGGCGGGCGTTCCGACCAGTCCTTGAACACCGCGATGGAGAAGGCCATGTTCGAGGAGGCCGCGCCGTCGAGCAGCGAAAAGCCCGAAATCGTGAGCGTGTTCTCGACCCCGGGGGTGTCCGCGACGATGGCGTTAACCTGATCCATGACCGCCGCCGTGCGCTGGAGCGAGGCCGCGTCGGGGAGCTGGACCGAAAGGATGCAGTAGCCCTCGTCCTCCTGCGGGACGAAGCCCGTGGGCAGCCGCACGAAGCCCCAGCCCGCCAGCACCGTCATGGCGACGAAGAGCAGCACGCCGAGGGCGGCCTTGCGCATAAAGGCGCGCACGGTCGCGTGGTAGCCGTTGGTGGTCTTGTCCATCCCGGTGTTGAAGAGGCGGAAGAACCAGTTGACCTTGCCCGAGCCTTTGCGCAGGAGCACGCCGCACAGCGCGGGGCTGAGGGTGAGCGCGTTGATGGAGGAGAAGACAGTCGCCACCGAGATCGTAATGGCGAACTGCTGGAACAAAATCCCCGTGATCCCGCCCATGAAAGCCGTGGGCACGAATACCGCCAGCAGCACCAGCGTGGTGGCCACGACCGGGCCGCTGACCTCGGTCATGGTGAGCATGGCCGCGTCTTTCGGGGACATGCCCTCCTCCAGGTGGCGCGTACAATTCTCGACGACCACGATGGCGTCGTCCACCACGATGCCGATGACGAGGATGAGCCCGAAGAGCGTGAGGAGGTTGATGGAAAAACCGAGCACGGCCATCGCCCCGAAGGTACCGATGAGCGAAACCGGGATGGTCAGCGTCGGGATGAGCGTGGCGCGGAAGCTTTGCAGGAAAACATAGACCACGAGCACGACGAGGATGAGCGTCATGAACAGCGTGACGATGACCTCCTCCATCGAGGCGACGATCATGCGCGTGTTGTCGTACACGACGACCATGTCGATGCCCTCGGGGAAGTTCTGCGCGAGCTGCTCGACGCGGGCTTTCACGCCCTTGGCCACGGCGAGGGCGTTCGCGCCGGGCACCTGATAAACGCCCATGGCGGCGGCGGGCTTGCCGTTGAGCTGAGCCTGGAGCTTGTAGTTTTCCGCGCCGAGCTCGACGCGGGCGACATCGCCCAGCCGCAGCACCTGCCCGCTGTCGCCGGTTCGGATGATGATGTCCGCGAACTCCTCGGGGTCGCTGAGGCGGCCCTTGACGTTGATCGTGTACTGGAACTCTTGTCCGGGCGGGGCGGGCGGCTCGCCGATGTTCCCGGCGGCGACCTGCACGTTCTGCTCCTTGACGGCGTTGAGGACCTCATCGACGGTGACCTTGCGGGCGGTCATCTTGTCCGGGTCGAGCCACAGGCGCATGCTGAACTTTTCCGCGCCGAAGGTCTGGACCTTCCCCACCCCGGCCACGCGGGCGAGCTCGTCCTTGATGTAGAGGTTGACGTAGTTGGCCAGAAAGATGTCGTCGTAGCGCCCATCGGGCGAGATGAGGGCCAGGTAGAGGTTGGCGTCCTTCATCTGCTTGTCCACCTGCACGCCGAGGCGCTGGACTTCCTGCGGGAGCTGCGAGGTGGCCTTGTTCACACGGTTCTGCACGAGCACCTGCGACATGTCCGGGTCCGTCCCGGTGGCGAAGGACACGGTCAGCGTCATGCTGCCGTCGTTGGCGCAGATGCTGGACATGTAGATCATGTTCTCGACACCGTTGACCTCTTGCTCGATGGGCGAGGCCACGGTGTCGGCCACGGTCTGCGCGTCCGCGCCGGGGTAGTTGGCCACGACCTGGACCGAGGGCGGGGCAATGTCCGGGTAGCGCTCGACGGGCAGGCTCAGCAGGGCAAAGGCCCCCAGGAGCATGATGACGATCGAGAGGACCGCGGCGAAGATCGGGCGACGGATAAAAAAGTGGCTGAACATGTGGCGCTCCTCAGGACTGGGCGTTGGACGCGGGGTTCTGCGGGGAGACCTTCGCTCCCGGGCGGGCGCGCTGGATGCCGTTGACGATGACGCGGTCATCCGGCTCCAGCCCCTTGGTCACCACCCTGCCCTGCTCGACCAGCGGGCCTTTCTCGATGTAGCGCATTTCCACGACGTTCTCGCTGTCGATCACGAGCACGTAAGGCCCGGCGAGGTCGCGCTGGATGCAGCCCTCGGGCACGACGAGCGCGTCCGGGTAGGCCTCGGCGAAGAGTATCTTGGCGAAAAGGCCGGGGATGAGCGTGCCCTGCGGATTGGGGAAGCTGGCGCGAACCTCGATCGTGCCCGTCCGGGGATCGACCGTGTTTCCGATGTAGTCGATGACGCCCTTTTGTGGGTAGAGCGAGCCGTCGGTGAGCTCAAGCTGGACGGCGATGCTGCGCTTGGGCTTGCCGTCGCGGATGACGCCGGGCTGGCCGTACTGCTGAAGCAGACTCAGCAGGGAGCGCTCATCGACGTTGATGTACACGTCCATCGGGTCCATCTGCACGATGGTGGCGAGCAGGGTCGGCTCGCCCGAGCCGACGAGGTTGCCGACGGTGACAAGCTCGCGGGAGATCCGTCCGGAGAGCGGGGCGTAAATCTTCGTGTAGCTCAGGTCGAGCGTGGCGGACTCGACCGCGGCCTGCGCCTGGGAGACGCTGGCCTCGCTCAGGTCGAGTTCGGCCTTGCTGCGGAGCAGGTCCAGCTCAGAGATGGCGTCGGAGGTGAAGAGCTGCTCGTTGCGCTGGTAAGTGGTGTCGGCCAGGTCACGGCTGGCATCGGCGCTGGCGAGCTGCCCTTGCGCGGACTGAAGCGCGGCCTCGTAGAGCTGCGGCTCGATGGTGAACAACAGTTCGCCCTCCTGCACCAGCGAGCCGGGGGTGAAGTCCACGCTATTTAGGTAGCCCTTGACACGGGCGCGGACCTCCAGGGTATCGCGGGCGTAGGTCTGCCCGGCCATCGGGGTATATACCGTCACCTCGCCCTGGAACGGAGGGGCCACCTCAACCGGCGGGGGCGGCGGCGCGACGAACTGGTTTTCCTGGCCGCAACCGGCCAACAAGGCAAGCATACCGGCGCTGGCAGCCAAAGATGAGAGCAGCGATGTTTTCATGTGGAGATTGTCAAAGTGCACCTGCCGGGTCGAAGAAGCGGCTAATGAGAGAAAAATAACGGCCGCGAGCACGGGTGAGCCCGTACATCGCCGGAAAGCGCGGATGAGAACACGCCTCCATGCGGGAAACATGCACGGTGGATGTGTCAGCTTCAATCCCAAAACCCCGCTCGGTCCGGGGCGCGTTTTCCGTAAAAACAGAACGCCCCGGGCAACAGGAGCGGCCCGGGGCGTTTGTACGGATAAAGAGGAACCGTGGGGAAGCGACAGCCTTACGGGCCGTGGCGGAGCTTGCGCTTGCTCGATCCGGAGTCGTCGTCCTGCTCTTCGCTCTGGAGCTGCGACTGGAGTTGGGAGCTCTGCTTGGTCAGGCGCGCGGACTCCTGTTCGACATCGAGGTCGTTACGCAGGCGCAGCACTTCCTGCTGCTGCTTGTACTCAGGCTCGGGCAGCCGGTAGTCCGGGATTTCCGAGTCGGTGATGTGCATGCGGTCGAGCTGGCGCGGATCGACCATTTCCTTGTAGGTCGTGCCGTCGGGGTTGAGCGTGCGGGCGGTGATGAAGATGAGCAGGTCGGTCACGCCGTTGTCGGCCGGGTCTTTATAAGTATTGGTAAAGAGCTCGCCGATGAGCGGAATATCGCCGAGGAAGGGGACCTTATCCTCCACCGTCTTGTTGGCTTTTTCACGCAGACCGCCGATGACGAGAGTATAGCCGTCCTTGAGCACAACCGTGGATCTCGTCGTCTTGCTGTCAAAGGAGGGAATTTCCGTGGCCGTGGTGCCGGTCCCGGCGGCGATGCTGATACCGTTGTTACCCTTCTTGCTCAGCTCCGGCAGCACCGACAACCGGATAAAACCGGCGCTGTTGACGTGCGGGGTCACCGTCAGCACCGAACCGGTATTGCGGTATTCATAACCGGAAATCTGGAATCGGCCGGTTTCTTCGTTGAAAACGAACTCGGGGATCGGAATTTCCTCACCAATGGCGATTTTCGCCTCCTGCCCGTCCATGGTAACGATGGTCGGATGGTTCAGTACGCGCGAGTTGGTGTCCTTTTGGAGGTAGTTGAGGGTGGCCTCCAGCTTGGTCATGCTCAGCACGGCGTTGTTGGCGAAGTTGACATTGCCGATCGCAGAGGAGGGCAGCGTGCCGATACCGCCGAGCTGGATGGCATTATCCGCGCCGGACCCTTGCAGGGTGAAGGTGGTCGAGGTCGGCCACTGGACGCCGAGGTTGAGCTCTTCGTTCGTCTGGGTCTCGATGAACATCGAGTGGATCATGACCTGGGGCGTGGGCTGGTCGAGGCGCTCGATGATCTCCTGAATGTCGTTCATGCGCGAGGGGCGCTCAGTCACAATAAGAGCGTTGGTGCGCGAATCGACCTGAATAATACCGCCGGAAGCCGCATCAACCAGTGAGTTGAGCGAGGATTGCAGATCGCTGGCCAGCGCGTAGTTGATCAGGAAGACGCGGGTATCGACGGGCTCCTGAAGCAGTTCGTCCATGCTCTTGATCTTGATGATATTGCGGTCCTCGACGTAGGTATAGCCGAGGGGCTGGAGCACGACTTCGAAGACCTGACGCCAAGTGACGTTACGCAACTTGATGGTGGTGTTGCCCACGAGGGTTTCAGGGATGACCACGTTCAGGTCGTAGAGGTCAGCCACATTACGGATGATGGTGCGCACCTCCTCATTGGGGAAGTCCACCGAGATGGTGTCGTCGTCGCCCATCTCCATATCAACCTCGCTGGTGACGTCGGTGGGGAACTCAAGGGTGGCCTCGCCGCCAGTCGGGAAGTCCAACTCGAGGGCGGGAACCTCCTCCTTGGTCTGTTCGATTTCACGTTCCCCCTGAGGCGAGACGGTGACCTCGATCTTCGGCTGCTCCTCGGTGATGTTTTTCACCGTGATACCGGTGGTATCAGGAGAGTAAGTATCCTCGGGTCCGGTCGGGGGCGGAGCGGTCTCCGGCTCGGCGGGAGCGGCGGGTTCTTTGGGCGGAGTGGCGGGGGTGTCGCTTTCGGCGGGAACGATTTGCCCATCACCGTCAACAACGGGGGTATTGTCCTGAGGGACATCGCTCGAACCCAGCGGGTTGATCGTGTCCTCTGCCGGATCCATCGCGCCCAACCATGGCAGCGGCATGGATAGCAGCGCGGCGAATATCAAGGGTCGAATTTTCATGTGTGGTGGTTCCTCTTATTTCGAATTGAGCAGTAGCAAAAGGGTTCAAGGTTGGGGGTTATAGCGTTTGACTTTGTCAGCGTCGAAAGACTCGTTGAGCCGACGCACAACAACCGCCTCACCGAGGCGGAGGGTAAAGGTATCGTCCGTGACCGATTCGAGACGGACGTCATAGGACTTGTTTTCGTAGTTGAAGCGGATCAGCTCGCCGGTGGCCACCGAGCGGCTGCGGTTGCCCACGGGCAGGATCAGGTAGTTAACTTCGCCACGGGCCATCATACCGGTGGGGCGGAAGTTATCGGAGAACAAATCGAGAATCTCCTGATCGGTATAGGTCACTTCGACCGGAGCCGCTACCTGCTCAGGGGCGGCAGTATCAGTCACGACCGGCTCCGGGGCCTCCTCCTGCTCAAAGGCGAAGGGGTAGTCGAGCTCGCCCAAACGCGCCTGCACCTGCACATCCATCGGGCGGAGGAAATACTCGCCATCGGCCAGAATGGCGGCACGACGCTTGGCTGGCAGCACCAGAGCGGCCTGCGCGCAGCTGGTGGCCCCCAGCAGAAGGGCCAACATCAGCGGGAACAGGTGTCGTGGAGAGGAAAAAGCGTTCATGGCATCGGCAGAGGTTGGGTGGGTTGGATGGCTCCTATTATTTCTCTTTCTTTTCTGGTTTGGGCGGGGCAACCGCCAGGATGCTAACGGTCAGAGAGGCCTGGGCCATGTCCTTGCCCAGGGTGGGAGCTCCCTCGATGGACATCTCGCTCACCCGGGCCAGGTAACGCCCGGACGAGAGCTGGTAGATAAAATCCATGACATGATTGAACTCCCCCCGGACGTTGAGTCGGTAAGTGACCTCAGCAAGCTGCTCAGTCATGATGACGACATTCTTCTGGCCGGGGGCCAGATAGCTCTCGAATACCGGATCCTGCAGCGTGACCTTGCTGGCCTCGGCCAACGAGAGGAAGTAGCGGTAGTGGTCAGCCCGGGCGCGCTCGACCATGAGGCGCGACTGAATGTCCTCGACGAGCACGTTGATCTTTTCCACGTCCTCGCTCAGTCCGATCGAGTTCTTCTCATTCTGGTCCATTTCGTCGATCTCGGAGACGACCTGGTTATATTGAGCCTCGGCGTCGCCCAGCGCTGCGCCGCGCAGGAACATCAGCCCCAGGAGTACCAGAGTAACCAGCGCGCAAGCCGTGGCCAACGGATGCTGCTTGATCAGAGCGATAAGCTTTTGGGCGTTCATGGCTGAGGCTTGAGGATGAGCGTGATCTGAAACTCGAAAAGGTTCAGGGCCGGATTACGGCGGGGCTGGGAAACCTGGATCTCCACGACCTTGTCCTTAAAGGCGTCGAGGCCGGCAAGCGTGTTACGGTAGCGATTGATGGAGTTGAGGGCGTCGGCGGAGCCGCCTTGAAGCATCCCGTTGATGGTGTACTTGTTGACGAAGTCCGCCTTTTTCGGCTTGGCTCCCTTTTTCTTGATGACCGGCTTCTCCAGCGTATAGCGGATGGACTGGAAGGCGATGTCGTCGGGACGGCTCTCCGTCACAGCGATCAGGAAGTCCAGCGGCGGATATGAAAGCGAATAGAAGGTGTTCACATCCTCGATTACCTTCGACTGGCGGGTAAATTCCCCGCTGAGCTTGAGGTTGGCGGAGTTCTGCCGCTGACCGGCGTCCAGCCGCTCCTGAAAAGTCCCGATCTCCCCCCCAAGGGCCCCGATCCGCCATTCGCGGTAGCCATTGACAGCGAGAGCGAGCAGGACAGCCAGGATGGCGACGAAGTTCACGAGGAAGCCCGTGCGCACGACCTTGATGTCGGGCAACGTCTCGCTCAGGCGGAAGTTCGGGTGCCAGTTGAGATAGGTATCCTTCTTACTGTCCTTTTGCATCCGCAACAGAGGGTGGAAGGTTATAGTTGCCCATCAGGGCGAAAAGGCCGAACCAGCGCGACCCCAGCTTGGAGACATCGACGCCCTCGCCCAGCTCGATCCCGAGCGCGGGCAGCCACTCGGTGTAGTCGGGCTTGAGCACGTCCACGCACAGGGCCCGGGAAATACTCTGGGCGATCCAGCCGAGGTTATCCGGCAGGCCGCTGAGGAAAATCTGGCCGATAGTCTGGCCGGTCTGGACCTCGTAAAAGCCCGTGGAAGCCTGGAGCTCCTTCATCAGCTTCTTCAGAAGCGTCGGGCCCATTTCGGTGAAATCAAAGGTGTTCGAAGAAAAGAGCTTGCGGGCGGACTCCACATCCTTGAGCCCAAGCTGTTCCTGCACCAGCGGGTACATGCTGGCAAACCCGTGGGGGATCGGCCGGGCCACATCCAACGACTCACCCTGGAAAATCAGCACCTGCGCCTGGCTTTCGGTGATCTGGAGCACCAGCGTGGGCGACTTGATGCCCTTCCAGCCCGCATAGTGCACCAATCCGCCGACGGTGGCCACTGTTCCCAGCTCCAATCGCTCTGGATAGAGCCCGTAAGAGAGCAACTGGTCCTGGGTAGCCTGGAGCTCGCGGCGGGGAGCCCCGCAGAAAAGCAACTCCTTGCTGATGGCTTTCTCGATCTTGAACTCGGTCCCCTGGGCGGCATTCATAACCGTGATGGCGTACTGGCGCACATCCACCTTGAACTGCTGCTCCACGAACTCGGGGAGGTAGGCGGGGTCCTTCGCCTTGGCAGGGTTATCGAGTGCGGCCCGCCGGATCAAAACCTCCTGCGGGTAAATCCCGCACGTGGCGGGGATCAACTGGCCCTTGGCCACGCCCGAGAGCTGGCCGGCCGTCATGGCGAGCTGCTCCGGACTCTGATTGAGCGGACACTCCATCAGGGCCTCTATACAGATAGGCCCTCTCAAGGCGCTGACACGCGCCAACAGCATCACCTGATCGGAAAGATCGACAAAGAGCGGTTTATTGGCTGACCTTCGCATGAACTCGGGAACTGGACGGAAATACCGGACTTGCCGCCCCACCAGCGCCGCCATTCGCCTCCCGGATGGGAGGTAGCAAGGGGTTGCTCTGGGGGGTACGAGTCAACATTAAGCCCTTGTCATAATTGCTTCGGCGCAATTGATGCAATTCTTTTTCCCACGTTCCATGAAGGGTTTACACTTATTTCACCCCGTCGAAGGCTTCTCCGGCCCCACTAAGGAAAACCACCGATACGATCCCCTCCCCGCTGCTACTGAGCTCAAGACCTTTTAATGATGTAGCTGCCTGAAATGACCAAAATCTTATCGTTTGTATCATTTCTAAAACGCGCAATCTCCGGAAAATGTATAACTGGCGATTCAGAATCTTTAGCATGACCACCCACTGAAAAGGATGCTAACGATCAGCGACTCCCCAGATGCGCATGCCATTCTTCCCGGGAAAGGCGATAGAGAACATGGGACTTTAAATCCGGCCGCGCCTCGGGCACGCGGGGATGCTCAAAATCCCCCGCCGGGTCCCGGCGCATGCCAATCTGCTCCATGACGGCACGCGAACGGTGATTGGTGACCACAGTGAAGGCCACAATCTCGTCCAGCTCTCGGGTCGTAAAACCATCCCGCAGGCAAGCCCGGGCCGCCTCGGCGGCATACCCCTGCCCCCAGTGGTCCCGGTGAAGCCGCCAGCCGACCTCGACTGTCCCCGCAGGCAGGCAAGGCTCCAGGCACGTCTCGTAAAGACCGCACCAGCCGATGCTCCGTCCCGTTGCCTTATGCTCGAGTGCGCAAAAGCCGTAGCCGGTTTCACCGATCTGCTCCCGCATACGGTCAAAGCGTGCCTGCACCTCAGCAGGCTTACGGCAGGGCAACAGGTAGCGCGTGACCGCCGGGTCTCCCAGCAGGTAGGCGAATAGCTCGCGGTCCGTGTCCTCCCAGTTCCGCAGCAGCAGGCGCTCGGTCTCAAGGATGGTCGTCATGGCCGAATCCGGTCCGTTCCGCGCATATACGCATCCCGCTCATCGACAGTCGAATAAGGTTCCGACTGGCAACGTATGCCGTCAGAAGACTTCCACCAAGAGCCGCGAGAGCCTGGGCGACCTGCGGAATGCAAAAGCCCATGGCACACGTCGTGTGCCATGGACTGTTTCAAGCTATGCCGCGTAATCGCACTTGTTGACGGCCACGAGAGGGATTATGAGCGCCGGTCCACCCGCGGGCGGACCAGGCAAATCCTTCGGCTCGTCAAAGGCGGGCAGCCGGTGGGGGACGCCTGAGGGCGTCAGCCTACCACGTGCGCTTCTTGTGACGATTGGCGTGTGAACGCTTCCGCCGCTTGTGCTTGTTCATCTTGAGGCGGCGCTTCTTTTTAAGGTTACCCATGGAATATTAATTTGCTTTGATGAGTCGCGAAATCGCGATTGGAAAAAGCAGGTCACAATGAAGCTCGCGGCCATTGAGACAAGAAAAAAATAAAAAACCCGCGGTTAATTAGCCGCAGACCTACCCTTTAGCAGCGCGACGCAGAGCCCTCAGCGGTATTGGGTGAGCTTGCGCTGGAGCACGCTCAGGCCCTTCGGCAGCTCGGCGCTGACCGTGAACCCCTTCTCCTCGGGCAGCTGCACGTCCAAACAGCCCAAGTGCAGACACAGCCCGGCGTAGAGCGGACGCTCCTCGCCACGGTTACGGTAGCCGGGCTTGAGGGCGGACAAACAGATGGGCGGCGGGCCACCGTAAAGCGGATCCCCGACGATGGGTAGCCCGACCTCGGCGGCGTGCAGACGGATCTGGTGCGGCCGCATGTAAACGGCCTGAGCCTCCCACCAGGCATAGTCGCCCAGTCGCTCGACCAGCCGGAAGCGCGTTTCACACTTTTTCCCGCTCGTGTGGGTGACGAGGGCGCGCGGCTCGGTATTATGGATGGCGAGCGGCAGGCGGCAGGTCCGCTCGTCCTTGCCCCCGTTGTACCGGGCCAGCATCCCGAAGGTAAAAGTCATCTGCCCCGAGCCGTAGGCCTCGCGCAGCTCCTGGAGCGGCTCCTCATCGAGCGCGAACAGCAACACGCCGGTGATCTCGGGCTCAAGCACATAAATATGCCGCGCCTGCACGATCCCGTAGGGCTCAAGCTCGGGCTTGCCGGCAGCGGCCTGCTCCGTGAGCGCGGGCAACACGCCCGGCAGCTCCGGGTGCCAGCGGTGGCGGTCGGTGAGGACCTCGGCGGGCTTGTCCAGCGCGAGCCAGCGGCCAGGCTCGGCCCCGAGCACAGGCAGGCGCGCAGGCCGCTCCCCCAGCAGGGGCGGCGGAAAACCAATGAAGCGTGTGGAGTCCGAAGTGGGCATGGTGACGGTGAAAATGCAGGGTGGAGTCAGAGGCGGAATGGCGGAGATGTGCCAACCGCCATCGAACGCACGGTTCTTTGTTCAAACCATCCCCTCGCGCCTGCCAACAAAAAAACCCCCGTTCCGGCGGGAACGGAGGTCATGACAAAAACGTGCGTACGTCCGAGGCGCTTAGGCCTTGGCGAAAGCCTTGGCAGCGACGGCCGACTTCTGACGGGCGGCCTTGTTGGGGTGGATGACCCCGCGCTTGGCGGCCTTGTCGAGGGCGGAGGCGTACTCGCGGGCGATCTTGGTACCTTCTTCGCCTTCGGCGGTGTGGGCCTTCTTGGCCAGGGTCTTCAGACGGCTGCGCTCGTTGCGATTGCGCTCCGTGCGGGTCTCGGTCTGGCGGATGTACTTCTGGGCTTGTTTGGTGTTGGCCATTGGAAAAATCGGATTGGGAAACGGAAAAAGGGGAGGAAATTACGGTTTCGCCCTCCCCTGTCAATGGAAAAAAGCGCCCGCCCCCGGCGGAAACCGCGCGGGGAACGGAGCGCAAAGCAATCAGGGGATCATAAGCCGGATTCTGTTGCCGCCGAAGCGGCTGCTCTCATTTATCTGGCGCGCGCGAACGCGCGTCTCCCCGAAGGGATGCGACCTACCCGGGACCATATGGACGAGCCGCCCGGTCCCCTACACTGTCTTGCACCGGAATGGGTTTACCCTGCCCGCGCGGTTACCCGCGACGGCGGTGGGCTCTTACCCCACCTTTTCACCCTTACCCCACGCCGAGGCGCGGGGCGGTTTGTTTTCTGTGGCACTGGCCGTCAAGGCTGGCTCGCGCCGCCCTGCCCCGGCTTTCACCGGGAATCCTGCCCTGTGGTGTCCGGACTTTCCTCGACCCGGCGCAAGCGCCGAACCGCGAGAGCTCACCCCTGAAAAGTTTTAAAAGAACAGAGGACAAAAATCGCCCGCTTTTCGTTAAAGGTCAACTGCGGAAAACGACGCGGGAAGCCGGGCAAAGAGGCTCACGCGGGGGCACTAAGCACACAAAGTAAGGAAGCCGGTCCCGTCACTTTCCTCTTTTATCTCCGTGTACTCCGTGCGCTCCGTGTGAAATCAATTTTCTCACACAGAGGACACGGAGGGCACAGGGGAGTGAAAAAACAGCAAGGCTCACGAGCCAAAGACCTCTGTGTCCTTTGTGTCTTTGTGTCTTTGTGAGAGAAAACAAAAACTCCTCCGCGGCTCAAACCGGGAGGAGTTTTTTGTTAAACGGCAGGGACGCTGCCGGAAATGTCGCTAGAGCTGATCCGGACCCTATCGGCCCAGGACGATGCGCGGATAGACGGCGAGCGGGTCGGGCTGCTCAGCCTTGACGAAGCCGAAGTCGCCGGGGGCGATCTGGAGGCTCTTGGTTTCCGGATCGTTGACCAGCAGGCCGTTGAGGTTGAACCACTCAACGCGATAGCTGATGGAGATCGGCTTGTCGGTCGTGTTGGTGATGTTGGCCTGGAGGACCTTGTTGTTCTTCAGCTGGCCGTCAATCAGCTCGACCTTGATCTGTTTTTGCAGGGACGGGTCGGCGTAGGCGATGCGCTGGGTCTTGTAGTCCACATTCGAACCGGTCGTGCCGCAGCCGGCCAGGAAGAAAAGAGCGACGAAAGAAAAGAGGGCGAGTCCGAGTTTGGTCTTCATAAGGTGTTTGATGCGTTATGGTTAAGAGAGACCTAACCATACATGCTTTTGCCGCTTTTGACAGGCAATTTTGTACAAAAAGCTTGCGAGACCAAACAACAAGGGGCTTCCCCAATCGAGGAAGCCCCTGCCGTCCAAAACGATATATACGCTTCTCGCCGGTCCTAAGCGCGGCGACGGCGGCGCAGGCCCACGAAGGCCAGCACACCGGCACCGAAGAGGGCCGCGTAGGTGGAAGGCTCCGGCACGGCAACCCCCAGAGCGTAAACACCACCGCCGTCGACCATCATGTTAAAATATTCCTGCTCGTAGGTCGCGAGCGTATCGTCGAGATTGATCTCCTGCCAGTTTTCGCCAACCAGTTTCCAGGCATAGATGTTGTCCTCGTCCACGCCCGCCCCGAGTTCGTAGGAGAGAATGATCTCGCTGTTGATCAGGCCGCTCATGTCGATCTGGACCACCTCGTAGTAGCTGTAGCCGCTGGGCAGCGGCGACTCCACCTCGGTCAACTCAAGATTCCCCGTGCCCGCGTTGTCGGCGAAAGCCACCACCAACGCCCCGTCACCGGCGTTGACGCGCGCGCCACTGAGATCCTGCCCGACGATCGCGTCCGTGTACTCCGTGTAACTGCTGACCGTGAAGACGCCCGTTCCTTCAGCCACGGTACCACCCCAGGAGTTGACCGTACCGCTACCGGCGAGCGCCCCGGCGGTGACCGGGTTGTAATTGCCACCCGCGAGGTTCCCGAGGGCGAAGACATTGACTGTGCCATTGTTGGTGAAGGTGCCGCCAGCCTCAACCAGCGCCGAATTGCTGGAAACACCCAGGTTCAGAATCCCAACGCCCGAGCCGCCCTGCACATAAAAGTCACCGCTCGTTGCGACCTTGCCGCTGTCGGTCACATTGATGACTGCGTTACCGGTGGAACCAATCACCACGCTGCTGGCGCTCCACTGCGAGCCCGCGCCCTTGACCACGATCTTGCCGGTGCTGCCCGAGTAGTAGCCCATGGCCGTGTAGCCTGCGCTCACACTCGCCCCGTTCATGACTTCGACCAGCGCCCCCCCGAGAAGACCGACGTAGATATCGCCGGAAATCGTCCAAACGGTGCCAGCGTCCGACAGTTCAACCTCACCACCAGCAGCGCCATTTGTACCGATCATGACCTGGCCGCTGGCCAGTGTGCTGCCGCCGTTCATCGTGAGCGAACCGGGCAAGCTCTGCCCGATAGAAACAGCCTGACTGCCACTGCCACCAGTGCTCCAGTAGGCATCCCCCGTCCCCGGCGAGACATCCCCCTCCGGTGTCACCGCCGCCTGGACGGCGGAGGCGGCCAGCAAGGCGGCTCCCAGGCCCAGCGCAAGCGCGGGAAAGCGTGAAGGTTTCATGGTAGCGGATAAGGCTGTATTCGTGATTTTATACACGCGCATAGCCCAGCTAATACCGAACCTATCTGATCGGATGGCAATAAAAGGCCCGGCGATCCGGCCAATAATCTCCGCTCCTTATATAAAACCACCCTGACATAACCGCGCAGTCCACCCGCCACGCCCCTGGGCGGCCTACGCCTGCCCGGAAACGGGCGGATCGGGATTGAGGATACCATCCTCCAACTCGATGATGCGGTCTGCCACGTCGAGAATGCGGCTGTCGTGGGTAACGAGCAGGATGGTCGCCCCGGACTGCTTGGCCAGGCGGTGGATGTGGTCTACGACTTCGCGGCCCGTCTTGCCGTCGAGCGAGGCGGTCGGCTCATCCGCCAGGACGATGCGCGGCTGGTGCACGAGGGCACGGGCGATGGCCACGCGCTGCTTCTGCCCGCCGGAGAGCTGGGAGGGCTTTTTCTCCACGTGCTCGGAAAGACCAACCTGTTTCAAGATATCCAGCGCCTGCGGGCGGGCCGAGCGGGCCGTCTCCTTCGGGTTGAAGGACAGCGGCATCATGACATTCTGGGCGACACTGAGGGAGGCGATCAGGTGGTGGTTCTGGAAGATGAAGCCGATCTTGCGGCGCACCTGCACGAGGTCCTCCTTGCGGCCCTTTTCGAGCTGCTGGCCGTCGATCTCGATGCTGCCCTTTTGCACCGTACGCAGGCCACCGAGAAGCTTCAGAAAGGTGGTCTTGCCCGAGCCCGAAGGGCCCATGATGATGACGATTTCGCCGGGGTAAAAGTCCGCCGAGACGCCGTGCAGGACCTCCTTCATCCCCTCGCCTTCGCGGAAGGAATAATGCAGGTCTTTGACGCGGATAATGGGTTCCTGGCGCATGGTTAAAAGATTTCAGCCGGGTTGGCGTGGCGGAGCTTGCGGGTGGCGAGGGCACCGGCGGCCAGGCACATGAACAGCGTCAGCCCGAAGATGATGCCGCAGTTGGCCAGGCTCAGGTAGGTAGCCATGTGCGCGATGTGCCGGGTGAGGTAAAACAACCCCCACGTGAGAAGCGTCCCCGGGATGAACCCGAACACGCTCAGGATGACGGACTCCTGTAAAATGACGCTGGTGAAGTAGCTGTCGCGGAAGCCGATGGACTTGAGCGTGGCGTACTCCTCCAGATGGTCGTTCACGTCCGTATAAAGAATCTGATACACGATGACCGCGCCGACAATGAGCGCCACTGCCATGGAGGCGGTGATGACAAAGCCGATGGGCGTGCGTTCGCGCCAGTACTGCATCTCGTAGTCGAGGAAGGCCTGCCGGGTGTACACGCGCACGTCGTCGGGCAGGTACTTGGCCAGCGCGACGGCCACGGCCTCGACGTCGGAGCCGGGCTTGAGGCGAATGAGCCCGAGGCTGACCACGGAGGGGTCGCCGCCCGGCCACAGGGGTAGGAAGGTCTCGGTGCTGGCGAGCATGTTACCGTCGGCCACGAAGGTTGGCGAAATCGAAAACAGCCCCTCGATGGCGATGCGCTTGTTCGCCACCTCGGTGACGGCCTCGCCGGTGTCATCGACCTCCTGCACGAAGGGCCCGAGCTCGGGCCGCGAAAGCCGGTCGTAGAGGGTGACGCCGTCCCGCTTGAGCTTCCAGCGCTGGGACTCGATCTCCGGGTCGTCCCAAGCCTGCACGGCGGGGTCCCAGGCCATGATAAAAACCTCGCGCGTGCTACGGTTGGCGGTGTTGAGCATGGGCAGGCTGCCCACGTAGATCGGCACGGTCTGCTCGACCTGCGGCTCGCCCTCGGCCTGGATGAGCCGGCGCAGCGGGAAGCCCTTGCTCACGCCGAGATACTCGTACTGGCTGCTGACCATGAAGATGTCCGCGGCCATCCGGGCGTGGGGGCCGACGACCTGCTTGAAGAGCGCGGAGTTGAGCCCCATCTGGAACATCATCATCGTGACGGCGAAGGTGATCCCCGCCACCGCCGCGAAGAAGCGCTTCTTCTCCTTGATCAGGTTGAGCCAGGCCAGCGGAATGCCCAGCGGCATGAGTTTGTTTAAAAGCATTTAACGGATCAAAAAGAGGCTAACCACAGAGAACACAGAGGGCACAGAGGCGTGCAATATCCTGTGTGGGCAGGCTGAGAGGAATGAATCAAACGAGTTCAACTTATTATACAAGTATGTCCACGAAACAGAACGAATAAATCAAAGCGGAGCAAAGCCGGGAAAAGGCTCACATCTTTGTGTCTTTGTGCCTCTGTGGTTAAAAAAATAGTTCGCCCGAACCTAGGGCTTGATCTTGACCGTAACCTGGGCGCCGATGAGCGAACGGACGGCGGCGGGGTCGTCGAGCAGGATGCGGACCTTGACCACGCGCTGGTCGGCGTAGGCGGTCGGGTCGCGGCTAAAGATAGCGTTGGCGGCGATCTGCATGCCCACGCGGTCCACCTTGCCGGTCAGCTCACGAGGCAGCGGCTGGCCGGAAATGGTCGCGCTCTGACCGGCCTTGACCCGCGCAACATCGTCCACGTACACCTCGGCCTCGACATACATGCGGGTGGTGTCGGCCACGGTGGCGACCCCGCCCAGCTCGACAGCGGCGCCGGGCCAGGCATTGATGGAGAGGACAACGCCGTCCAGCGGCGAAACCACGGTGGCCGTGGCGAGACGGGCCTGCGCCTGCGCGACCTGCGCGGTGGCGGCGTCCGCCTGGGCGGCGGCGGCATCGGCCTGAGCCTGCGCTTGCGCCACCTGCTCCTCGGCAATGGCCTGCTGGGCGAGGATGGACGCGCGCTCGGAGGCGACCACATCCACCTGAGCGGCGGCGGCATCGGCCCGGGACTGGGCGGCGATGACGGCCGCCCGGGACTGGGCGGCGATGACGGCCGACTTCAGCTCGTTGTCCTGCGAAGCCTTGGCCGCGCCGAGTTTCTTGATTTCCAAAGCGAGGATGCGCTGCTTGGACTGGAGCTGCACGCGGTCACTGGTGCCGGGGTCCCACTCCCTGAGCAGGCGGGTGTACTCGTCGATCTCGCCCTGGAGGCGGTCCAGCCCGGCGGTGTACTCGGCCTCGGCGCGGGCCATGGCCTTCTGCGCCTGGTCCACCCCCTGTGCGGCGGTGGAGGCTTCCTTTTTCGCGGCGGAGACGCGGGCGTCGTGCGACTGAAGCTGGTCCTCAAAAACGGCGAGCTGCTTCTGCGCGACCGCTACCCCGGCCTGGGCGGCGGCGGCCTCGGCAGTGGCGGCGGCGGCGCTCTTTTGCGCGGCCTCGACGGCGGCCTGAAGAAGCGGCTGCGTGGTCAGCACGGCGAGCGGGTCGCCCTTTTTCACGGTTTGACCGGGAGCGGCCTTGACCTCGGCGACAATGGGCTGACCGGCCTCACCGGCGGGAGCGGCCACGTTGACCGCGCCTTCGCCGGGCACGATTTTACCAAGGGCGGCGATCAGGCGGGCATCATCCTGCCCGTGCGCCAGCGTCGCGGCGGCCAGCGGCAACAAAAGCATCAAGGGGCGCAGCGTCAGCGCGTTGCGCCAGGGGGAAAGTCGTATCATAACGGGGCAATATGCCCATCCCCGCCCGGACTTCAATACGTTTCGGCGGACTGTTCGGGGCAGACCGGCGGTGAATGTCTTGCCACGGGTCCCAACGCCCCCTACGGCTTCTCCCGGTTTCCCAGTTATGACGAGAACATCCGTCATTGATTTCACCTTTACGTTCGTGCTATCACAAGCTTAACAATCAGGCGCGAGCATCCACCCACTGTCACCCGCTCTGCCGCTCCCTCTATCCAATGGCGTCCGTCAAACTCACCCAGGAAAAACCGCTCCGTGCCTTTTGGCAGAACCAGTACCGGAATCTGCTACTCAAGCCCGCCTTCAAGCTCTTGAGGAACCGCGGCGACCTGCCGAGCTTCTGGACGATGCCCCACGACACCATCTGCCGGGAAATCCTGACGCACGGCTTCTACGAGCGCGAGCTGCTCACCGGGATGGTTTCTCTGGTCAAGGAAAACGGCACCGTGCTGGACATCGGGGCGAATATCGGCAACCACACCGTTTTCTTTTCTCAGCACTTCGAGCGCGTCCTCTCCTTTGAGCCCGTACCGAGCAACTGCCTGATCCTGCGCGCGAACCTGCACCTCAACAGCATCAAAAACGTCACCCTGGTCGAGAAAGGCCTGGGCCGCAAAGCCACCAAGCTCTCCATCTACCACGACGACCCGCAAAACACCAACAACGGCCTGATCGAGGCCAGCGACCCCACGGTCTCCGGCCTGATCGATGTCGCCCGGGGCGACGAGGAGCTCCAGCAGCACGGCATCGACGGCAAGATCGTCATGATGAAGATCGATGTGGAGGGCGCCGAGCCGGATGTGATCCTCGGCCTGGAGCAGACTATCAAGCAGCACCGTCCGCTCATTTACTGGGAAGCCTTTACCGAGGAAACCGTCAACCAGTCCAAGACGATCCTGCAAGAATACGGGTACGAGCACTTCTACCACCTCTCGACGAACAAGCACCGGAAGCGGGTTCTCAATAAGCTCCAGAACGCCTTCGGCAAGGCCGTGTACCTGAAGCCTCTGGACGAGTGCGAAAGCTTTGACGGCATGAACGTTGCCAGCCCCCGCCCGTTGATCTGATTTATGCGGGCAGCCCCCGAACAAGGCCGCCATCGCAGGCTTGCGCCAGGGCTAAGGGATGCCTTTGCTGGGGCGTTTCCATGATGACCGTCGAACAATCCTACGCACGCTGCCACGACCTGACCCGGGAGCACTACGAGAACTTCCCCGTGGCCCGGCTCGTGCCCAAAAGCATCCGCCCCTACGTGAGCGCGGTGTACGCCTTTGCCCGGACGGCGGACGACCTCGCCGACGAGGGCTGGGGGCAGGACGGCAGCCCCACCCCGCAAGAGCGCGTGGCCGCGCTCGACGCCTACGAGGAGCAACTCGAGAACGCCGCAGCCGGGCGCGCCGTCAGCGACGAGTACGCATGGATCTTTCTCGCCCTGGCCGACACCATGGCCAGGACCGGCGCCCCGCTCCAGCTCTTCCGCGACCTGCTCAGCGCGTTCAAGCAGGACTGCGTAAAGCTGCGCTACGCGACCTTCGCCGAAGTGCTCGACTACAGCCGCCGCAGCGCCGACCCGGTGGGCCGCCTCGTGCTCATCCTGCACGGCCACGCCAACGAGCAGAACTTCGCCTGGTCGGATAAAATCTGCTCCGCGCTCCAACTGGCGAACTTCTGGCAGGACGTGAGCGTGGACATCAAAAAGGATGGCCGCATCTACGTCCCGCAAGAGGACTGGGCCACCTACGGCGTGACCGAGGCGATGTTTTCCCAACCGCCCGCCACCGCGCAGTTCCGCGCCTGCCTCAAGCACCAGGTGGACCGCACCTATGACATGTTTAAGGCGGGTCGCGTCCTCAGCCGCCACCTGCCCTTCCCGCTCAGCATGGAAATTCGTCTGACCTGGCTCGGCGGGCAGACGATTTTGGACAAAATCATCTCGCGCGACTACGACACCGTCAGCGCCCGCCCCAAGCTCAACGCCCTCGACAAGGTCAAGCTCCTCAATAAGGCGGCCTTTACCCGCTGAGCCCCCACGTCCCCTCCCCCGTATTTCCGCCCAGAAAGTGGGGCGCTCTTTGGTGCTGCGCAGGCACCAGACTCCATGCGTAAAATATACATTACAACACAAAATCACACAACGGGCATACATATAAATACAAACATCAGCCAATCAAGCGATAAAGTTGAAAACTGATGCGTGGATAAAAAATTCACACAGGTATTTCCCTCCTCTTGGTAGACACTATTTTGTAAATTTTATTTTACCATTTTAGCCATTTTCGACGGAGTTGGCACGGTCAGTGCAAGAGCGGTTAACGATAAGGCAGACTCAGCAGAGGCCACCTTACGACAACAACCACTAATAAAGCTACGCACCGTGATACACCTGAACAAAACCACCACCCTGGGTCTCGCCCTCGCGCTCCTGGGAACGATCACAACCGCCCGGGCCGACATCAGCTGGATCAGCACGGCCTTTACCGACACCTACGTGGACGCTGCCAAGCCGACCGAAAACTTCGGAGGCTACGGGGCCATGCAGGTCAGCGGGGCCAACGAAACCGTCAGCTACCGCACGGCGTTCATCATGTTTGATGTGGCCGCCGCCATCGCCGCCTTTGACGCGGAGTATGGCGTGGGCAACTGGAAGCTCGACTCGGCCAGCCTCGACCTGACCACCAACTACGGCACCGCAGGCGTCCAGCCGGGCAACAACCGCTTCAGCAAAATCGCGGCGGGCGACTTCGACGTGTGGTTTTTCGACGACGACACGTGGACGGACGGCAGCAGCGGCCTGACCTACAACTCGTACCTGAGCGACTACGCCGACACCGACACCACCCTGCTGGGCTCCTACACCTGGGCCGCCGACGGCAACGGCACCACCACCTACACGCTGAGCTTTCTGGACTCGCTGCTGACGGACCTCCTCACCGACAGCGCCTCGCTGCTCAGCCTCCAGATCACACCCTCCGACGATGTTGTCAGCTACCTGTTTAACACGACCAACAACAGCCCGGCCCAGCTGACGCTGATCGCCTCCGCTGTGCCCGAGCCCGCCCACTACGCACTCGCCCTGGCCCTCCCCCTCCTGCTGCTGGGTGTGATCCGGCGGCGCGCAGCGAGGGCCTCCCGCTCTCTGTAAAGCCTCCCGCGCACAACATCTCCACGACATAGTCTCCTAACGTATCAGCGCCCGTTGCCCGGCTGGCCCGGCAGCGGGCGTTTTTTATACCACTCCACCAACGACCGTCCGCAAGTAACCGGCAAAAGGCACCGATCCGGGCAGGCGAGCCGTCGATCAATCCTCTTGCGCATAAACGCCTTGCCATGGGGCCGTCTTATCCCGACAACTACGGCTTCCCCTGAAGTAACGCATGCCCTCCGAGTCCAAAGAGGCGGTCAAGGCCCGCAAGAAATCCAACCTCGCCTTCACCTTCATGTCGCTCGAACCCGAGCGGCGCGAGGCAATGGCGGTGTTTTACGATTTCTGCCGCGTGGCCGACGACATCGCCGACGAACCCGGCCGCACCGACGAGGAGAAACGCGCCGCCTTCGCCGCGTGGCGCGAGGAGATCGAGGCCTGCTACCGGCCCGAGCCCGGCGAGCTCAAGCTCATGCACGAGCTCAAGCCCGTGATCGACCGCTTCGGGGTGGAAAAGGCCGACCTGCTCGCCATCATCGAGGGGGTGTCGATGGACATCGGCGGGGCGCGCTTCGCCAGCTTCGCGGACCTGCGGCGCTACTGCTACGGCGTGGCTTCCGCCGTCGGGCTGGTCTCGATCAAGATTTTCGGCTGCACCCACCCGCGCACCCCGGAGTTCGCGGAAACGCTCGGCTACGCCCTCCAGTTCACCAACATCCTGCGCGACGTGGTCGAGGACAAGGTCAAGATGGGCCGCGTGTACCTGCCCCAGGACGAACTGGCCGCGCTCGGTATCAGCGAGGACGACCTCGCCGACCCTTCCGGCAACCCCGCCTGCCAGAAGCTTTTCCGCCTGTGCTACTACCGCTGCAAGCATTTTTTTAACAAGGCCCGGCGGCTCCTGCCCGACTCCGAGCGCAAGAATCTCAAGGCCGCGCTCGTGATGGGCGCGTTTTACGAGGACATCCTCGACAAGATCGCCGCCGGGGGCTTCGCGCTCACCGTCGAGCGCACCCGCCTCTCCAAGCCCCGCAAGCTCCAGCTGCTCTGGCGCACCCTCCGCGCCCTCAAGAGCGAGCCCCCCGCCCGCAGCCTGCCGGGGCGGGCCGCCGTCCTTGGCGGCGGCGTGGCCGGGATCACCGCCGCGCTCGAACTGGGGATGCAGGGCTTTACCCCGCGCCTGTACGAGGCGCGGACCTACCTGGGCGGACGCGCCCACAGCCTGACCGACGCCGCCACCGGCCTGACCATCGACAACGGCCAACACATCGTCATGGGCTGCTACACGGGCTTTTTGCGACTGGTCGAGCTGCTCGGCATCGGCGACAAGCTCGAACGTCAGCCGCGTCTGAAGGTCCCCTACGTCAGCCCCGGCGGACGCTGGTCCGAGCTGGCCTCCCAGAATCTGCCCGGCTCGCTCGCCCTGCTCGGCGGGTTGTTTAAATTTAGCGAACTGAGCACCGCCGACCGGCTCGCCATCCTGCGCCTGGGTCTGGTCATGCGCCTGGAAGCCGCCCCCAAGAGCAACGAAACCGCCGGTGCCTGGCTGCGCCGCCATGGCCAGAGCGACGGGGCCATGCGCGCCCTCTGGGAGCCTTTCTGCATCGCCGCGCTCAACGAGCCCACCGCCACGGCCAGCGCCCGCTTGCTGCACGAGACGCTCCGGCGCTCGCTCTTCGGCAGCGCCGACGCCGCCGACATCATCGTGAGCAAGGTCGGCCTGAGCGAGCTGTTCCAGCCCGAGGTCGAGCTGTTCCTTAAAAGCATCGGCGGGAGCGTCCAGCTCTCCTCCAAAATCGCCGCCTTCGACATCACCAGCGACCGCGATTCGAACGAGTCCCGCATCAGCTCAGCCGAGACCTCGCGCGGCGAGCGCATCGAGGCGGAGCTGTTTGTCAGCGCTCTGCCGTGGACGGCCCTGCGGGCGCTCCTGCCCGAAGGCGAGCCCTTGCGCGGGCATTTGGAAAAGATTCCCTCGGCCCCGATCATGGGTATACATCTGGTGACGGACCGCCCGCTCTACACCAACGGTGCGGAGTTCGTCGGGCTGCTCGACTCGCCCGTGCACTGGGTCTTCGACCGCACCCACACTCTCCCTCCCGAGTACACGGGTAAACACCTCTACGCCGTCATCGCCAGCGCCGCCCAGGCCTGGCTCGACATGAAAAGCGACGAGATCGTAACCAAGCTCCGCACCGAGCTGGAGAACTTTTTCGAACCGGCCAAAGAGATGCAGATCGACCGCTCGCTCGTGTACAAGAGCCGCGACGCGACCTTCGCCGCCCAGCCCGCGACCGAACCCCACCGCCCCGGCCCCGCCGCCGCCCCATGGACGAACTTTCTGCTCGCCGGCGACTGGACCGCCACCGGCCTTCCCGCCACCCTCGAAGGCGCCGCCCTCAGCGGCTTCGCCGTGAGTGAGGCGCTGGACCGGTAGATGCTTCCCCCGCAGACATGAACAAGGTGGCAAGCACCGGGACCAACAAGATCACACCCACCAGAGCGACAAATTCCAGGCTCTCCACGCTGATCGCCCACAGGCTACAGTAAATAAACACAGCCAGATAAAAGCCCAACAACAACCGACGCAGCTTCAGTCCGTAGCCCTCATTCAATTCCCGCAGCAGCAACAGCGCCACAACCGGCAAAGCGCCCCCAATCGCCATAAAAAATACCGCAATAACAACGCTATAGGTAAAACCGTCACGAATTGCGCATCCAACCGCCCCAAACAGCAATATAAGTGCGAACAACCCACAGGGAACCAACCCGAGAAAAAGCACAATGAGCATCGCTCGCTGAAGCCGGATTTTCATTCGCAGGCTCATCTTAACTTTCCCATATTAGACTTACGCTTTCCCCCGACAATATCATTTCCCTCATGTCCCTGATCCTCATTCCGACGGCCTACGAGGCCGAGCCGTTTATTAAAAAGCTGGCCAACGCCGCTGCGTACAAAATGGGCAACCACCCGGCGTGGGTGGGCGAGCTGGGCAAGCAGACCGTGCACGTCTCGATCATCGGGATGGGGCCGGTCCACTGCGCCGAGCCTGCCCGCGAGGCGATCCGGCTGGTTAAACCCAAGTGCGTAATTCTGGCCGGGTTCGGCGGGGCGCTGGATCCCGCGCTCCAGCGCGGGGACATCGTGATTGACCGGGGCGAGGGGAAAATCCACACCGCCGACGATGTGGTCGCCAGCGTCGCCGACAAGGCCGCGCTCTTCACCCAGACCGGGCGCCCGGTGGTGGACATGGAGTCCGCTCCCGTGGCCGCCGTCGCTGACGAAATGGGCGTACCC
>JAUTCS010000104.1 GCA_030673825.1 Verrucomicrobiota bacterium JB024 | reverse complement strand
ACCTATGAGTTCCATTATGGAAGAACTGCTCGCGCAGAGCGAGCTTGGTAACCTGCATTCGGGTACCATCGTCAAGGGCACCATCACCGAAGTTCGTCAGAACGAAGTTATCGTCGATATCGGCGGCAAGTCCGAAGGCTCCATCTCCGCCAGCGAATTTTTCGACATTGGCGAACTGTCCATCGGCGAGGAAATCGAAGTTTTCCTCGAAAAGCTCGAAGACAAGGACGGCAACCCGATCCTCTCGTTCGACAAGGCCGAACAGAAGAAGAACTGGGAGAACATCCTCAGCAAGTGCGAAGAAGGCACGATCATCCCCGGTCGCGTCAAGAGCAAGGTCAAGGGCGGCCTGATCGTGAGCATCGGTGTGGACGCGTTCCTGCCGGCCTCGCAGATCGACATCCAGCCCCCGAAGAACCTGGACCAGTATCTGGCCCAGACCTACGACTTTAAGATCCTCAAGATCAACACCGAGCGCCGCAACATCGTCATCTCGCGCCGCGAGCTGATCGAGGAGCAGCGCCAGGAAAAGCGCCGCAAGCTGCTTGAAGAAGTCAAGCCGGGCGACACCCGCCGCGGCACGGTCAAGAACATCACCGACTACGGTGCGTTCATCGACCTGGACGGCCTCGACGGCCTGCTCCACATCACCGACATGAGCTGGGGCCGCATCTCGCACCCGAGCGAAATGCTGAAGGTGGGCGAAGAAATCAACGTCATGATCATCGAGGTGGACCGCGACCGCGAACGCGTCTCGCTCGGCCTCAAGCAGACCACGGAAAACCCCTGGGAGAACATCGAAAAGAAGTTCCCGGTCGGCGCCAAGGTCTCCGGCAAGGTCGTCAACCTCGTCCCCTACGGTGCCTTCGTGGAACTGGAAGAGGGCGTGGAAGGCCTCGTGCACGTCACCGAGCTGTCCTGGACCAAGCGTATCTCCAAGCCGAGCGAAGTGCTCAAGGTCGGGGAAGAAATCGACGCCGTCGTTCTGGGCATCCAGAAGGACGAGCAGAAGATCTCCCTTGGCGTTCGCCAGCTCGAAGTCAACCCGTGGGATATGGCCCGCCACAACTACCCGGTTGGTGCGCGCGTCCGCGGCAAGGTTCGCAACCTCACCACCTACGGTGCGTTTGTTGAGCTCGAAGAAGGCATCGACGGGATGGTTCACGTCTCCGACATGTCCTGGACCCGCAAGATCAACCACCCGAGCGAAATGCTCAAGAAGGGTGACGAGATCGACGCCATCGTCCTCGACGTGGATGTGGACCAGCAGCGCATCTCCCTGGGCATGCGTCAGCTCACCGAAGACCCCTGGAGCGAAATCGACCGCTACTTCAAGATCGGCGACGTCGTCAAGGGCAAGGTCACCAAGATTACCTCGTACGGCGCGTTCATCCAGCTCGATCAGGACATCGACGGCCTGGTGCACATCAGCCAGATCGCCGAAGACCACGTCGAGAAGATCAAGGACGTGCTCAAGGAAGGCGACGAAGTGGACGCTCGCGTGATCAAGATCGACCGCGACGACCGCCGCATCGGCCTGTCCATCAAGGCCGCCTCTTACGACCGCGACCAGCTCGCCGCCGAAGTGGCCGCCTTCGACAAGGTCCGCAGCGACACCGATCTGACCAACCTCGGCGACATCCTCGACGAAGCCACCAAGTAACCGTCTCCGGCGGACAGCGGCACTCACGGGCAAGTTTGTTGCCCGGCCAGTGTTGCCCCGCCGATCCGGTACCCTTTCAAACCCCGCCCGGCCCAGCGCCCGGCGGGGTTTTTTTGTGAGTCGGCGGGAAAGGTCTGATTCTCGCGGCTCGAAGACCGGGTTATAGCTGAGAGGCTTCCTGTGATTGGAATTGCGATGATCGAGGGTTGAGCGTTACGGTCCAATCATGCGCCATCTCCCCTTGTTGCTGTGTCTGCTGTTGATCCGCCCCTTATGCGCGTTGGACATGGTGGATACTGATTTCGCACCCGTCTTGCGCGGAGTGGGTAGCGTGTCGGCTCTGGCGCAGCGTCCTTCCGGCGGTTTTGTCTACACGTCGGTTCGGGCTGACTGGGTGAATGGGAGCACCTTGAGCGGAACTTTTCTGCGTTTCACGGAGGAGGGGGAGTGGGACGAGAGTTATCAGCTTGTCCTGGATGGCACGGTCACTGAAATCCGGGTACTGGACGATGGGCGGATACTCATTGCGGGCTCATTTACCGAAATTGACGGGCATGAGACCTCCCGTGTGGCCCGTTTGCTCAGCGACGGTTCCGTCGATACCGGATTCAGTGCCGAAAGCGTCGATCTTGGAAGTGTGGGACCACACCCTGTCATTACCGACCTGAGCGTCGATGAGGCGGGCAGGATATATGTGGCCAATTCGATTGATTTCTTTAGCCCTTATGGATCTGCGCCCACCCGGCTCTTGTACCGTCTCAATGCGGATGGCGATCTGGACGCTGATTTTTCTCCGGCGTTCGAGTGGGACGCGTCATACTCGCTTCCCCGGGCGTATACTATTCGTGCGGTCGCCTTGACCGAAGATGGCAAAGTGTTGGTCGGCGGGGATTTTTTGGAGATCAACGGGGTGGCGCGGCCCTATCTGGCCCGGCTGAACGCAGACGGGACACTGGACGAAACCTATACTCCTGAACTAGACGCCGCCGTGCATGCCCTGCTCCCCGTATCCGGTCGCGGTTGCTATGTGGGGGGAGTTTTCACCTCCGTCAATGGGGTGGAGCGGGGAGGGGTTGCCCGCCTCCTGGAAGATGGAGAATTGGACGATACTTTCCAGTCTCCCTTCGTGAGTGACATTACAGAGCGTACGTATGTGGATCTCATTACCATGGACGGGTTGGGACGCCTCCTGTTGCTGGGTGATCTTTACCTGGAGTATCCAGGGTGGGGTAAGGATATCGTGCGCATCGGCACAGATGGGACTGTCGATGAAACTTTTACTCCCTGGCTCTCTGCCGTAAGCTCACTGCTCCAGCTTGCAAATGGTGATGTTCTTGTCGGCACAGGTGGACGGTCTCGCTCCGGGGAGAATCTGATCCCGGCTCTGCGGCAGGTCGATGACGAGACAGGCGGTGTGTCTGACTTTGGTCCGGATATACGTGGGGCGGCTTATCCGAACTATGTGTCCCGCTGGCCGGACGGGCGGCTGTTGCTGGGTACTTCGTGGCTCAAGGACATCGACGGGACCCCGGTGGGAGGGCTGACCGTGCTCAACCCGGATGGATCGATCGATGGAACGTTTAACGGGAATCTCAGCCGAAGTATCTCTTCTGCCCTGCTCCTGCCGGATGGACGTATCCTGGCCGCAGGCGCGTTCTTGAGTCTCGCCGGGGAGGAGAGGAAATACGTGGCGCTGCTGGATGAGGCGGGTGTGCCGGTGGAGGATTTCGACCTTGGAGCCGGGCCGGATGCATCGGTTTCTTTTGCCCGGCTGATGCCTGATGGCAAGGTGCTCATTGCCGGTAACTTTTCCAAGATCGACGGGAAGAGCTATAATGGCTTGGCTCTACTGGATCTGGCCACCTGGGAGCATGAGCGAGGGAGAGGCGAGCTGTGGCTGGACGGGTTGGTCGATACGACCTTCAAGCCAAACCATGCTGAGTGGATCTCTGTGCGTGATGCCGCCGGGCAGCCTGATGGGAAGGTGGTCGTTGTCGGCAGATTTTCGAGTATTGCCGGTGTAGCGGTGAAAAATATCGCGCGCTTGAACCCCGACGGCTCGCTGGACACCAGTTTTAACGCCTCGGGGCAGTTCGATTGGGCCTATCCAGATATCGTTAAGGTCGATCCGGACCGGGGGTACATTTACCTTGCGGGCTGGTCCTTGAGCCTGGAGGGGGAAACGGCTAGACGGGGCGTTTTTCGGCTCTTACCGGATGGGACGGTGGACGCAACTTTTACTTGTCCCGACGATATCAGCATCGTTGACAATATCGAGTTGGATCCAGAGGGAGGGCTCTGGGTTGTGGGGGCATTTTCCGCTTATACCAGCGATCGAAAAAAGATCGTCCATCTGCTCTCGGACGGTTCCGTCGATCAAGCCTTTGATACCGGAGAGTCGGCCAACTCATATGTGGAAGGGCTGTCTCTGCAAGCGCCAGCGAGCCTCTATATCATTGGCTTGTTCACCGAGGTTCAGGGACAGCCGAGGTCGGGGCTGGCGAAGATAAATCTGGAAAGCCCGATCCTTCCGCAGGTGCGTTTCTCTCCCCATATCGTCACTGCGCAGGAAGGAAGCTCGGCGACATTTCGACTGGCTGAGACTGCGCCGGGAGAAAGCTATGCCTGGTACCGGGGCGATGAACGCATCGACAGTGCGGGGACCGCTGAGTTGACCTTGCCCGGGGCGGACATTCTGGATGCGGGTGAATATTCCGTCCGGGTGACGAATACCACCGGAACCATGACCGCATCGGGTGTGCTGAACGTCGAAGAGTACGGCCTCGACGAATGGCTGGCGGCCTGCGGGCTGGAGGGGGCCTCGGGGGAGGAAGATTCTGACAGAGATGGGCAGTCCAACGCCGCCGAGTACCTCGCCCGAACCGATCCGACTCGGGCCGACTCGCGCATGCGCCTGCTTGCGCAACGCGGCGAGGGCGGCGGGTTGGGGCTGGCCTGGCCGTCCATTCGTGGACGTGAGTATACGGTGGAGACTTCAGTGGACCTGATCGACTGGGACCCCTGGCCGGGGGCAGCGGGGCTTTCGGGCGGCCGGTTCGATATTCCGACGGCGGTGGACGGGCCACAGCGATTCTGGCGGGTGAGCGTCAGTAAGCCCGAGGCCAGGTAACCGGTTCGTCCGGATACGTTCGGGACGTTCAGATTTTTCTGAGTGTGTCTCCAGCGATTGTGTGTGCGGTCATTCGTTTCTGCGGGCTGACGAGAAGGCGCATCCTATTTCTTCGGCGTGGCGGAGGGGGCCATGTTGTCGAAGATGTTGTTCCAGTACAGGACGGCCTCGACGTGCTCCTTGTGCGGGATCCAGATCATGTTCTCGCCGGGCTCGGGGTCGCCGCCGAAGACGACCGGATCGACGTACCACTTGATCTTGCGGGTGTAGCGGGCGTCGCGTTCGAGGTGCGGCTTCATGGCCTCCAGGTCCGCGTCCCAGGGCTCGCGGTACTGGGGGCGCATGGGCAGGGTGAGGACCTTGTAGAGACGACCGGTCTTGTCTTCGCGGACGATGAAGTTGTCCCACGCGACGAGCCCGAGCAGCGTGTGCCCCGGCAGATAGTTGGCAAGGTTGTAGTCGAGCCCGCGGGCCTCGATCTCCTTACCCTCGAAAAGAATCCTGTATTCGTCGCCGTACCAGCCTTCTTTCATGCGGGTGGGGCAGCTGGATACGCGCCAATTTGGCGGGGCTGCTCAGTTAGGATCACCCCTAATAACGCCTATGGGGACTCGTTGTGAACAAGTTGTGGGCAAGCGCAATAATCGGCATGGACGGCCTGATAATCAGCAAGTTAAGAAGGAGGGACCTGATGTCCTTATCCGGGGTTGGGGGCGTTGGCAATGGACGTTTTGTGGGCAACCAGTGTGTCGGCCAGCTCATCTCGGATCGTGGCGTAGGCCGGGTCGGAGGCGAGGTTACGCATCTCCTGCGGGTCGTTCTGGAGATCGTAAAGTTCGAGCCAGACCACCGTATCGCCGGAAGCATCCGCGTAGGTGCGAATGAGTTTGTAGTGGTCTTTGACGATAGCGTCAAAGGGCTCTGCGCCCAGGCTGGGCTCGGAAACGACCCCCTCCAGATAAACGCTGTCACGCCATGCGGAGGCGGGGTCGTCGATGAGTGCCCGGAGATTGCGCCCCTGCATGTGTCGGTGTCGGCGTGGACCCCGGCGATGTCGAGTATCAGGCGGGTCAGGTCGATGTTGAGCACCAGCTGGTGTTCGGTGCGTGGGGCGATGTCCGGTCCCCGCACCAGCATCGGGATCCGTGAAGCCTCCTCGTACGGAAGGACTTTGGAGGTGAAGCGGTGGTGGCCCGTGAACCAGCCGTTGTCGCCCATGAAGATAATCCAGGTGTTGTCGGCGATGCTGTCCGAGGTGTCGCCGTCGCCGTCGGGGTCCTCCAGCCGCGCCATCACGCGTCCGATCTGCTGGTCGAGTGCGGTGATGGCCGCGTAGTACTCGCGCAGGTGGTTCTGTACGTTGTCCTCGCCGAGGGTGCGGTTGCGGACGCCGGGGGCGGGGTTGTCGTAGCCGCCCGGACCGCCGTAGTTTTCCTGCGCAGACTTGGAAACAAAGCGCGACTGGGCCAGATAAGGCGGGCGCTGGCCGGCCTCCGCGGTCCAGGCTGCGGGCTCGTCCGCCCAGTTGCCCGGCACGGGGAGGTCAGCCGGGTCGTAAAGCTCCTGCGTTTGGCCCACATCGGGGTATTTCATTTTGTCATCGAGATGGGGAACCTGTGTGCACCACCATGCGACGAAAGGCTGGTCCGAGCGGGCGCTCTCCCCGATGTAGTCGATCAAGAGGTCCGCCATGACTTCCTCGTAGAAGCGGCCATTGAGCGCGGCGGGGGCATCAGGGATGTTGCTGTCGATGTTGCGCTGATACCAGGAGCCGTTCGAGTTCATGCGGGCGTAGGACTGAAAACCCGCCTCGGAGGGGGTGGTCTTGAGGTGCCACTTGCCGAACTGAGCGGTCCGGTAGCCCGCCTCGGCCAGGTACTGCGCGAAGGTCCGCTCGCCGGGGTTGAGGGCCGCGCTGAGGGTGCACACGCCGTTGCGCGTGCCGTAGCGGCCCGTCAGGGTGGAGGCGCGTGAGGGGGAGCAGATGGCGGTCGTCACGTAGGCCCGGTCAAAAACGATGCCCGTCCGGGCCAGCTCATCCAAGTGGGGGGTGACGATCTCCGGGTTGACCGTGCCGAGGGTATCGGCCCGTTGGTCGTCCGTAAAGATGAACAGGATGTTCGGCCTCGGCCGCTCGTCCCCGTGCAGGGAAAGGTGGGCGGCCACCAGGGAGGGCAAGAGGTAGGTCAGGGCTTTCTGGATCCATTTCATCGGTGGGTGACTCCGGTTGTCGTTTTTATTACCCGGAGTCTCGCTCCTCTCGGAAGTCGTAGCGAGGATGTGTTGATGTTCACAGTTACATTTGGGTCGAAGCTGCGCACAAAAAACCTCGCGCCGTTAACGGGCGCGAGGTTCGAAAGGGAAGCGTGCGTCGGGGAGACTAGTTGCGGGTCTCGTCCTGGACGCTCTGCTGGAAGAACTCGTGGAGGACCTGCATGCGCTTTTTCTGGAGGGTTTCCTGATGGACCTCCTCGGCGGTGCGCTGCTTTTCCTTGCGGGCCATCTCGCGGCGCATGCGCTGGAGCGCCATGTTCTGGAGCTGGCGGACGCGTTCGCGGGTGATGTTGAAGTGCTGGCCGACCTCTTCGAGGGTCTGCGGGCGGTCGCCGCCGATGCCGAAGCGCATGCGGATGATGTCGGCCTCGCGCTCGTCAAGAGACTCGAGCATGGCGTTGACATCGGTGAGCATGGACTTGCTCTTCAGGTTCTCGAAGGGGGTGGGGGCGTTTTCGTCCCCAACCAGGTCGCCGAACTCCGTGTCGTCGTCCTCACCGATGGGCGCGTCGAGCGAAGTCGGGCGCACGCTGACGGTCTTGAGGTGAGCGATCTTGTTGACCGGCATGCCCATTTCGAGGGCGATTTCCTCGTTGGTGGGCTCGCGGCCAAAGAGCTCCTGCAGCGCGGCGGTGAGCTTGCGCATGCGGGCGATCTTGTCCACGAGGTGGACGGGCAGGCGGATGGTTTTGCTCTGGTTGGCCAGGGCGCGCTTGATGGACTGCTTGATCCACCAGGCCGCGTAGGTCGAGAGCTTGCCGCCCTTGTCCGGGTCGAAGCGCTCCACCGCCTTGATCAGGCCGATATTGCCCTCGCTGATCAGGTCGAGCAGCGGCAGGCCAAAGTTGGCGTAATCGTGGGCGATTTTCACCACCAGGCGCAGATTGGCTTCAATCATGTGCTGGCGGGCCTTCTGGTCGCCCTTGCGGATGCGGCGGGCCAGGGCGACTTCCTCGTCGGGTTTGAGTAAGGGGGTTTTTCCGATTTCGGCCAGGTAGAGCTTGATCGCGCTCTTTTCGGAGTGGGGGAGGTCCGCGAGGGTCTCGGGCTCCGGCACACTCACGTCCGGCCGGTTGATGTTCAACGGTTGGTCCGCATCGCGCGGGACACTAACCTGCTCGTCGTGAGCAGGTTGCTTATGGGAGGACTGGGCCGGCGACTCTGCGGTTTCGAGTTCCGCGGTCTGCGACGTCGACTTCCTCGGGTTTGCCTTACGGGTGGGCATATCGAATTCAGATCGTGGCGCGGGCATTACCTTGTTAAGCATGCGTTATCTTAGCTATTTGCTGGGATAATGCAACCGCCTTGAGCATTCCTTTCGCCTTATTGACAGTTTCTTGATACTCATGTTCCGGAACTGAGTCGGCGACGAGGCCCGCACCTGACTGAATAAATAAAGTTTTTTCTTTTAAAAGGGCCGTGCGGATCGCGATACACGAGTCCAGGTTGCCATTGTAGCCGAAATACCCCAATGCGCCGCCATAGACACCCCGACACTGCTTCTCCAGCTCGGCGATGATCTGCATGGCGCGGATCTTGGGCGCGCCGGAGAGGGTACCCGCCGGGAAAGTGGCCCGCATCAGGTCGTAGGCGTTCCGGCCCGGAGCGAGCTGCCCCTCGACTTGCGAGACGATGTGCATAACATGGGAATAACGCTCGATGATGGCGTAATCCTTGACCCGGACGGTGCCCACCTCGCAGACCCGGCCGATGTCGTTGCGGGCGAGGTCCACCAGCATGAGGTGCTCGGCCCGCTCCTTGGGGTCGGCCAGGAGGTCCTCTTCCAGCGCGGCGTCCTCGGCGGCGGTGGCGCCGCGGGGGCGCGTTCCGGCGATGGGGCGGATCTCCACCCGGCCCTCCGTGCTGCGCACGTGGACCTCGGGCGAGGCCCCGATAACGGAAAAATCCTCTGTCTCGAACATGAACATGTACGGGGACGGGTTGACGATGCGCAGGGCCCGGTAAAGGGCGAGGCCGTCCTCCTCGTAGGGGATTTCAAAGCGCTGGGAGCCAACGATTTGCACGGTATCTCCGGCGCGAACATACTCCTTCGCCTGCTCGACGGCGGCCATGAAGCCCTCCTTCGTGAAGTTGCCCGGGGGGACGGTGATTTCGCCCACCTCGCCCAGCGGAATCGGCTCCAGTGGCTGCTGCGGGGCGAGGAGCTGTTTAAACGTTTCCTCAATCGCGGCGGTGGCATCGGCGTAGGCCTCGGCGGGGTCCACGCCCCCGGTGAGCCGGGCGTTGTGGCAGATGCGCAGGGTTTGCCGCACGCGGTCGAACAAGACCACCGTATCGACGATGGCGTAGCACATCAGGGGCATTTTCAAGGTGTCCTCGGCGGCGCGGGGGACACTCGGCTCGATGCTGTGAATATATTCGTGCCCGACGAAGCCCACCGCGCCCCCGGTGAAGGGCGGCTCGTCCTGCGCGCGGATGGGGCGCAGGCCGGTTGTCTCGGCCTCGACGAGCTGGAGCGGGTCGGCGGGGGTGGGAAGCTCTTCGCGGGTGCCGTCGGCGTGGGTGATGACGGTCTTGTCGGCCCAGGACGTGATGACCTTGCGCGGGGCCGAGCCGAGGATGCTGTAGCGGCTGATGTGCTCGCCGCCCACGATCGACTCGAACAAAAAGGCGGGCTTGCGTCCGCGCAACCGCGCGTAGGCTGAGACGGGCGTCTCGAAGTCCGCCGTCACCTCGGCATAAACCGGGATGAGGTTGCCCTGCTCGGCCAGTTGGCAGAATGCGTCCTGTGTCGGGTAAAATTTCATCGTGCGAAAAGTACCCTAGTAGTGAAACCGAACCTGCGCGACGAGTAAATCCCCGTTTTCGGCAGGGATGAATGTGCTAAATATGTCCCTGGGGCGGCAAAAAAGATTCTCTTGGTGGCCGCCGGTCGTCTCAATCTGCCAAATTATCTGTCAGGAGATACTCAGAGTCGGAGAGTTCTTTTGTTTCTCCGGTTTCTGTCACCACGACCCATTTGGAGCCTTGGAACTTAAAGTTTTTATGTTTCTTAAAGAACCAGTAATGCGTCTCTTCGACTCTGACTGAGCCGTCATTTTTGTTAAGGACGACCTTGGTTTTGTCGAATTTGTTAACGATTACGCCTGCTCCGACGATCATGCAAATGAGGCAAATGCATATGATCACGGCGATGGGAAAGCCGAGAAGGGATTCCAGGCAGCCAACTTTTTCAGCGGGTGGAGGATTTTGAGGAAGAGGCGCCGGTCTTGGTATGGGGGTAGGGTGGTCGCTCATGTGTTAACAAGTGAGATGACCACTTGTTATAACCGATTCTGTGACAATGCAAACCCATACGTCTAATCACTATGGGTTTTTGTAGCCATGAAAACACTGAGTCCGCTCGGATTATATCCTGAGGAAGCGTCTACTCCACCGTCACGCTCTTGGCCAGATTGCGCGGCTTGTCCACGTCGCAGCCGCGTTTGCAGGCGATGTGGTAGGCCAGGAGCTGGAGGGGGATGGTGGAGAGGATCGGCATGACGCAGCTGTGGGCCGTGGGGATGCGGATGATGTCGTCCGCCGCCGAGTCCGGAAAATCCTTGCCCGCGCTGGTGATGGCGATGACCCGGCCCTTGCGCGCGCGGGTTTCCTCGATGTTGGACATGACCTTTTTGAGGGTGTCACCGTGGGGGGACAGGACGACGCTCGGGCACTGTTCGCTGATGAGGGCGATGGGGCCGTGCTTCATTTCCGCCGCCGGGTAGCCCTCGGCGTGGATGTAGGAGATTTCCTTGAGCTTGAGGGCGCCCTCCAGCGCGATGGGGAACATGCTCTGGCGCCCGAGGAAGAGGAAGTCCTGGAATTCGGCGTAGCGCTCCGCGATGGCCTTGATCTTGTCGGCCTGGTCGAGGATCTGGCTGACGAGGCCGGGGAGGGCTTTGAAGGCCTGGACCATCTCGCGCCCGTCTCCAAAGGACAGGTCGCGCATACGCCCGAGGTAGAGCCCGAGCATGCCGGAGATGAGCAGCTGCGCGGTAAAGGCCTTGGTCGAGGCGACCCCGATCTCGGGGCCGGAGTGCTGGTAAACGCCGCCGTCGGACTCGCGGGCGATGGTCGAGCCGACGCCGTTGGTGATCCCGAGCACGCGGAAGCCCTTGCGCTGGGCCTCGCGGAGGGCTTCGAGGGTGTCGATGGTCTCGCCGCTCTGGCTGACCACGAAAAACAGGGCGTTTTTGTCCAGCGGGGCGTTGCGGTAGCGGAACTCGCTGGCGTACTCGACCTCGACGGGGATGCGGGCGTAGCGCTCGATCAGGTACTCGGCCACGAGGCAGGCGTGCCAGGCGGTGCCGCAGCCGCAGAAGACGATGCGGTCCACCTGCCGCCATTCGCGCGCGTCGAGGTTGAGGCCCCCGAACTTGGCGGTGGACTCGTCGTCGGAGAAGCGACCGCGCATGGCGTTTTCGAGCGCCTGGGGCTGCTCGAAAATCTCCTTCTCCATGAAGTGGGTGAAGCTGCCCAGTTCGGCCTCCTCGATCTTCCAGTCGATCTGGCTGATGACGGGGCTGACGGCTTCCTCGCCGATGGTGGTGATGGTAAAGTCCTCACGGGTGAGGTGGACGATCTGCCCGTCGTCGAGATAGACGACGTTTTGCGTGCGCCCGACAAAGGCGGCCACGTCGCTGGCGATGAGGTTTTCGCCGTTGCCCACGCCGATGCACAGCGGGGAACCCTTGCGCGCGCCCACGATCTCGTTGGGCAGGTCGGCGCAGATGACGGCGATGCCGTAGGTGCCCTCGACATGGGTCAGGCTCTGGCGCACGGCGCACACGAGGCGGTTGCCGTTCTCGTGCTTGGTGTCCTGGGCGTAGTAGTAGGCGATGAGGTTGGCCAGCACCTCGGAGTCGGTCTGCGAGCGGAAGGTTGCCCCTTCGCCCTCCAGGAAGGTCCGCAGGGCCTTGTAGTTTTCGATCACGCCGTTGTGCACGAGGGCGATCTTGTTGTCCCAGCTCAGGTGGGGGTGGGCGTTGGCGTCGGTGACGCCCCCGTGGGTGGCCCAGCGGGTGTGGCTGATGCCCATGCTGGCCTTGGAGGCGCGCTTCTGGGCCAGGCTGGCCAGGACGGCGACGCGCCCGGTCTTTTTGATCACTTCGATGCCGTCGCCCTCGGCCAGGGCGATGCCCGAGGAGTCATAGCCCCGGTATTCCAGGTGTTTAAGGCCTTCGACGAGAATGGAACTGGCGGCGTGTTTGCCGACGTAACCTACGATTCCGCACATATACTAAGGGATTAAAGGGAGTTCCGGAGAAAGGGCCCGTCGGTGGGCCGTGGGCTGATGTGATAGATAATTACTCCGGTCCTTAAAAGAATCTGGAAATTGCCGTTTTTTTCAAGCAATTTGACGGCAACTCATTTTGCCAACGCGGGTTGCCGAACGGGCGACGCACCACTTATTCCAGTCTAGAACCCCCATCTCCACCCCTGCCATGAAAAGGAAAGTCATTTGTGTCATTATGGGCGGCGGACGCGGCACGCGTCTGTATCCCCTCACTCAGGAACGCTGCAAGCCCGCCGTGCCGTTGGCCGGTAAATACCGCCTGGTGGACATCCCGATCAGTAACTGCCTGAACTCGGGCTATAACCGGATCCACATCCTCACGCAGTTCAACACCGCCTCACTGCACAACCACATCCAGTCCTCCTACCAGTTCGACCCCTTCGGCGGCGGCTTCGTGGACATCCTCTCGGCCGAGCAGACCGAGCGCGGCGAAAACTGGTACCAGGGCACGGCTGACGCTGTCCGGCAGAACCTGCACCACTACGGGGCCAACGACGAAGACCTTTTCCTCATCCTCTCGGGCGACCAGCTCTACCGGATGGACTTCCGCAAGATCGTCGAGCACCACCTGGAGACCCAGGCGGACATCACCATCGCCGCCAAGCCCGTGATCAAGGCCGAGGTGGCCGGTCTGGGCGTGATGAAGGTCTCCGACGACTACACGATTGAGAAATTCGTGGAAAAGCCGACCGACCCGGCGATCGTGGACTCCCTCCTGATCTCCGACAAGCTGCGCGGCTCACTCTCCGAGTCCAAGGACGCCGGGGATGTCTGCCTGGCTTCGATGGGGATCTACATCTTTAGCAAGAAGGTCATGTACGAGGCGCTCAACACCGAGCAGACCGACTTCGGCAAGGAGATCATCCCCAGCCTGCTGGGCAAGAAGAAGCTCGTGAGCTACCTCTTCGACGGCTACTGGGAAGATATCGGGACCGTGCGCTCGTTCTACGACGCCAACCTCGCCCTGACCGACAACGTCCCGCCCTTCAACTTTTTCGATCCGGAGCACCCGGTCTACACCCGCGCCCGCTACCTGCCCGCGTCCAAGTTCAACAACTGTCACCTCGACCACGTCCTGTCGGCCGGGGGCGGACTGGTGGACACCGGCCGCCTGCGCCGCGTGGTCCTGGGCGTGCGCGCCGTCGTGCGCGAGAACTGCGACCTGGAAAACGTCGTCATGATGGGCGCGGACTGGATGGAGGGGCCCGAGGAGGCCGCCCGGCACTCGCTGCCGCTCGGCATCGGGCGCAACTGCAAGATCCGCAACGCCATCATCGACAAAAACGCCCGCATCGGCGACAACGTCGTCCTCGACCCGGCGGGCAAGCCCGACCAGTGGCAGGAGGGCTCGGTTTATGTCCGCGACGGCGTGCTTATCGTGACGAAAAAGGGAGTTGTGCCCAGCGGTACGGTTGTGCAACCTTAGCCCATGCTCTCACTTCTCGCGACGATCGCTCCCCCCTTCGAATTCAACAACCTGCTCGGCCCGCTCATGGCGCTGGGCATGTTCGCCGGTGCCCTCAAGGTGCTGGCCGCCATGGGCCTGTTGCGCCGCCACCTGCAAAAGGAGGAAGACTCCTTTCGCAAGGGGCACTTGCCGCATCAGGATTCCTGAGGCAGTTGCATTGCAGGCTGATTTCGGCCACACGCGCTTGTCTCCTGCGCGTTATTCACTTACCTTACCCCTATGAAGCGACTGCTGATTTGCACTGACGGATCCGCCTACTCCGGCACCGCCTGCCGTTATGCCGCCTGGGTTGCCGGGCGCACCGGTGCGCGCGTGGACGTCCTCTACGTTTCCAACCTGCACGAGTACGAGGCACCCTTCCTCATGGACCTGGGCGCGAGCCTCGGGGCCTCGCCCTACACCGCCGTCATGGGCCAGCTCGACGAGATCGAGAAGCAGAAGGCGGACATGATCAAGGACTATGCCCTCAAGGTCTTCGACGAGGCCGGGGTCAACTGCGCCGTGGAGTTTCACCACGAAACGGGTATCCTCGTGGACGCGATTCAGGACTACGAGGAAGAGGATGCCGGGTTGATCATCCTGGGCAAGCGCGGTGAGAACGCCGAAGCGGCCATGGAGCACCTCGGGCACAACATGGAGCGCGTCGTGCGCGCCAGTAAAAAGCCCTGTCTGGTCACCAACCGCGACTACCGTGACATCAAGCGGGTCGTCTTCGCTTATGACGGCGGCGGAAGCTGCCGCAAGGCCCTCGACTGGATGTGCCAGAGTAAGCTTTTAAAGAACCTCGAACTTCACCTGATCACGGTGGGCGAGGGCCACGGCAAGGGCGAAGCCTCCGGCAATCTGGCCAAGGCCGAGCCCAAGCTCAAGGCCGCCGGGCTGAGTGTGACCGCGCAAGTCCTCACCGGCAATGTGGAGGACTCGATCGAGGACTACGTGGTGGACGCCAATGCCGACCTGCTCGTGATGGGCGCCTACGGCCACAGCCGCATCCGCCAGCTTCTTATCGGCAGCACCACCAGCGACCTGCTGCGCCGCTGCCGTATCCCCGTCCTGCTCTTCCGTTAAGGGGAGAGGGGGTGGCCTGAGTCCGGCAACGCGCCCGTGCCTTCACGGCCCGCCGATGACGGCGGGCCTCGCATACCTTCCGCATAAGCCGGGCTTGCTATGGCGGGGGCGATGGTGTATCGCCGGGGGATATGAAGTCCCTGCCCGTTTTCTTGGTCGCGTGTTTGTCCCTGGCGTCGGTTACCTCCGCCCAGCCGGAACCGGCCCCTGCCACCGCTCCGGCCCCTGCCACCGCTCCGGCTCCGGCTAAAACGACGGCCCCGGCGGCTGTCACCCCGGCCTCCTCCAATTCGGTTCGTCCCTACCTTTCGGGCTGGCTGGGCGACTATGCCGGCGTCTGCGCGTATTTAGAAGACGGCAGTAAGGTGGTGGAAATCCCCATCAAGGTGAGCATACAGAGCGGGACGCCCTCCCGGGTCACAGTGGAAACCCAATGCAGTGGAAATGGAAGCTTGATCATGATCACCGTCACGGTCTATGTCAGCCCGGACGCGACCAAAGGCGAGCGGATGGAGGTGACGGCGGACACGATGGCGATGAGCCCGAAGTATGCCGACGCCGTTTCGCTGGATCTGAAGCGCATCACCGGCGGTTTCGGCGGGACCGAGGCGCTCATCGACGGCGAGGTCAAGGTGTATCAGATTTCCCTCAGCGCCGCCCCCAAGCCCGTACGCACCTACCGCTTCCGGATCGGCCCGCAGTGAGGCGCGAGCCTGACCGGGATGGCTGACTCTATACCGTATGCCGTTGCGTGCCATGAACGGCGGGTCGGCTTAGGCTTGCGGCAACGTCGGTTCGCGCCGGTTTATGTCAGTCCGCGTGCGTCCTCCGAGTTGTCATCCTGAGTAAGTCCGCGCAGCGGACGCATCGAAGGATCTCCTCACGCTGCCAGCGGAGCAGGTTCATGAAAATCCGTACCGGGAGATCCTTCGACTCGCGTTGCTCGCTCAGGATGACAACGGATGGTGTTTCGGTGACCCTGGGGGGGGCGCAAACCTCCAGCCTTCCTTTTTCGCGAAGCGGAGGTCATCGATCAGTCCGTTTCAATTGGGGGCGGGCGGAATCCGGCCCGCTACTTGATCGCCACGTAGGCGCCGAAACAGGAGTTTTTGTGTAAAACGTCGATCTGGCGGAAGCCCGCCGCGCGCAGCCGCTCGATCTGGAAGGTCAGCCCGCGGGGCGAATCCTCGGCCTCGATGTAGGCGAATACCTTGTCACGGTACGTTTCGCCGCCGAGCCTGCACAGGTACTCGCCGTAGCGGGCCCACATGGCCGCGTGGACCTGCGGGTCGTCGTGGAAAAACATGTCGCTGACAAAGAGCGCCCCGCCGGGGGCGAGCAGCGCGTGGATCTTGTCAAAGGCGCGTTGCCAATCCGCCTCGTCGCGCAGGTGGTGCAGGACGGCGGCGGCCACGATCAGGTCGTAGTGCCCTTCGGGCAGGTCCAGCTCGCGGAAGTCCCCGCAAAAAGTCCGCACCGTCCCCACCTGTTCGGCGCGGACACGTTCGGCGGCGCGTTCGAGCATCCGATCGGAGAGGTCGAGCAGGTCGCAGTCAAGCCCCGGCGTGCGGCGGAGGATTTTGATCGTGTTGTTACCCGCTCCGCAGCCGATGTCCAGCAGCGTGCGGGCGTGGGGGACGATCTTGCCCGCGAGGTCCGAGATCAGCTCCAGCATGAGCGGCGCGTCGATCACGGCCTGTTGGCCGGTTTCCAGGTTGGAGAAGCGCTCCACGTCGTGGTCGAAGCGTTCCTTGATCTGCGCGTTGGTGGATTTTTTTTCGAGAGGGAGGCCCATGGTGAGAGAGGAGTCAGGGTTTGTCCGCCGGTACGGTTCGCCGCTTTCGCCATTGCGCGTAGATCACCACCCCGAGACCGAAGACCAGCGTCAGCACCGAGTAAAAGGTGCCGCGGCTCAGCGTCATGATGGGGGCGATGTTGTCGTCGGGCTGGCGGAACAGCTCGCAGATGATGCGCCCGATGGCGTACACGATGAAAAACTCGCCCAGGATGGAGCCGGGGGCGCGCTTCTTCGGGTCGGTCAGCCAGAAGCGCAGTTGCAGGTACACGAGCAGGAGCAGCCCCTCGAAGAACGCCTCGTAGAGCTGCGAGGGGTGGCGGGGCGGGATTTGCCACAGAGGCGTGCCCTCTCGCATGCTTTTGGGAAAGATAAAGGCCCAGGGCACGTCGGCGATCTTGCCCCAGAGTTCGCCGTTGACGAAGTTCGCCAGCCGCCCGAACAGGATGCCCGCCGGGGCCAGGGTGACGGTGATGTCCGCGACCCCCCAGAAGCTCTGCTTCACCCGCCGGGCGAAGAGCAGCACGGCGAGGTAAATGCCGACAAAGCCGCCGTGGCTGGCCATACCGCCGTCCCAGACCTTGAAGAACAGGAGCGGGTTGCGGAAAAACTCGCCCGGCACATACAGCAGCATGTACCCGAGCCGCCCGCCCACCAGCGTGCCGATGATGATGTAGGTCATCAGGGTCATCTGCTGGTCCGGGTTCAGCGGGGAGCGCCCGCGCCGGAAGTACAGCCTCAGCAGCAGCGCCCCCACGATAAAACCCGCCACGTAGGCCAGGCCGTACCAGCGGATGCCCGGCAGCGGCATCCACTCGGGGAAGCGCACCAGAAACGGGTCGAAATCGCAGACCGGGTATTGCAGCGCGGGCGTGTCCATGAAGCCCCCGACCATGACGCCCCGGCAGCGGCGCGTCCAACTCTTTTACCGGGAGATTACGCCTGGCGGGCGCGCCAAGTGTCGCCAGGTGTTTAGCTGGACGCCCGCAGGCCCGTGTACACGGGCTTGAACAGATCCGGCTGACCGAGGTTTTCGCGTAGGGCCTGTCGGAAGTCCTCTGAGCTTGTGTCGTGTCTCTTCAGCGTCAGGAGCGAGAGGGCCAGCTGATCGCCGTCGAGGGAGAGCTGGCCGACCAGATAAATCTGGGCGGGGAGGTCGGGATTGCCGTCGTAGAGGAGCTGTAATTGCAGGTAGCGCACGCCGTCGAGCTCGACCGGCCAGGCGCGGTAGCACTGGATTTTTTCGGCGTAGGTGGTCGTTGCCACCACGTACTCGGTATCCGAGAGCCGGGTAATGACGACGGTGAGGGTCTTGGCCGGGTTGTCGGTCTCGGTCAGGGTCCAGGTGCCCAGCAGGGCGGGATCGATGGGGACGCTGGCCTCTTCGGTCAACGGAACTTCGTAAACGCAGCCTCCGAGCAGGAGGGCGAGGGCCAGCCCGACAAGGGCGGGCAGGGGGTTGTGGAGGGTATTCATGGCGGGGAGCATCCCCGATCTTATGCCTCGCTACGCCTCTGCCAATCCTATTTACGCGCCGACTGGTTGGCTGCGCATCGCTTCACCCTGTCACGGTTCCCCTCCCGCTGCTCCCTGAAGACTGGGCTGAAGGCGTCTGAGGAAAACCCCGCTTATGGCTTCTCGACGGACTTGGAAGTCTTGGGGGCGGGGGGCGTCGGTGCGCTATCGGCGGTATGCCCGTTGTTGCCGTTGCCGTTTTCGGCTTCCTCGTCCTCGTGGCGCTGGCGGGCGAGCTCGCGCATATCGACGGCCATGTCGTCCTTTTCGAAGATTTCCTGACCGAGGATGTGCTCGATGATGTCCTCCATGGTGATGACCCCGGCGGTCGAGCCGAACTCGTCCACGACCACGGCGAGCTGCTGGTGGCTGGTGAGGAATTTCTCCAGGCAGTGGGCACCGCTGGCGTTTTCCTGCACAAAGATGGTCGGGTGCATGATGGCGGAGAGGGGCTTGCCGTCCTCGTCGTTGGCCTTGGCCTTGAGCAGGTCGCGGCGTCGCACCAGGCCGACAATGTTGTCGATGTTGCCCTCGTACACGGGCATACGGGCAAAGGGGATGTTCGGGTGCTCGGTGAAGACCTCGCCGACCGTCTCTTCCTGGTCAAAGGCGAGCACGACGGTGCGCGGGGTCATCTCCTCGTTCACGCGGATCTCGTCCAGCTTGAGGGCGTTGGAGATAATGAGGCTCTCGTCCTCGGTCAGAGAGCCTTCCTTGGCGCTCTTTTCGGCGAGCAGGCGGATTTCCTCGTCGCCGATCTCCTCGACGTTCTTGCGCCCGGCCACGGCCAGGATGATCCAGCTGCAAAAGACCGAGATGGGTCGCATGACCACGCGCACGATGTGCAGCGGCATAACCATGTGCGGCTGCATGGCGGGGCGGTAGAGCACGCCCAGGTTCTTGGGCAGGATCTCCGAGAGCAGGAGGATACCGAGGGTCATAGCCAGGGGTACGATGTACTTGGCGGTCGGGTGATCGCTGCCCCAGAGGTCGGCGGCGAGCACGCCGGAGACGGTCGCTCCGAGGGTGTTGGCCACAGTGTTCAGGGACAGAATAGCCGAGGAGGTCTCCTCGATGTTCGCCTTGAACAGCTCGAGCATCTCGCCCTTGCGCCGGTTGCGCGCCTTGAGCGTTTCGATCTCCGCCGCGGTGGTGCTCAGGATCATGGCCTCCAGCAGCGAGCAGAAGGCGGATACACCGAGCGTGAAGATGACTGCCAGCCAAAAAGCAATCATCGTGAAAGGGCCGCCTCCAGGCGGCTACTAGGATAAGGATCGTCGTCTTCCATAGCGGGCGATGAGACAAACGGGGCGCACCGGCGCGCCGGCAGTCCGTCGGGACTGCCTTCCTGCAGGGAACCTGGGTTGTGTCTTCATCGAGGTGAATCGGGTGGGACTACGTTTTTTACAAACTTTTGCTCCACACAGGTGATACTAAGATAAGTGTCTGTCTCCCGGGCAAGCAAACAATTCAGCCCACAGAGTTTTACAAATCCTTATTCGCTAAAAGCCTTGACCGTGTTTATCAGCGAGTCGTACCATGCCCATCCTTGATACCCTTCGCCATGCTTAAAAAAGTTATCCTGCTTGTACCCGCCCTGTTAATTTCTGTCTTTGTCACCGGCTGTTCCTCTGACGGCGTGGGCGAAAAGGTCGAAGTCACCAGCTATCCCTCCGGTGCTGACATCTATGTCAATGGCGAGGAGGTCGGTCAGACCCCCTACGAGCTTTCGCTGGGGCGCAAGTCCACCGCGAAGGTCCGTCTCGAAAAGGACGGCTACAAGACCGAAGAGGTCATGATCACGCCGAAGGATAACGAACACGCGGAAGACGTCGTCCAGTTTGGCCCGCTTCACGACATGGGCTACTACCAGTCTCTGACCCCGAACCCGGTCAGCGTGCAGCTCGTCCCCGACATGATCCCCACCTCCCGCAGCGCCGACCAGTACGCCGAAATGAGCCAGCTCATCGGTTTGGTTGACCAGCAGCGTGAGAACGGCGAAATCGACCCGGTCGAGCATAAGTACAAGGTCGAAAAGATCATCGAATTTTATACGAACTAAGTTGTTGCTTGTTGTTATACCCCCATAGAAGCCCGGCCCTGGTGGCCGGGCTTTTCTTTTGCGGACCCCGGGAGCGAAAATCGCACGAGCGGTGAGGTTTTAGACTTTTCAGCCGGGCGGCGTATTGCCACGCTTAAGCCCACATGAGCGATATCCCCAGCGAGCTGAAGTACACCGAAGACCACGAATGGATCTTGGCCCAGGCTGATGGCACGGCCCTGGTCGGCATCACCGACCACGCGCAGGAAAGCCTCGGGGATATTACCTTCGTGGACCTGCCGCAGCCCGGCGACACTTTCGCCCTGGGCGAGACCTTTGGAGCGGTGGAGTCGGTCAAGGCCGCCTCGGACCTCTACATGCCCGTTGCCGGTGAGGTCATCGAGGTCAACCCGGAGCTCGACGGCGCGCCCGAGTCGGTCAATAACGACCCCTATGGCTCGGCCTGGATGATCAAGATCAAGGTCAAGCACGCCTCCGAGCTGGACAAGCTCCTCGACGCCGACGCTTACGCAGCTATTCTTTAGGCAGCGTCCACCGATGACAGCGATTTTCCACCCAACCAAGGAAAGGGGTGCGAAGTAATGGTTCGCCCCCTTGACAAGACCAGCAAGGACGGCTCCGTTTGTGTGAACGAACGGGCTCATACGCCGGCCCTCCCCACCAAGAACAAACGGCTCAATGAGGGCCCGCGGCTGGTCATCCCGGCCTCAAAGCGGTACGACCGCGTCCGGCACGGCGTCTAGGATGCCTGGAGATTAAACAGGAAGAGCGGAAAGAACGAAAAGAAAGAGCCCAAGTGTTTATTCCCGCCTTGGAGCGGTTTAAGTCAAGTCTTAGCCATGCGCCGATGACTCCACGCTTTAGCACTACTGTGGTTCCTGTTTTTTAACCACAGAGGCACAAAGGACACAGAGTTTTTAAGGATCAGCCCTGAGCCCATTTTGAGCGATGGGTGGCTATACTGCTTTTAGGGCCTGTTCAGGTCTCTCACTGGCGGTTGAAAGTGGTGTAAGCGACACGAAAAAACTCAAAGACACACGACAGCGGGCAGGACCTGTCCCTTCCCCAGCCTCTGTGTGCTCTGTACCCTCTGTGGTTAATGCACTTTCTCTCGGGCGGCTCTCGCTACGACTTGGAGGTGCGCTTGCGGCGAGGCTTTTTGCGGGATTCGGTGGTGCGCAGGTAGGTTTTCTCGCCGATGAGGTCGGTGTAGAGGTTGAGCATGCGCACGCCTTCGCGGGGCTTGATCTGGTCGTTGCGGGTGGCGCGGTCGATCTGCTTCTTGAGCAGGCGGATCAGGTCGGTGCCCTTGTGCTGGATGAAGTCCAGTACCTCGTCCGTGGTGAAGCCGCTGATCGTTTCTTCGATGTAGTAGCCATCGTCCTCATCCTCTTCGAGGAAGACATGGACCTCGTTGACGCGGCCAAAGAGGTTGTGCAGGTCCCCCATGATGTCCTGGTAGGCCCCGACCAGGAACACGCCCAAGTGGTAGGGCTGGCCGTGGGTGAGGGGGTGCAGGCGCAGGGACTGCTTGACGTCCTCTAGGTCGATGAACTGGCTGACCTTGCCGTCGGAGTCGCAGGTGATGTCCACCAGGGTGGCCTCGACGGTCGGCTCCTCGTCGAGCCGGTGAATGGGCGCGATGGGGAAGAGCTGGTCCAGTGCCCAGTGATCGAGCAGGGACTGGAAGACGGAAAAGTTGCACACGTACTGCTCGGCCAGAGCGGCGTTGAGCTCGGCCAGCTCCTCTGGCACGTAGCCGCGCACGCTGGTGGCCGCGCGCAGGCGGCGGCAGATTTCCCAATAAAGCCGTTCGGTCTCGGCACGGCTCTCCAGGTCGAGGTAGCCGAGGCTGAAGAGCGACTGCGCCTCCTCCTTTTTCTGTTGGGCGTCGTGGAAGCGTTCCAGCGGGGTCCAGTGTTCGTCTCCGGCGAGGATTTCGCGCAAGTCCTTGAGCACCTGCGGCTCGCGGGGCTTTTTCTTACGCTTGGAAAGGTCGGCGGGCTCGTCGTTTTTGGCGATGTTGTCCACCACCTCGACGATGAGGATGGAGTGCAGGGCCACGAGGGCGCGACCGCTCTCGGTCACGATGTCGGGCACGGGCACCTCGGCGCTTTCGCACACGCTCTTGATGTTGAAGACCATGTCGCGGGCGTACTCCTGGAGGGAGTAGTTGGCCGAGCTGTCAAAGTTGCTGCGCGAGCCGTCGTAGTCGATCCCGAGGCCGCCGCCGCAGTCCAAGTATTTCATGGGCAGGCCCATCTTGACGAGCTCGCAGTAAAAGCGGGCGGCCTCGACCACGGCTTTTTTCAGCGTGATGATACTGGGGACCTGCGAGCCGATGTGGAAATGCACGAGCTGGACGGCGTCCTTGAGCCCGGCGCGCTTGAGCTTCTTGACCACGGAGACGATTTCCGGGGCGGAGAGGCCGAACTTCGCGTGGTCGCCGCTGGAGGTGGACCAACGGCCCTCGCCGGTCGTGCTGAGCTTCAGGCGCAGACCGATGATCGGGGTCACGCCGGTCTCGCGGCTGAGCTGGATGATCGTGTCGGCCTCGGAGGGCTGCTCGATGACGATGACAACCTGTTTGCCCAGGCGGGTGCCCAGCAGGGCCATGCGGATGTAGTCGGCGTCCTTGTAGCCGTTGCACACGAGCAGGGCGCCCTTGGTCTGGAGCATGGCCAGGGCGATGAGCAGCTCGGGCTTGCTCCCGGCCTCCAGGCCGAACTTCCACGGCTTGCCCGCGTCGAGGATCTCGTCCACGACCTCGCGGAGCTGGTTGACCTTGATCGGGAAGACCCCCTGGTAGCGCCCGGTGTACTGCTCGGCCTCGACGGCGGCCTGGAAAGCCTCGTTCAGCTCGACCACGCGGCGGCGGAGCATGTCCTGCACGCGGATGGTCAGCGGGGCGTTGAGGCCCATCTGCTTGGCCTCCTCCAGCACGTCCACGATGCGGATCTTACGGGCGTCCGCCATGGGGTGCACGCACAGCGCCCCGTCGGGATCGACGGAGAAGTGTCCCTTCCCCCAGCGTGAAAAGCCGTAGTAGGCGTCGGCCGATGAGGCCGACCATTTGTCCTGCTCGCCGTTTTGCAAGCCCCGAGCGCTAGAGAAATTTTCCCCGCAAATCAAGGCCGCAAGGGAGGAAAATGGTCCTGAACCCCGTTTCGGGGTGTGGGGGTGACCCGAATGGGCCGCTTGTTGCGAAAGCGTCACACAAGGCACAGAGGAGGGCCTGACAATCCGCTTGCCTTTTGAGGAGCGCTGCTCTTACCTCGACGGTTTTCCCGTATTAGTAACCATGAGCCAACTAGCAATTATTACCGCTCTCGCCCAGGAAGCCACCCCGCCCGCCGGAGGCGGCGGCCTTTTCGGCAGTCCCTTTATCATTATCATCCTGATGTTCGTCGGGATGTACTTTCTGGTCATCGCCCCGCAGCGCAAGAAGCAGAAAGAGCACGAGAAGAAGATCGCCTCGCTCAAGATCGGTGACCGCATCGTGACCAACGGCGGCCTCTACGCCACCATCTCCAACGTCAAGAGCGACCGCCTCGTGATCAAGCTGGTGGACGGCACCAAGGCCGAGCTGGCCAAGAACTTCGTCGCCAGCGTGCTCGCCCCCGGCGAAGAGGGCAAGGGCGTCCAGCCGACCGTCCCGGCCGAACAGGCCAAGTAAAACCGCTTTGTCATCTCCCCTCCCATGAAAAGTTCCATCATCTGGAAACTGATCCTCAGTGTCGTCATCGTCGGTTGGGCCGTGCTCAACCTCCTGCCGATGGAGGATAAGGACTTCGACACGTTCATCCAGACCCGCGCCACCGCCAATCAGGGCGAGTACCAGGAGTTTCTCCAGCGGGCCGAGCAGCGTGTGAACGACGACACCCCGCTCTTCCTGGCCATCAAGCAGCAGGCCAAGGCCGAGAAGGTGGACCTGTACCACAAGTACTACCCGGATGTGGACCTCGTCTATGTCAAGAACCAGGACAAACGTAACGACGTCATCATGTCCGTCCTTTACGAGCAGTCCCGCGGCAAGCTGCACAAGGGACTCGACCTGGCCGGCGGCGCCGCCTTTACCCTCAAGCTCAAGGACACGCCCGAGAACCAGTACGAGGCGGAGGCCCAGCTCAAGGAGGCCGTCAAGATCATGGAGAGCCGCGTCAACGGCCTGGGCGTGGCCGAGCCGATTATCCGTGCTACCGGCAACAACCAGATCGAGGTCCAGCTCCCCGGCATCGACCTGGAAAAGAACCCCGAGGCCGCCGACGCGCTCAAGAAGCCCGCGCACCTGGAGTTCCGCATGGTGGACAGCAGCCAGCGCCCTTCCCCCAGCGTTAAGACCCCTGTCGGCTACGAGATCCTGACCCTCGAAGACGAAGACCGCGAGGGCAACCCGATCGAAGAGCAGTATTTTGTCAAAATCATCCCCGAAGCCACCGGCGAGATCGTCCGCGATGCCTACCCGACGCAGGGCCAGTTCGGCGGCTACGAGATCGGCCTGGACTTCACCAGCGACGGGGGCGAAGTCTTCGCCGACATGACCCGCGCCATGGTCGCGCAGGACAAGGCGGTCGGCCAGAACGGCTACTCCAAGATGGCCATCGTCCTCGACGGTAAACTTTACAGCGTGCTCGGTATCAGCAAGGGCCAGCCGATCACCGGCGGACGCGCCCGCATCACCGGTACCTTTACCCAGCTCGAAGCCCAGGAGCTGGCCAATGTCCTGAACAACCCGCTCAAGTACGAGCTGGAAGTCGGCGAAAAGTACGTCATCAGCCCGACCCTGGCGGCGGACGCGCGTGACGCCTCCATCGAGGCCGCCCTCCTCGGCGCCGGGCTCGTGGTCGTGTTCATGGTGCTTTACTACCTGCTGGCGGGTATCGTCTCCGTCGTCTCCGTCGGGCTGGCCGTGGTGGTCGTGCTCGGCGTGCTCATGAGCGTCGGCGGCACCCTGACGCTGCCCGGTGTGGCGGCCCTCGTGTTGACCATCGGGATGGCCGTGGACGCGAACATCCTCATCTTCGAGCGTATCCGCGAAGAGCGGACTGCGGGCAAGAACATGAAGAACGCGCTCCAGTCTGGTTACGAAAAGGCCTTCTCCACCATCGTGGACGCGAACATCACCACCCTGATCACCGCCGCCATCCTCATCTGGCTTGGGGCCGGTCCGGTCAAGGGCTTCGGGGTGACGCTGGCCATCGGTATCGGCGCCTCCATGTTCGGTGCGCTGGTCATCAGCCGCTTCATGCTGGAGATCATGGTCAGCCTCGGGATGCTCAAGCGCATCTGCCTGCACCACTTCCTGGACAAGGTGAATTTCAACTTCCTCAAGGCCCGCCGCCCGGCCTTCATCTGCTCGTGGATCATCGTGGCGATCGGCGTGTTCGCCGTCTATACGCACCGCGACAACATCCTCGGTATCGACTTCCGCGGGGGCGTCGAGGTGGCGTTCGACTTCGACCAGGCGCACAAGCCCAACCTCACCGAAATCGAACAGATCGCCGAAGCCCAGGAGCTGGGAGAAATCCAGTCCGGCTTCCAGAGCATCATCGGGGACGCCAAGGAACGCCTCAAGCTTCAGGTGGACCTGGAGGAAGGCCGCGTCGATCAGGTCGTTGCCGCCATGCAGCAGGCCTTCCCGGACGCGAACCTGATCAAGGTCAGCGAAAGTGCCGTGGGCGCGACCGTCAGCGACGCGATCACGTACAACGCCTTCCTTTCTGTGGCCGTGGCGCTGCTGGGCATCCTCCTTTACGTGGCCCTGCGCTTCGAGTTCGGCTACGGGATTGGTGCCGTCGTGGCGACGATCCACGACGTGCTCATGTCGATCGGTATCTTTGTCATCGTGGGGCAGTACTTCGAGCTCGGCAGCGGGCAGTTCACCGCGCCGATGGTGGCCGCGATCCTCATGATCGTCGGTTACTCGATCAACGACACCATCGTCGTCTTCGACCGTATCCGTGAGGAGCTTGACCTGCATCCGGAGATGAACCTCTTCGACACGGTCAACCTCGCCATCAACCGCACCCTCTCCCGTACGCTGCTGACCTCGCTGACGACCCTGCTCGCGGCGCTGGCGCTGTACATTTTCGGGGCGGGCGTGGTCGTTGACTTCGCGCTGATCTTCATCATTGGCATCCTCACGGGTACCTTCTCGTCGATCTTCATCGCCAGCCCGGTCTTCTTCTGGTGGCACAAGGGTAGCCGTCAGCACGTGACCGAGCGTCACCTGACGCGTCCGACCTACGAGTGGGAAACCACCACGCGCCGCGCGCGTGATGCCGGCCCGGCCCAGTCCTGATCCGTCCCTTTATGCGCTGGATCCACACCCCGCCTCCGAACTCGGCAGTACGCCAACTGCGTTCGGAGCTCGGGGTGGACGGGGTGCTGGCCGCGCTGCTGGCATCGCGCCTCCCGCAGATCGCCCCGGCGGCGACCTTTCTGGACCCGCGTCTGAAGCACCTGAGCAACCCGTTTGAGCTGAGCTTTGTCGCCGAGGCGGTGGAGCGGCTGATCGCCGCCATCCGCAGCGGCGAGGACATCCTCGTCATCGGTGACTACGACGTGGACGGCATGACCAGCACAGCGCTGCTGGTGAGCATGCTGCGCCACTTCGGCGCGTCCCCGGTCTATCAGGTGCCGCGCCGCCTGGAGGAGGGCTACGGCCTGAGCGACACCATGCTCGACCGCGTGCTGACTGGCGACCCGCCGGACCTGCTCGTGGCGCTGGACTGTGGCACCAACTCCGTGGCCGAGGTGGCCCGCCTGCGCGAGCGCGGGATCGACGTGATCATCGTTGACCACCACGAGTCCAAGGAGGCCGTCCCCGCCGACTGTCTGCTGATCAACCCGAAACTTTACGCCACCCCCGGTGACGAGGCCGCGCGCGACCTGTGCACGGCGGGCCTGGCCTTCAAGCTTGTGCACGCACTGGTCATGCGCCTGCGCCAGCTCGACGATCCGCGCGCCTACGATCTCAAGCTCAAGCACGCCCTCGACCTGGTGGCGCTCGGCACCATCGCCGACCTCGTCCCCCTGCGCGGCGAGAACCGCATCTTCGCCCGCGAGGGGCTCAAGCAGCTCGCCTCCGGGCGCCGCCCCGGTCTCTCCGCGCTGCTGGAGGTGTCGGGGCTGGGGCCGGACCATCCGCTTTACGCCGCCGATGTGGCCTACCGCCTCGGCCCGCGCCTGAACGCCGGGGGCCGTCTGGCCGACGCCGCCCTGCCTGTGGAAATGCTTCTGGCCGAGAAAAAGAGTCGCGCCATCGCCGCCGCCGCCGAGCTGGACGCGCTTAACCGCGAGCGCCAGTCCATCGAGCGGGGTGTCTTCGCCGCCGCCGCGGCGGACTTTGATGAGGGAACCGTGCCCGCCGCTCTCGTGGCCGCCGGGGCCGACTGGCACCCCGGCGTCGTCGGGATCGTCGCCGGACGGCTCGCCCGCCGCTTTTACCGCCCGGCCATCGTCCTGAGCACCGACGGCGACCTCCTGCGCGGGTCGGGCCGGAGCATCCCTGAAGTCGATTTGCAGGAAATCCTCCACGGCTGCGACGGCCTGCTGGAGGAGTGGGGCGGCCACCGCATGGCCGTGGGCGTCACCCTCGCCAAGGACCGCCTGCCGGAGTTTCGCGCGGCCTTCGCCGAGCGGGTGGGGCAGTGCCTCGGGGACACGCCGCCCGAGCCGAGCCTGACCATCGACGCCTGGGTCGAGCCCCGCGAACTTGACGAGCGCCTGCTCGACCAGCTCGACCAGATGCGCCCCTTTGGCCAGGAAAACCCCGAGCCCGTCCTTGGCATTAAGCAGGCCCGGCTTTCCCGCCCGCCGGAAGTCTTTGCCCAAAAACACCTGCGCTTCGACCTGACCGGTGGCCATGGTCGCCGCGTGCAGGGCATCGCCTGGAACGGCGCCGCCAACCCGCCCCCAGCCGGCCAGCCCATCGACCTCGCCGTCCGCTTCACCTGGAACGTCTGGAACGGCCGCCGCAGCCCGCGTCTGGAACTGGTGGACTGGCGCTAGGCGGGAGAGTGGAGTTAGGGGATGTCTTTTTCCGGGCTTGTGCAGCCCAGACCCGCAGCAGGCACAGCCTGCACTTTCGATGCTGCGCATCGTGTCAGCGTTTACTGAAATGAGCGCAGCTCATTTCAGTAAACGCTGAGCAAAGCATCAAAACTGGGTCGCCACCTTACTTCCTGGCGAAAGTCCGCGAGTCGGAGCGGTCACTGTGATGTCTGGCTCAACGAATAGGCCGACCGGTATCTGCCGGTCGGCCTATTCGTTAATACGATGCGTAGCATCGAAAATGTCCTGTGCGGTTATGCACCGCGTGGTTTGGGGGCGTGGAGCCCCCAAAGAAACGGATGAAACGCCGAGCGTTTCCTACCCGTCGATCTTCTCGGAGAGGTAGGCGAGCAGCTCGTCTTCGGAGAGGCGGATTTGCTGGGTGGTGTCGCGGTCGCGGACGGTGACGCCGGTGCCCTGCTCGATCGTGTCGAAGTCCACCGTGACGCAGAAGGGCGTGCCGATCTCGTCCTGGCGGCGGTAGCGGCGGCCGATGGCCCCGGACACGTCCCAGAAGACATTCCAGCGGTTTTGCAGGCGCTCGTAGAGCTTGCGGGCGTGCTCGACCAGCTCGGGCTTGTTCTTGACCAGCGGGAAGACGGCCACCTTGTACGGGGCGATGCGCGGATGGAACTTCATCAGGCTGCGCTTTTCGGGCTCGCCCTTGTCGTTGGGGATTTCGTCCTCGCAGTAGGCGGCCGAAAGCACGGCCAGGAAGGTCCGGTCCACGCCGAGCGAGGGCTCGATCACATGCGGGACGTACTTCTGCTTCTGCTGCTCGTCGAAGTATTCCATGGACTTGCCGGAGTGCTCCTGGTGCTGGGTCAGGTCAAAGTCTCCGCGGCAGGCGATGCCCCACAGTTCCTGCACCCCGTGCGGGAAGCGGAAGGTCAGGTCGGTCGTGCCCTTGGAGTAGTGGGAAAGCTTGTGGGCGGGGTGCACGTCCTCGCCGATGCCCTCGCGGGGCAGGCCGATGGAGACGAGCCAGTTGATGCAGGTGTCGATCCACTCGCGGTGCAGGGTCTGCCAGTCGGCGTCGGGCTGGATGAAGTACTCGATCTCCATCTGCTCGAATTCGCGCGAGCGGAACAGGAAGTTGCGCGGCGTGATCTCGTTGCGGAAGGCCTTGCCGACCTGGGCGATGCCGAAGGGCACCTTGACGCGGCCCGTGTCCACCACGTTACGGTAGTTGGCGAAAATCCCCTGGGCGGTTTCGGGACGCAGGTAGGCGGTGGCGGATTTGTCCGCGAGGGGGCCGACCTTGGTCTCGAACATCAGGTTGAAGTCGCGCGGCTCGGTCAGGGTGCCGGCGGCGGTGGCGTCGGGACCGAAGGCGGCCTCGCGCTGCTCGGCGGTGGACTCGGTAAACTCGATCACCGCGGCACCTTCGGCGGGTGCGCCACGGACCTTGCCACCGACTTCCTTACCCAGGAGCTTGGCGACCTTGGCGGCGCGCTCGGCGAGGGCGGTGGTCATATCGTCGGCCTCCACGACCACGACAAAGTGGTTGACGGCGTCACCCTCGCCATCAGGCGTGAAGGTGAACTGCTGGAAAAAGAGCTGGTCGGCGCGGTAGCGGAGCTTGGTCTCCTTACAGTCCACCATGGGGTCGGAGAAGCCGCCGACGTGGCCGGAGGCGACCCAGATCTTCGGGTGCATGATGATGGTGGAGTCGAGGCCGACGATGTCGTCGCGGCGGTGGACGAAGTCCTTCCACCAGGCCTGCTTGATGTTGTTCTTCACCTCGACGCCCAGCGGGCCGAAATCGAAAAAGCCGTTGTAGCCGCCGTAGATATCCGAAGACGGGAAAACGAAACCGCGCCGTTTGCACAGGGCGATCAGGGTGTCCATGGTGGGAGTGGAGGCGTTGTCCGTGGCCATAAGCGATCCAGCATGAAAGCCGGGCCCGATGGGTCAAGTCTCATCAGCCGCGTTCTTGGCCGGGCCGGAAACCGGGCGTGTTTTGCAAATGCAGACGTTTTTTCTTCTGGCACTTCTCTCGTGTATTAATTTATTAGGCAAACCAAGCCACTGCACGGCCTACCCCGCCGCTTCCGGTCAAACCTGTAACCTCTTGACCAGACGCGGCCAACATACCTGTCTTCATGTCGAGTGATCCCGGATATGAAACGCTCCGCCTCCTGGCGGACCGCCTGGATATCGCAATTGCTGTCGTTAGAAACCCCGCCGAGTCGCGGGGGGAACTTGTCGTCGATTATGTAAACGCGACCTGGGCGAAGCTGACCGGGTACGAGCGTGAGGATTTGGAGCGGGCTTTCATCCATGGGGCGGGGCAGTCCGCCACCCTGGCGGAGATCGCCGCCATGGTGGCCCAGGGGCAGGCCCGCAGCCGGGAGTTCCCCTTTATCCGCCCCGACGGGGCGGAGTTCTGGGCCGAGGTGCAGCTGATTGAGCCTGCCGGGGAGACCCGCCAGTGGACCCTCCTCATGCGCGACATCTCCGGAGTGCGTTCGGCCCAGGCCCAGCGCGAGCTCGATCAGGGAAAGCTTTCCGTCACCCTGGGCTCGATCGGGGAGGGGGTCATTACGACCGATGTCCACGGCGCGGTGGACTACCTCAACCGCGAGGGCGAGCGCCTGCTGGGGCGTCGGCTGGAGGCCGTTGCCGGGCAGCCGCTCAAGGAGGTCGTTCACCTGGTCGAGGCCGAGGGTAAAGCCGATAGCCCCCTGCCGCTGGAACGGGTGTTTCGCAGTGGACAGGCCGTCGGTCCGGTGGCCGACCGCCTGCTCATCACCGCCGACGGGATTGAGCGCAAGGTCAACTTCCTCCTCTCGCCCATCCAGGACGGGCAGGGGCGCATCACCGGCTGCGTGCTGGTCTTCTCCGACATCACCAACCAGGTCCGTCTTGAGCGCGAGCTCCAGAAAAACCAGCGCATGGAGTCCATCGCGCTGCTCTCCGGCGGGATCGCCCACGACTTTAACAACATCCTCACCGGCATCCTCGGAAACATCTCCCTGGCTCGCAATCGCTGCGAGCCGCAGGACCAGCTCGCCGGCATCCTTAAATCCGCCGAAAAGGCCGCCATGCGCGCCCGGGACCTGACCCAGCAGTTGCTAACCTTTTCCAAGGGCGGAGTGCCGGTCAAGACCCGCACCTCCCTGCGCGACATCATCCGCGAGTCCTCTGGTTTTATCCTGAGCGGTTCGAACTGCCGCTGCCAGCTCAGCGTACCCAAGGACCTTTGGTCGGTCGAGGTGGACGAGGGGCAGATATCTCAGGTCATCAATAACTTGCTCATCAACGCCACCCAGGCCATGAAGCGCGGGGGGCGTATCGAGATCCGCGCGGAAAACACCGAGTTGGGGGCCGAGCCCGCCATCCCGCTCGAACCGGGCTTTTACGTGAAAATCGCTGTGGCCGACAGTGGTCCGGGCATTCCTCCGGAGCACCTGCCCCGGATCTTCGATCCGTACTTCACGACGAAGAAGTCCGGTTCCGGTCTCGGACTGGCCACGACCTACTCGATCGTGAAAAACCACGACGGCCACATTCTGGTCGATTCCGAGCCCGGTGAGGGCACCACCTTCACCTTTTACCTCCCGGCCATCCCAAGCGCCTCCGTCCAGATCCAGGAGCCCGAGCAAAAACTCTACCACGGCAAGGGCCGCATCCTGCTCATGGATGACGAGCAGATGATTCGCCAGATCGCCGGGGACATGCTCACCCACCTGGGCTACGAGGTGGCCTTCGCCTCCGACGGGGACGAGGCGATCCGGCTCTTCGAGGAGGCCGAGTCGTGGGAAAACCCTTACGACGTGATCATCGCCGACCTGACCGTGCCCGGCGGGCTCGGGGCACGCGAGCTGGTCGAGCGCTTGCGCCCGCGCTACCCGCACCTCAAGTGTATCGTCACCAGCGGCTACACGAACAACCCTGTTCTCCTCAACCCGGCAGAGTACGGTTTTCTCGCCACCATCCAGAAACCCTACACGATTCAGCAGATCAGCTGGGTGATCCGCAGTGCCATGGCTCCCGCCGGTCAGGCCCGCAGTGGAAATTGATTTATTCGGTGCAAAACGGTAGGAAAATTTATCCTTGAAGTGTTACCTAAATTCACGTCAACTGACCCTTCACACTAAGTTCATGAAAAAGTCTTCTACTTCCCTCCTCGTTGGTCTTTCCGCCCTTGCTGCGTTGGTTTTCGCTGGTTGCAGCAATGTGCCGGAGGGCGTCCACCCCGCCTATGTCCGTGCAAATCAGGATTTTGACGCCGCCGGCCTCATCAGCTACGAGCCCGCTTCCTACAAGAAGCTCCTGGACGACAACGTCAACGCCCACACCTACGAGCTGTACCCGCGCAAGAACATTTCCGGCGACAATCTGAGCCTCCTCTGGGGCACGATCGTCATCGCCGACTATTAATCCCGGCCTGGTCACCGGGCAGGGATTTCTCCGATGGCTGTCGGCAACGCCAATGTCGCCCGCTATCTGACCCTGGCCGCAGAGGCTGATCCGGATTCACCCGCGGTCAAACTCCCTCGCCGCCGTGACGGCGAGTTGTCTTTTGAGGCGGTTTCTTTCCGCAGGCTGGAAGCCTGTGCCAGCGCAGCCGTCCTTTGCTGCCGTGAACAGGGTATCACGCGGGGTACCCGGGTGTTGCTCATGGTCAAGCCGGGCTTCGACCTGATCGTTACCGTCTTCGCCCTGTTCAAGCTCGGGGCCGTCCCCGTGGTGATCGACCCCGGCATGGGCTGGGGGCACTTCCGCGCCTGTGTGCGCCAGAGCCGCCCCGAGGCTCTCGTGGGCATCCCCGCGGCCACCTGGCTCTCGCCCCTGCTGCTGCGGGGGTATCGCTTCCGCCATAAGCTCACGGTTGGCTCCGCCCGCTGGCGGCGTATGTTGGCCGGTGTGACCGAGGGGAAAACCCTCCCGGCCTGCGCAGCTGATTCGCTCGTGGCGGCGGAAACCGCCCCGGACGACCTCGCTGTCGCGCGCCCTTCGGACCTCGCGGCGATCCTCTTTACCTCCGGCTCCACCGGCCCGGCCAAGGGCGTGCGCTACGAGCACGGGATGTTCGAGGCACAGGTGCGCCTGCTGAGGGAGCGTTACCGCGTCGAGCCCGGCGAGGTGGACCTGACCCTGCTGCCGGTTTTCGCGCTGTTTAACCCGGCCCTCGGGATGACCACCGTGGTTCCCGAGATGGACCCCGCCCGCCCCGCCGCCGCCGACCCCGCCAAGATCGTCGAGGCCATCCACAAGGCCGGGGTCACGAACAGCTTCGGCTCGCCCGCTCTGTGGAACCTCATCGCCCGCTACTGCGAACGCGAGGGCAAGACCCTGCCGTCCATCCGGCGCATCCAGATGGCCGGAGCCCCCGTCCCGCCCGGCCTCATCCGCCGCCTCAAGCCCCTCCTGCCCGCCGGGGAGATCAATACCCCCTATGGCGCGACCGAGGCGCTCCCCGTCGCCACCATCAGCGGACGCGAAGTGCTGGAGGAGACCCAGCCTCTGACCGATGAGGGACGCGGCACCTGCGTGGGCGCGGTTTTCCCGGAAATGCAGGCCCGGATTATCCGGCTGACGGACAGCCCGCTCAAGACCCTCACCCCGGACCTCCTCTTGCCCGCCGGGCAGATCGGGGAGATCACCGTCTCCGGCCCCACCGTGACTAAGAGCTACGAGGCCCGCCCCGATGCCACTGCTGCCGCCAAGCTGGCCGACCCCGACGATCCCTCCAAAATCTGGCACCGCATGGGCGATCTCGGCTACCTCGACGAACGCGGACGGCTGTGGTTCTGCGGGCGCAAGGCCGAGCGCGTGCGCACCGCCGCCGGCGACCTTTACACCGACTGCGTCGAGGCGATTTTTAACCAGCACCCGGACGTGGCCCGCAGCGCTCTCATCGGCCTGGGCGAGCCCGGCCACCAGACCCCGGCTATCGTCATCGAGCCCGAGCCGGGCAAATTTCCAGCCACCCCCAGAGCTCGTGCCCCCTTTGAAAAAGCCATGCTCGCCCTCGCCGCCGCCCACCCGGTGACCGCGTCGGTCCGTCGCGTTTTCTTCGAGCAGCGCTTCCCCGTCGATGTCCGCCACAACGCCAAAATCCACCGCCTGGCCCTGGCGAAAAAATTCACTCGACAGGCGGGGCGTACCTAATCGCCAGCGCCAGGCGTTTCATCAGGTCCACTAGCGTCGTAGGCGGTAGAAAAACAACAGTGATGGGCATGCCATGAAATTCTCTGTGCCCTCCGTGTCTTCTGTGTGAGGAAATGGATTTTACACAGAGCGTACGGAGTACACGGAGATAAGAAGAGGGAAGTGACGCGATCTACTTACTCACCTTTGTGCGCTTCGTGTCTTCTTTGTGTCCTTCGTGACCCTCTTATTGAGCCTTCCCGCTGAGCCGGGAGGCGGCTGCGAGGTCGGCCTGGGCGGCGAGGGACTGGCCGAGCTTGCGGTAAAGGGCGGCTCGCTGGCGGTAGGCCTGGGCGAAGTCCGGGTTCAGTTCTATGACGCGGGAAAAATCCTCCACCGCGGCCTCGGGCTGGCCGCTGTCGGCGCGGAGCAGGCCACGGTTGAAATAGACTTGCCACACATCGGGCTTGAGCGCGAGCGCGTCGTCGTAATCGGCGAGCGCGGCGGTGGTCTTGCCCTCGCGTTGATAGAGCAGGCCGCGGTTGACGTAGGCTTCGTACAGGGTGGGGTCGCGCTCGAGCGCGGCGGTAAAGTCCGCCCGAGCCCCGGCGTTGTCGCCCGCGTTCAGGCGCAGGATGCCCCGGTTGTTATAGGGCTGGGCGAGCGCGGGGTTGAGCGCGAGGGCCTGCTCGATGTCGGCACGGGCCTCGGTGGGCCGCCCGGTGTCGAGATAAACCTGGGCCCGGAGCGAGTAGGCCTTGGCGTAGCGGGGATCGAGGGATATGGCTTGGTCGAGATCGTCGAGTCTGGCCTGCATGGCCTGGGGCGGGTGACCGCTCTCGGCCCGGTTAAAGTACGCGACGTAGTTCGTCCCGTCGGCTTCGATGGCCTGCGTCCAAAGGGTGCCCGCGTTTTCCCATACGCCGCACTGACGGGTCGTGGCCATCGCCAGCAGCGCCACGACAACGACCATGAGCACGGCGTGGAGCCGGGCCTGTTGCGGCCAGCGTCGCCCCGCCCATAGCCCCGCCGCCGCCAGCGCCAGCGCCGGGACGATCCCCGCCACATAGGTGTAGCGGTCGGCCGCCAGTTGCGAGCCGCTCTGGACCAGCCCGGAGACGGGCGCGAGAATGACCAGAAAAACCAGCCACCCGGCCAGCAGGGCGGGGTACCGCTTGCGTTTCACGATGAGCATAACCGTGATGGCCAGCGTGACCGCCGCGCCCAGCAGCATGTTCGTCGCCCACGGACTGAAGTCGTACCGGATCAGGTACAGCGGCGAGAGGTTCACCGGGAGCAGGGTTTTCCCCAGGTAAAAGGCGGGTGCCCACGCCGCCTGCACGAGGCGGTCGTCCAAGCCGTGAGCGGCGAGCGAGGCCATCGCCTCCTCCGATTGCGCCCAGGAGGCGAGGACCGCGAAAAGCCCCGCCAGCGCCGCGAAGGGCAGTAGCCCCGCGACCACCTTTCCCCAGTCGCGCCGCCGCAGCGGACATACGCACAGGATGAGCAGCACGGCGGGGTAAACGATCCCCCACGCCTTGGACAGAAGCGAGAGCGCAAAGGCGAGCAAGCTCAGCGCGTAAAACAGGCCCCGCCCCCGCGTCCCCAGCGCTCCGGCTCCTTGCGCCCCCGGTCCTTGCTGGGCCCGGAGCCAGGCCAGCAGGCTTAGCAGGAGAAAGAACAGCGAGAGCACGTCGCGCCGTTCGGTCGCCCAGACGGCGGACTCGACCCGCAGCGGGTGCAGCGTGTAAAAGAGCGCCCCGAGCGCGGCCCAGGCCAGACGGCGGCGCTCGTGCGTGTCGGCGGGGAGCAGCCGCGTGAACAGCAGAAAGACCAGGGCGGCGTTGGCGGCGTGGAGGAGGAGGTTCACGCCGATGTAGCCGCGCGGGTTAAGGCCGTCGGCGAGGTAGTTGAACGCGTAGGTCAGCCAGGTCAGCGGCTGGTAGTGCCCGGCGTGGGCGCTGGTCGCCATCCAGCGCAGGTGTTCGCCGTCGAGCCCGCGGAAGTGTTCGTTTTGTGTGAGGTTGAGCAGGTCGTCCGAGACAAAGCCGTTGCCCAGTGCCGGGAGCAGCGGCAGCAGCGCGAGCACGGCCACCGCCAGCGCGAACGGCCAGCGGGGCAGGGGGCGGACGGCGGCATCCTTCATATCCCCTCCATGCTTTGGAAAAAAGGTTGGCAAGCAAGCCCGCACTCCCTCAGCGTCGCCCCCATGAAGGTACTGGTCACGGGCGGGGGCGGCTTTCTTGGCCGCCATGTGGTCGAGCGGCTGCTCGCGCGCGGCATGGACGTGCGCATCCTCGGCCGCTCACCCCAGCCGGAGCTGGAAAAACGCGGGGTCGAGGTCGTCCGGGGCGACATCGCCGAGGCCGCCGCCGTGGACCGCGCCGTCGCCGGGACACAGGCGGTCTTCCATGTCGCCGCCAAGGCCGGGGTCTGGGGGCCGCGCGAGGAGTACTTTAACGCCAACGTGCTGGGCACGCGCCATGTGCTCTCCGCCTGCGCCCGCCACGGCGTCAAGCGCCTCGTCTATACCAGCACGCCCAGCGTGGTTTTTTCCGGGGAAGCTTTCAACGGTGCGGACGAGTCCCTGCCCTACGGGAAAAACTGGCTCTGCCCCTACCCTGAGACCAAGGCCCAGGCCGAGCAGGAAGTGCTCGCCGCCAACGGGCGCGACGGCCTGCGCACCTGCGCCCTGCGCCCGCACCTGATCTGGGGCGTGGGCGACCCGCACATCGTCCCCCGCTTGGTGGACCGCGCCCGCCGGAACCGCCTGCGTATCGTCGGCGACGGCCAGAATCGCGTGGACATCACCCACGTGAAAAATGCCGCCCTCGCCCACGTGCTCGCGCTTGACGCGCTCGAGTCCGGCACCGCCGCCGGGCAGGCGTACTTCCTTTCGCAGGGCGAGCCTGTCGTCCTCTGGGACTGGATCAACCAGTTGCTGGAGCGCCTCGGTGAGCCCGTCGTCAAGCGCTCCATCACCGCCAAGACCGCGTACCGCGCAGGCCGCGCCCTGGAGTGGATTTACAAAAACTTCCGCCTGCCCGGCGAACCGGCCATGACGCGCTTCGTCGCGGTCGAGTTGTCCAAGGACCACTGGTTCGACATCTCTGCCGCCCGCCGCGACCTCGGCTATACCCCCGAAGTCTCGACCGAGGAGGGACTGGAGGGACTGATCGCGGACTGGAAGAACCGGTAGGTTCTTGGGCTGGTCACAGAGACCACGGAGTAGGCTCAGAGTGCACGGAGGTGGTGAGACGTACACACGCTTTGAATGGGGACGGCTTGTGTCTTGAGAGAACGGCAGAAAAACACCGTTGTCATCCTGAGCGAGCGCAGCGAGTCGAAGGATCTCCCGGTTCGGTATTTTTTCGGGTCCGTTCAGCAGGCTGTGCGCGGAGACCCATCGATGTGTCCGCTCTGGTGTAGTTATTTTTCAATACTTTTCTCACCGCACCTAGCGGCATACGCTTATCCTGCGCACACGAAACACCCGTCCATGCCATTGCTCCAGGCAAAGGCATCCAGATGCGAAGCATCTAGGGTGCAGGGCTGCGCCCTGCCTGGCGTTGGCGGACGGCTTCGAAGAGGACGACGGCGGCGCTGACGGAGACGTTGAGCGAGTCGCCGTGCCCTTGTAGTGGAATCTGGATACACGCGTCGGCCTGCTTTAGCCAAAACTCGCTCAGCCCGTCGGCCTCGCTGCCCATGAGCAGGGCGCAGGGGGCGGCGAGGTCGGCGCTCCAGTGGGGGAGGGTGGCCGCCGGGGTGGTGGCGTAGAGCTGGATGTCGTGCCCGCGCAGCCAGGCGAGCGCGTCGGCGGGCTCCATCGCCAGCACGGGAAAGGTGAAGACGAGCCCGCGCGAGTTGCGGATGACGTGCGGGTTGTACAGGTCGGCGCCGCCGCTGACGATGACCGCCCCGGCTCCGGCGATTTCCGCGCTGCGGATGATCGCGCCGAGGTTGCCGGGCTTTTCCACGCCTTCGAGCACGACGATGAGTGGCGTGGGCCCGAGGGTGAGTGACTCGAGGTTGGCGGCGGGCGCGTGAAAGACCGCCGCGAGCCCGTCGGAGCCTTCGCGCCCGGAGAGCTTTTCAAAGACCGCCCGCGGCACGCGGAAGGTCTCAGTGGCTGCCCCGGCGAGCTGCCCGGAGAGCGCGGCGTCGTACCCGGCGTACTCGGGGCACTGCCAGCACTCGTCGCAGGCGAGCCCGGCCTCCAGGGCGCGGGCCAGCTCCAGCCGCCCCTCGACGATGAACTGGCCGGTGGCGGCGCGGCCCTTGCGCTCGTGCAGGCGCATGGTCTGTTTGAGCCGGGGGTTCTGGCGCGAGGTGATGTCGGTCACGGGCATGGTGGTTGAAAGCGTCGAAAAATGACGGATGCCGGTAATTTGGCGTAGCGATAGGAGTGGGTCCAGATTTTACTCAAGAGTACTTCAATTGCCCGAGCCCTTTATCGTGAATGGAGTGGCGGTCTTTGGGGTATGCAATGCTTGTTTACGCACGCTGGATGGAGGGGGCATGCGAAATTGGATTGGGTTGGCGTTCGCTTCCGTTGTCCATGCCGTCGCGTTGGCGACGGCATCAGTGATCCGTAGGATCACAGGTGCAGGACTCGGTCCTGCTGCATTTGCTTTGACGAGCGGGGCGGCGGGGCGGATAGTGCCGGGCTTTGACTGTTATGACTTCGCCGCAGGCCCCGAAAAATTTCAAGCCCGAGCCCTTCGCCTATCACGAGGAGCTGGAGCTGCGCGTGGACACGCTGACCAACCTCGGGGCCGGGCTCGGTCGCGTGGACGGCTGGGTCGTGATGGTGCCCTTTGCGCTGCCGGGCGAGCTTGTGCGCGTGCGCATCTACCGCAACCACAAGCAGCACTCCGACGCCGACCTGCTGGAGATCGTCGAGCCCTCGCCCGAGCGCGTGCAACCGCGCTGCCCGTTGTTTGGGACGTGCGGCGGCTGCCAGTACCAGCACATGAGCTACCCGGCGCAGCGCGAGTGGAAGCGCCAGCAAGTCGGCGAACTGCTCGTGCGCCTGGCCGGGATCACCCACCCGGTCAACCCAACCCACGGCTCCCCGCGCGAGTATCATTACCGCTCGAAACTCACCCCGCACTACCCGAAGCTTTTCAAGCCCAAGCCCGGCGCGGAAGCCCCGGAGCAACCGCGCGAGCTGCCCATCGGCTTCCTGCACCAGGGGCAGCGCAACCGCATCGTCGATGTGTCCGCGTGCCCCATCGCCACCGAGGCGATCAACGACGCCCTGCCCGCCGAGCGTCAGCGTATCCGCGCCCGTGCTGCCAAGCTGAAAAAGGGCGGCACGCTCCTGCTGCGTCACACGCTGGAGGGCGTGACCACGGATAACAACGCCTCCGTCACCGAAAAAATCGGGCCGGTCGTGTTCCAGTTTTTGGCGGGCGATTTTTTCCAGAACAACCCGTTCATCCTGCCCGAGCTGGTGGACTACGTGATGGAGCATGCCTGCGTGGACGGCGTGCGCTACCTGGTGGACGCGTACTGCGGGGTCGGCGTTTTCGCCCTGTGCGGGGCGCGGCGCTTCGAGCGCGTAGCCGGGGTCGAGGTCAACGCCAGCGCCGTGAAGTGGGCCAACGCCAACGCCGCCATTAATGGCATTACCAACGCCGAGTTTCTCATCGGCGAGGCGCAGTCGATTTTCTCCGAGATCGACTTTCCCGGCGACGAGACCGCCATGGTCATCGACCCGCCCCGCGCCGGGTGCGACGAGGCGTTCATCCGCCAGCTCCTCGCGCTCGGTCCACGCCGCGTTGTCTATGTCTCCTGCGACCCGGCCACCCAGGCCCGCGACCTGAAAATGCTCCTCGCCGGCGGCTACACGCTGGAGGAGGTCCAGCCCTTCGACCTCTTCCCCCAGACCCGCCACATCGAGAACGTCGCCGTCCTCCGGCTGGGGTAGAGGACGGCCAGTGAGAGGGTGTGTTTTTTTTCCTGGGCTGCAGCCCAGACCCGCAGCAGGCACAGCCTGCACTTTCGATGCTGGCGCATCGTGTCAGCGATTACTGAAAATGAGCGTCGCTCATTTTCAGTAATCGCTGAGCGAAGACATCAAAACTGGGTCGCCACCTTTATTGGGAGGAATGGTTCCTGCCTATATGGGGCGTAGCCCCATTCAGATACGAAGCATCTAGGGTGAAGGGCGTGCCCTGCGGCGAAATCCCTCAATCGGATTAAACGTCGAGCACGTGTCGCCGTTTTTTGTTCCACGCCTCGGAGGCGAAGCGGGCGGTCTCGCGGGCGAGGCGTTGCTCGTCCCAGGCGGGCCCGGGGGCGGGGGCGGGAGATGTACCGAAAAGTTGTGACAACCCGACGGCGAAATCGTCGGCGAACTGTATCCAGTTTATGGATACGGGGAGGCGCCGGGTGATACTGCCCTGCACGAGCAGGCCGTCGCGGGTGCGCTTCTGGGCGGCCCCGGCGATTTTCGCGCCGCCGGGCAGGGTGAGGTCGTACTGCTCCGGCTGCTCGAAGCAAACCGCGTGCAGGCCGTCGGTGCTTTTGACTGCGTGCAATACACTGGCCAGCCCCTGCGCGGCGAAGGCGGCGGCGATCTGCTCGTGGACGAGCCGGTAGAGCGCGGCGGGGCCGTCGCGGTAGCCGCGCGCCCCCGGTGGGACGACGAGCGCGTAGGTCCAGTCGTCGAGATGGTCCACGAGCCCGCCGCCGGTGGGGCGGCGCACCAGTTCACAGGGCAGAGCCAAAATGCGCTCGTGGGTTTCGTTAAATGTCTGCGACAGCCCGAAGCTCCACGCCGGGCCACTCCATCCGTAGTGCCGCAAACGCGGCGTATCCGGTTTTGGATACGACTCCAGCAGCATCAGGTCCGTGGCCATGTTGGCGGCGGACCTGGCGGTGCGTGTGGGCAGGATGTGCACGGAGTGAAATTAACTTGGCTAGAAATGAGAATATTAATTATAACCGTTTCATGGGTACGGATGTCAGTCAGCAAATTATGGGATACAGGGAGTGTGTCAGGTGCCTTTGGAATAACTCTTACGCAGTTCCGCATCCGTCGTATTCATGCCAAGAGTGGGACAAGCGGGATCGTTTTGCCAGCATTGCATGGTTGCTGTTCTATGGGCAGGTGTTAGTACCCATCGGGCGAGAACAGGTAAGCCGGGATCCGCGGGAAGTCGCTTATCCGTACCTGGAGCCTCTCGATTTTATCAAGGTTTCTTTTCGTGGTGTAGATAAAGCTGAATTGCTGGTGAGTGGACTTGCCGGGAATGGACAGTGGAAGTCGGTGAGCGTGGGGTCTTCGGATGTGGATTTGACCTACCTGGATTTCTTTGACTGGTCAGAACTTGAGAGCCGAGATTTTCAGTATGTGAGAGTCAGAATATCCGAGGCTGCGAATCCCGAAATCGTGGGGAAGGACGGCTTGGTTGATGTAGATTACGCGCATTTTATTATCGACGAGCCGGTTCGCTAGCGATTGCGGAGACGAAAGGACGCTCAGCTAAAAATCCACGCCCTTCTTGAGCCGTACGGGGGCGGCGGAGCGGCCGCTGGCTTGTTCGTACCAGGGGCGGCAGGCGGGGGGGACTTCCATCTCATCGAGCTGGAACTCGTAGGAGATCGGGACGGTCTTGAGCTTGCCCACGAGCGGGGCCAGCTCGAAGCGCAGGTCGGCGGGGCGGCGGGTGCCTTCGCAGGTGGCGGCTTCGATGAGGTCTTCGGGCAGGCCGAAGCGTTTCAGGATGCGCAGGCCCATTTCGTGGCGGGTGACGGTTTCGTTCCCGGCCCAGTGGAAGATGCCGTGCAGGTTGCGCCGTTCGCACAGCTCGGTGACGAGTTCGCCGAGGTTGGCGGCGGAGAGGGGCTGGCGGATTTCGTCGGTGAAAAGGGTGGGGCGCTCGCCCGCGGCCCAGGCGTGGAAGAGTTTTTCGTGGACGGAGCGGGCGCCGGAGGGGCTGTTGCCGGTGAGGATGGGGATGCGCAGGACGGTGGCCTCGTCCACGCCGTGTTCGAGCACTTCGCGCTCGGCCAGGAGCTTGAGCTGGCCGTAGAGGCCGACCGGGTTGGGGAGGTCGGTCGAGCGGTAGGGGGAGCCCTGCTGCCCGTCGAAGACCATGTCCGTGGACAGGTGGATGAGGCGGCAGCCGAGGTGGTGGGCGACCTGCGCGAGTCGGCGGGGCAGGGCGACGTTGAGCTTTTCGGCGCGGGCGGGGTCGGCGTCGCAGTCGGCGGGGCTGGAGACGGCGGCGGCGTGGATAATCACGTCCGGAAAAAGCTCCAGCAGCGGGCCGACAGCGTTCTCGGGCTCGGAAAGGTCGAGCTTGTGCAGCTCCAGGCCTTGCAGGCCGGGCTCGCGGCTGTGGATAAAGGCGTGGATTTCGTGGCCGCGGGCCAGGGCGGCGCGGGCGATGTGGTGACCGGCGAGGCCGGAGGCTCCGGTGAGGGCGATTTTCATCAAAGGGGGGCGGGTTGAGGGATAAAAGGGTTGAGCGCCTGCATCCGGCAGTGGGTGGTCGGTGCTGCGGTCGGGAGGTGTTTTATATAACAAGCGGACGATTCTCGCGCCCTTTGTTTATCCTGGTCCGGGTTGGTGTGGCGTATGCTGGGTACTATTATAGGATTGCAAGGAGGAGGTGTTATGACAGCCTAAGGGGTCTTTTTCAAATGAAATACCGGGACTTGGTCAGGCCGGGAGTGCTCTCCCTGCCGGTTTATGAGCCGGGGCGGCCGATTGAGGACGTGGCGCGCGAATTCGGCCTCGACCCCAACGGCGTGCTCAAGCTCGCCTCCAACGAAAACGCCCTGGGCCCTTCGCCCAAGGCGGTCGATGCGGCTGCCCAAGCCATGCGGCACGCCCACCTGTACCCGGACGGCGGCGCCATCGCGTTGCGCGAAAAGCTGGCCGCCGTGCGCGGGCTCAAGCCGGAGCAGATCTTCGTCGGCACCGGCTCGAACGAGGTCATGGTCCTGCTCGCGCAGGCCCTGGTGGGCCCCGGCGACGAGGTGATTTTCGGCGAGTACGCCTTTATCGTGTACAAGCTGGCCGCGCTCCTGTTCGGGGGCAAGCCGGTCTCCGTGCCCATGCCGAATCTGGCGCACGACCTCGACGCCATGGCCGACGCCGTGACCGACCGCACGAAGCTCATTTTCCTGCCCAGCCCGAACAACCCGACCGGCACCGTGACCGATCCGGACGACCTGAAGGCGTTCATCCGCGGGCTGCCCGAGCATGTCGTGTTCTGCTTCGACGAGGCCTACGCCGAGTACCTCGACCATCCCGCCGACCTGCGCCCGCTCATCGCGGAGGGGCACAAGGTCTTCTGTACGCGCACGTTTTCCAAAATCTACGGGCTGGCCTCGTTGCGCGTGGGCTACGGCTATGGCGACCCGGAGCTGATCCAGCTCCTCAACCAGGTCCGTCAGCCCTTTAACAGCACGGGCATCGGCCAGGCCGCCGCCCTCGCCGCGCTCGACGACCATGAGTTTGTCACGCGCTCGCGCGAGAGCAACCGCGCCGGGCTCAAGCAGCTCAGCGAGGGCTTCAAGCGCCTCGGACTGGGTTGCCCGCCGAGTCAGGCGAACTTCCTGCTCATGGAGGTGGCCGATTCGCGGAAGGTTTTTGAACTGCTGGAGGCGCGCGGGATCATCGTGCGTCCGCTGCACGGCTACGGGCTCTCGCAGTACCTGCGGGTGACCGTGGGCACCGAAGCGGAAAATCACAGGCTGCTGGAGGCGCTGGAAGACATTCTGGCGGGCGACCAGGCCGTATCGCTGAAAGGGGAGAAAGAGCGACGGTGAATCTGACCGCCTTTGACTTTGTCCTCTACGGAGTTTCCCTCCTTCTGCTGCTGTTTATCAACGCGATGCTGGTCGTTTGTGAGATCAGCATGGTCAAGGTGCGCTACAGCCTGCTCGACGACGAGGAGATGGAGCGCCTGCGGCAGAGCCGCCGGGTGGCTCGCCTGCTGGACCGCGGCGGCCAGATCGCCCAGGTGCTGCGCTTTGGCGTGCTCGTGACCACGGTCGGGCTCGGCCTCGTGCTGGTGCCGACGATCTTTTTCCTCATCGGCAGCATCGAGTGGTTCTCTACCCAGCCGGGCAAGACGCTGCTGGTCTTTTTCACCTTTGTGCTGACGGTCTCGCTCACGAGCATTTTTGGCTTTCTGGTGCCGCGCGGGATCGCGTTGGCCTACCCGCGCGACTCGCTCCGCTTCTCCTCCTGGTTCATTCTGGGCTTTATCACACTGGTGACGCCGTGGTCCCGGATACTGCGCAGGATCGCCGGGCTCATTCTCCAGCCCTTCCAGCTCAAGCTGCGGGAGGACTTCAACGTGCTCGACTACGAGGTGCAGATCCGCGCCCTGGGCGAGGAAGACATCAGCCTGAGCCCGCGCATCCGCAACCTCCTGCGCAACGCCCTGCGCATCCGCGACCTGGAAGTCTCGGACGTGCTTCTGCCGCGCAACCAGGTCAAGTACATGGACATCACGCTGCCTGTGGATGAGAATCTCGCCATGGCCCGCGAGAGCGGCCACACGCGCTTCCCGCTGTGCGAGGAGGACCTCGACCACTGCCTCGGGTTGATCCACATCAAGGACATTTTCCGCCGCAAGGGGCAGGTCTCGGACCTGATGCGCATCCGGCGCAACATCCTCAGCTTCGACGAGGCCGATCCGCTGGAAAAAGCCATGGAGACCATGCTTCAGCAGAAGTTCCACATGGCCGTGGTCAAGGACGAGTTCGGCGGCACCCTCGGGCTGATCACGCTGGAGGGCATTCTGGAGGTACTCGTGGGAGACATTCAGGACGAGTTCGACATCACCGAGGCGGCCATGGTCCGCCCGATGGGTAAGGAAGCCTTTCACGTGGACGGACTTACCCCGCTGCACGACCTGGAGGAGGCGCTGGAGATCAATGTCGGCGACACCGAAGCCGCGACCTTTGGCGGATGGATTACCGACGAGCTGGGCCGCATGCCCGATGCGGGTGAGAGCTTTACCCTCGACGAGCCGCCGCTGGCAGTGACCATCCTCGAAGTCGATGAAAAACGCATCCTCTCGGCCACCGTGCGCGTGCGTTCCGATGACGAAGACGAGGAATAACACAATACCTCTTCAAACAGGCCGGATAACATCGGGTATTTAACAGGAAGGCCGGAAAGGGCGGGAGTATGAGCCAATCGGTCTTCCTTCCGCTCTTTCCGGCCTCCCTGTTAAAAAATAGCCGGTCAAAAATCTTACGGATTTTATCGTTTCCGTTGCTTAAAGATGGAATAAGCGGGGATGTAAATCATCGCAGACGTGACGGACGGAAAACGTCAGGGCTGGGTGTAAAGGGTAGGCCCAACCCACAGCGTGCGGGGTAGCCTTGTTGGATCCGCAGGGGCTTGTCCCTTCTATGCTGCTCCGGCAGGAGTCAGCTGGGCTGTTGTTTTTCGGGGTGGATGATGGTGTCCAGCTCGATGAGGAGGGTCTCGCGGTCCTGCGTGAAGATGAAGCGGTCGCTGCCGAGGCTGCGATAGGCTTTGATCAGCAGTTCAGAGGAGGGGCGGCGCATTTGCAGGAGCTTTTTCAGGTAGGTGCCGAGCTGGGCGGAGTTGCCCATGTCGATCTCCAGCTCGATCAGGCGGGAGAGGGCGGCCTGGTTGTCGGCGTTGTCCTGGATGGCCTTGATCAGGATTTTGCGGGCCTGCTCCTTGCCCCCGAGATCGATGAAGCGGCGGGAAACGGCGATCAGGGTGTCCACGCGGACATTGCTCTGCTTGAGGAACTGCTCCAGGTAAATGTCGCTGTAGTCCTTGTTGCCTACGCCGTGGTAGGCGACGGCGCGCAGGCTGTTGAACACTCCCATGTTGCGCTCCATCCACTCGGGCTTTTCCTTGGCTAGCTCCTCGGTGAAGTCGATCGCGCCCTGGTAGTCGCCGCTGGTGATGTGGGCTTCGACTAGCAGGAGGGCGAAGGGGGCGATGTTGAAGTCGTTTTCGAGGGCCGCTTCGTAAATGCGGCGGGCCAAGTCCACCCGGCCGGAGTCGGTGGCGTAGTTGGCCAGGGCGATAAGGGCCTTCTCGTCCTGACCGAACTGGTGCAGGATGGCCTCGGCCTCGCGGTCGGCGCGTTCGCTGTCATCGGTGTTGTCGAGGCTATAGAGCAGGTCGATGCGGGGGGTGACGCTCAGGGGGGCGTTGATGTTGCGCAAAACGGCGTACTGGCGGGCCTTGGAGTGCTCGCCCATGTCGCGGTAGAAGCGGCTCAGCAGGGCATAGACCGGCTCGTCGTTGGGATACTTGCCGATGGAGGTCTCGAGTTTGGAAATGGCGGCTTGCTGCTGGCCACGGTCCCAGCTGATGCGGGCGGAGAGGAGGGTGCCCTCCAGATCGTCGTCGAGGTCGTACTCGCGGATATAGTCCTCGGCCTGGTCAAAGTCGCCCCGGTAATAGTGGGCGGTGGCGGCAGCCAAGGCGAGCAGGTGCTCGATTTCGGGGTCGGGCTGCTTGTCCAGCAGGCTGTCGGCGACTTCCATGACCTCCTGGTCCTGCTGGTAGCGCAGGAGGAGCTGGACGTAGCGCTTGAGGTAGTCTTTGTCGTTGCCGGCGTAGGGGATGCCGCCACGCATGAGGCTGATGGCCTCTTCGGGCTGGCGCTTGGCCAGCAGGCTAAACTCGCTGAGGATGGTCCGTCCTTCGAGGTTGGAGGGATTGTGGGCCACGCCGGACCGCAGGTAGAAATAGGCCTGGCGAATGTCGTTCTCCTGAAGGTATTTTTTGGCCTGCTCGATCTCGTAGTCCCCGCGCTGGCGCTGGAAATTTTCCATATTGAAGGGAAGGGTCATGACCCGCATGTAGGAAACCTCCTTGTAGCCCTTGCGCTCTTTGAAATAAAAATAGATGGCTGTGGCCCCTGCCAGGTAGGCCATTACGGCGAGCAGGGCCAGCGTGCCAAAGATCCGCCCCCACAGAAAGCGGATGCGCCACTTGCCGCTGGGGCCACGCTGCCGCTGGGCGAAACCGAGGAGAATGGTTTTGCGATTGTTTTTACTGTCGGGTCTGGTCGTTTGTTTGGCCATGGCGGGATCGGGAGAACAGGGGGACTATCTTGGGCGGGAATAAGAGTGATCAGATATGGGGACAGGTCATATTTGATAACGTTTCATGAAAATCAATGCGGTTTTTTCGGCCCTGGACCATAAATTAGGGTTTTTCTCTGCCAGAGCCGGGGGTAGAACTCGCTTGACTAGGAATAGGTCTTCTGGCAAACCCGAATCAACCTAATGTCATATTTCAGCTAGAGTTAGTCTTGCTTTGTTACAGGGTTTCCTACAACCTGACGGGTACACTAGCTGTTCACAAACTCATTCACACCACCTGCTGCAAACCGTCTATGAATAAAAAATCTACTCTCTCAGCCGCCATCGGAGTTGCCGCCCTATTGGCGGGTGGTACGCTCGCTCAAGCTGCGCCGCTGGTCACCGTCGCTGACACTGTTGACGTCTTTTTTAATGGACTCGTCGCGGGTCGCTATCAGTCTAACGTCTTCAGCCAGCCTACCGCAACAGACGATGTTCTCTTTATTTTCGGACCTGGGGTTGAGTTGAATGTGGGCCGCAACAGCATGGCTAATCTGCGCGTGCTCTTCCGCGAGGACTTCTACTTCTATAACCGCTTCGAATCCCTGAACACCCAACGGGCTAACCTGTTTATCGACGGCAGCTACGCCAACGGCCCTCTTTCCGCCGACGCGGGCTTCTCCTACGTGCAGACACAGCAGAATACGCGCAACACCGCCGGTGTGGCTGGTACGGCTACTAACCTCGTCAAGCGCGACCTCTACGACGCCTATGCCTCTGCGCAGTACGATTTTACCGAGAAGTACTGGGCTTCCGGTGGCTTTAACTGGCACCGTACCGACTATACGAACAACCAGGTCTTCGGGGGCGCTTACGCCAACTATGACACCTACAATGCGCCGATTGATCTTTACTACCGTGTGACTCCCAAGTGGAGCCTCGGGCCCGGCTTCCGCTACCGCTACACGCAGACGGAGGCTACTACGGGCCAGCCCTCACGCCATTACAATGACTATTTCCTCAACCTGGCCATCACTGGTGAAGTGCTGCCCAAGCTCGACGCCAACGTGAACGTCGGTTATCAGATCCGTGACGGGGGCGGTGTCAGCGGAGACGGTCGTTTCTCCCTCTATTCGGGCTTCAGCTACGCCTACTCTGAAAAGCTAACCCTCCTGCTCGACGTGGACAAGGACTTCGGCGTTGGCGCTCAGGGTACCTCGACCGATGCGATCACGGCTGGCGTGGGCGCCCGCTACGCTATCACCCCTTATGTTTCGGCCCAGGCTGACTTTGACTACACCAACACGCAGTATCAGACCAACCAGACCAACTCCGCTGCTGCTGGTCGCGAGGACAACACTTACGTCGCTGGCGCTTCCGTCACCTGGACCCCGGATCCTATTATCAGCGTGACTCTCGGTTATTCGTACTTTATGAATAGTTCCAACGTCAGTGGCCTTACCTACAAGGACAATGTTGTGAATCTTCAGGCGGTTATCCGCTACTAATTTCGCCGAGGGGCTGAACTTTTTCGTTGCGGGAAGGTCCTATGGGTTCCTTCCCGCAATTGTCTTCTAAAACCTAGAATTTCCTATGATCTCACCTCTGCGCGTCTCCCTTTTTCTCTCGTTGATGTGCCTGAGTCTGCCCGTTCTTTCAGCTCAGGACGCTGCGTCGGACTCGGGAGGAGGGTACTACACCGGGGATGGGACCGCTGATTCCGGCGCTTCCCCCTCGCAGCCTTCGACGGGGCCGATTTCCGCACCGACCTCTTCTGTCGGTGTGGTGGCGGGGAATTACATTCTCAAGCCGATGGACGTCATCCAGGTGGATGTTTTCCAGGAGCCTGAGCTGCAGGTGCAGACCCGTCTCTCCGCTGACGGGACCGTCTCTCTGCCGTTGATCGGCGATCTGAATATCGGTGGGATGACCGTGGATGACGCGCAGAAGCTCGTCACCAGATCCTACAAGGGTGACTACCTGATCAACCCGCATGTCACGATTCTGGTTCTCCAGTACACTGAGCGTTACATCTATGTCCACGGCATGGTTGGCCGTCCAGGGCCGGTACCGATTCCGCCCGAACGGGAGCTGACCCTGAGTGAGGCGATCAACAATGCCGGAGGGCTTACCCGTCTGGCCCGCCGGGGTAATATCAAGATCCGGCGCGTGAACCCAGAGGGCAAAACCGAGGTTATCACCGTGGACTTCGATGACATCCTGGAAAGCCCCGAGGTTTCGGATATCAAGCTGAAAGACGGAGACCACGTGATCGTCGGCGAACGCATTATATAATCCCTTTACCAGCAATTACTCCGCAAGTATGAGCGACGAAAAATCAAAATCGGGCAGCGGCTACGGCGGCGGCTACGGCGGTTATGGGAGCGGCTACGGCCAAGGGTATCCCGGTTACTCGAACTACGGCGGCGGCAACTACGGCGGTTACTACTACGGGTACGGCTACAATTACGGTGGTGGTGCCAACTACGGCGGAGGTGGCCAGCAGGGCACACCCCAGCGCGGTATCAAGGACTATCTGCTGATCCTGCGGGAGCGTATCTGGCATTTTCTGGTCACGTTTTTCATCGTGTTCGTCGGTACTCTGCTGTACACGCTCAACACGACTGATATTTATTATTCCCAGTCCAAAATCCAGCTGCTGCGTGACGATCCCAACATCCTGGGTAGCATGGATATCGAGGAGAACCGTATCGTCAGTCAGGAGGACTTCATGACCCAGGTCGGGATCCTCAATACGATCTCTATGGCCGAGGCGGTTGCCAACCGTATCAAGGACGAGGACCGTGAGCGGTTCATGGCTCCGTTCCTGAACGAGTTTCGCTTCACTGCGCGCGAGCCCTCCCTGGTGGAAATGCTGTACAAGAACAAGGTGGTTGACGGGATTCGCTCCACCATGCTCATTCAGGTCGGCTTCTTCCACCCCGATCCCGATATGGCCGCGATGGCCGCCAATTACTACGCTGACGAGTTCATCAACTACAATGTGCGCCTGAATGTTGAGGCGTCGATGCGCGCGGTGGAAGACCTACGTATCCGTGCCGAGCAACAGCGTGCTGAGGTGGACGCGATCCGTGAAAAGCTTGTGGCCTACCGCGAAAAGGCGAACCGGACGTCACTCAAGCCCGACGAAAACATCGAGGCCCAGGAGATGTTTCAGCTCAACCAGCTCGTGACGGACAGCAAGGCGCAGCTCGACACGCAGGAAAGCCGTTGGCAAATGGTGCAGGAATACGTCGCTGAAGGTAAGCAGCTCTGGGATCTGCCATTCATTTCCAGCCGTACGCGTATCAGTAATCTTCTGTCGCAGCTAAGCACTCAGGAGGTGGACCTCTCCTCCATGCGTAAGCGTTACGGTCCGAAATGGCCCGCGCTGGAGCAGGCTGTGCGTGGCCACGAGCAAACCAAGCAGGAACTTGAATCTGCCATCCAGTCGGCCGTGCAGGAAATTCGCGTCGAGTACCTGGAGGGCAAAAGAACTTACGAACAGGCCCAGAAGCGCCTGGCCGAGAAGGAAGCCGATATTAATGAACTCCAGCGTCTGGCCGTCGGTTATCAATCATTGGAGCAGGACCTGGAGGTTAATGTCGGTGTGCTTTCCAACATCATTTACCAGCTTGAGCAGCAAAAGAATGCCATTCCGCTGATCATGCCCAACGCCCGTATCGTCGAGCGTGCGCTGCCCAGCCCGATGCCGGCCAAGCCGAACGTGGTCATGAACCTTCTGCTCGGTGCATTTGGGGGCGTCTTCCTCGGATTGGCCTTTGTCTTCGTCATCGCCTTCCTGGATGACCGCATCAAGTCCGCCTTTGACGTGGAAACCTCGGTTGGCCTGCCGCTGATCGGGATCGTCCCGCGTATCAAGCGCCTCAACTCTCTCGAAAAGGCCCGCGCTGTGGCCGCGAATGTGGATCGCCGCGTGACGGAGTCCTTCCGTGCCATTCACTCGGCCCTGAAGATCAACGAGGCCAGCCGCAATGCCAAGGTAATCGTTTCGACCAGTACTTCGCCCAGTGAAGGTAAGTCCTTCGTGACGACGAACTTGGCGCTGACCTTCGCCATCCACGGGGAGAAGACGCTCATCGTTGACGGTGACCTGCGCATGCCGAACGTGGGCAAGTCCCTCGAAATCGAAGGTGACCACAAGGGCATTATTCACGTTTTCAACAACGAGGTTTCCCTGGACGACGCTATCGTGAAAGAGCTTTACCCGAATCTCGACGTGCTCATGGCCGGTGGTAAGGCCAAGAACCCGACGCAGATTCTGAACAGCCCGCGCTACGAGGAGATGCTCCACGAACTGCGTGGGCAGTATGACCGGATCATCATCGACTCGCCGCCTATCGGCGCGGTCAGTGACGTGCTCACAATCCTCCCGCACGCTGACGGTATCATTTACGTGATCAAGTTCAACGCGGTGAAGCGTCGCACAGCCAAGGCCAACCTGCGCCGTATCATCGAGTCCAATACGCCGGTTTTCGGTGCGATCCTCAACCAGATCAGTGTGGCCGTGGCGAGCTACTACTACGCCAACTACTACGACAAGTCCTACCAGGATTACTACCACACCGACGACGGCGAGGATGTCATGGTCGAGTCCAAGGAGCGCAAAGGCAAAAACCCGCCGCCGATCGCCAGCTCGGTGGAATCCGGCGAAGACGACAAGGCCTGACCCTTCTTGAAAATTATCTTTTTACCCAGCGGCGAAGCGAAGGCTTCGCCGCTTTTTTTGTGCTGGGGTTAGCAGGCTGGCAATCCCCGCCCCGCTGCGAGTGTATTGAAAGTACAGGAATTCGGTTGGCTGGCAGTTGAGGGAAGCGCGGAAGCGGGCTGCCCTCCTCGGTGCCTATGGCGCAACCCGGGAGGAATTTGGGGCGCTGGCTCCCCAATGTTTATAACAAGCGCCCAACTGACACGCCTTAGCGGGCGGCGGCGCGGGTGAGGCGGTCGATCAGAGCGAGGCCAAGCCCGTCAGCGGGCGGGCGCTCGATGTAGATGCGGGCGTAACCTTGTGCATCCAGGCTGCGTAGCATGGCAAAAAGGGACTGGGCGATGTCCTCGAGTGCGCCTGTCTCACTGAACCAGTACCGCTCGTAGCCGGAGGGGGAGGCTTCTGCGTGGGCGCGGGAGATCGCCAGCCAGGCGCAGCGGCCTTCAGGGGCGCGAGGGGGGAGTTCACCGTGGGAAACGAGCAGCAGGGGCGTGTGCGGGCTGTAGTGGCGTGTGAGCAGGCCGGGGGCGACGGGTTTGTCCGTCTCGCCGGGCGGGCGGCTGTCGATGGGGGTTCCATCAAGGGAGGCGGAAAGGATTTCTGGGCTCAGGGGGCCGGGACGCAGCAGCCGGAGGGCGCCGGGACCGGAAACATCGACAATGGTCGATTCGATGCCTTTCTGGCAGGGCCCGCCGTCCACGATCCACTCGATGCGTTCACCGAGGGAGTCCATCACATGGGCAGCGCAGGTGGGGCTGATATAGCCAAAAGGATTGGCGCTGGGGGCGGCGACAGGGATATCGGCGGCCTGAAGGATACGCCGGGCCAGCGGATGGGCGGGCATGCGGACCGCGACGGTCGGGTTCCCCGCGGTGAGGAGATCGCTGACGGACGGGGCCTTGGGCAAAATCAGGGTCAGAGGTCCGGGCCAAAAGGCGTCCGCTAACTGGCGGGCGAGGGGAGGGATATCCGGGCAGAGTTCCTCAACCTGCTTCCACTCATGCACATGCACAATCAGTGGGTCGATCAGGGGCCGTCCCTTGACAGAAAAAATACGCCGGACCGTGTCTTCGATCAGGGCGTTGCCAGCGAGTCCGTATACGGTTTCGGTGGGGAGGGCCACGAGATGGCCTTCCCGCAGGAGGCGTCCGGCCATGCGGACATCACCGTCCGATTCGCCGAGTATGCTCGCGGTCGGCATGACAGGTCGTTGCCGCGCGAGGCGGAGGGTTACTTCATCAACAGCATGTTGCGCGCGCGCTTGATGGCCTTGGTGATACGGCGCTGCTGGAGAGCCGTGAGACCAGTGATGCGGCGCGGCAGGATCTTGCCGGTGTCGGTGACGTAGCGCTTGAGGATATCGACATCGTTGAAGTCGAGGCCCTGCGGAGTCTTGCTCTGTGATTTCTCTTCAGACATGGGAAAAAGCGCTGGATGAAAGCGGATTTTTCGGCAAAGGCAAGGGAAATTTTCTCCCTTTTGGGCGTCTTTTCTCCGGCTCAGTGCTGGTTGACGCGATTGAGCAGGTAAAAACCGAAGCCTTGGTAGACCAAATTGGGTAGCCAGATGAGCAGGTCGGGGCGCCAGGCGGGCTGCTTTTCCAGCCACGAGACGACGACCAGCAGGAAGAAATAGGAGAGGGCCAGCCCGAGGGCGATGGCGAGGTTGGCGTAGGTTTCGGAGCGGCTGGCCTTGATGCCCAGGGGGATCGCGATGCAGCAGAGCGAGAGCACGGCCACGCCCATGGCGGCTTTTTTCTGGATCGCCGTCTGGATCTGGTTGATGCGCATAACGCGGGCGTCCTCGGGCATCTCGTCGGGGTGGTCGAGGATGTGGCGGCGCAGCCCGAGCAGCTCGTTGAGGTTCATGTAAGAGAGCTTGCGGTCCTTGCTGCGTTCCCCGAAGAGCCCGTCCAGCGGGATGCTGAAGGTGCTTTCGTCAAAGGCACCGGTCCAGATGCTGCCGGCGTCCTCAGCGTCGTTGTCACTGCGCAGCTCCCCGGTGGCCTCCGCCACGGTCAGACGGATCGAGTCGGTCTCGTTGTCAAAGGTGATGACCCCGGTGTCGCTCTGGAGGTAGCGGCTCATCTTGCCGTCCGCGCCGATGAGCCAGACGCGAAGGTTGTTCACGGTCGGGCCCTCGCGGCCCTCGAAGTAAAAAACGAAGCCGGGGAACTCCTTGACGAAAGTTTTCGGCTGGAAAAAACGCAAGGGGTCCTCCCGCACGACGTTGGCGAGGGTGCGCTTGTAGAGGGTGTCGGCCATTGGCGCGTAGTAAAAGGCGATGGCCACGGCGAAGGCCGTCCCGCCCATGGCGATGAGAAAGATGGGCGAGGCGATGCGCCACAGGCTGATCCCGGCGGCCTTCATGGCGAGGATTTCGCCCTGTGCGGAAAGGCGGCCCAGCACCAGCAGCACGCCGGTGAGGATGCCCAGGGGCAGCGCGTACGGGATCACACGCGGGATCAGGATGGCCATGATATAGAAAAACTGGCCCCAGCCGACCCGTCCCGAGGCCAGCAGGCTGAGCACTTCTTTGATGGCATTACCTGCCACGAGGACAAAGACGAACATGGCGACGGCCATGAAGGTCGCCACTAAAACGGATCGAAAAATGTACCGGTGCAGGAGGATGGGCAAACTTTGGCCGTCCGGCTCCGGCCTGACAAGTGCCGTTTACGCCGGGGGTGAAAAATCGCGCGTTCGCGCTTGTTCAAAGGGAAAAGCTGACCTTGGGTTCTGCGGCAGGTTCCCATCGGGGCATATATTTTACCGTGAAAAGCGGCTTTCAGGTGATAGTTTTCTCATAAAGATTTTTTCTGGCAAAGTCTCGGGAAATTCCCTTGGCTTAAGTTTCCAATGTTTTTACCCCCCACCGATTTGACAACGTGACCCGAAAGGCCCGCATTCGACCCCTCCCTTGCTTGCTCTTGATATCGCTTCTTTTTTGTCTCCGGCTGACCAGCTGGGGGCAGGAAGTGGACACGACAGGCATGACCTTGACCGAGCTGCAGCAGCAGACCGGCGCCATGATCGAGCAGCGCGACTATCTGGGCGTACGCCCGTACCTCATGGAGATGGTCAAGCGCTTCGAAGGCGAAAGCGAGGACATGCGCAAGAGCCTCAACGGCGTGTATTTCTATCTCGGGGTCGGCTACCTCGTCGAGTACGGCGAGGAAAACGACACCAAGTATCTTGAGGAAGCCATCAAGTGGTTTCAGCGCCTGAACAAGGAGTTCCCCAACGGCTCATTCGCCGTCACCGCCAATCTCGCTATGGCCGACGCCTACCGCGGCCTGCAGAAGTTCAACGAGGCCGGGCAGGTCTACGCCCAGGTGCTGACCCCGCCGCTCGAGCTGCGGCTTAACTCCGACCAGCGCCAGGAGGCCCTGCGCAAGATCGTCGGCAGCTACTACATCGCCAAAAACTGGTCCGCCGGACTGCCGTGGTTCAAGCTGTACTTGCAGGAGGGCCGCACGCCCGACGACCAGGCCAAGGCCGCCGCCGCCCTCATGGAGGCGTACATTGCCCAGGGGCTGTTCGAGGACACGATGAAGCTGCTGCCCTACCTGGTCAGCGAATCGCCCGCCCGCTACAGTCTCCAGCTCAACGTCGCCCTGCTTGAGGCCGGGGATAAGCTTTCCAAGCTCCAGCGCTTCAACGAGGCCATGCTCATGTACCGCATGGTGCTCACCGTGCCCGAGATCATCGAGTGGCAGGAGGGCTACCTGGCCGACCTGCGTCGCCAGCTCGACCTCCTCAAGCTCAGTACCCAGCGCGGAGACCAGTACTCCGAGCTCGAAACGAATGTCCTCAACACCCAGGCCCAGCTCGATGCGATCAAGAAGATTCAGGACTACACGCCGGAGCTGAAGGTCCGCATCGCCCGCACCTACCTGCTGACGGGCCGCGAGTGGGAGTCCTTTTTCGCCTACAAGGAACTGGTCCAGAAGTACCCGAACCATGCCGCCGCTCAGGATTTCCTTTACGCCGCTTTCAGTGCCGCGAGCGAGCTCAAGCTGACGGACGAGGTCATCGGGATGGGCGAGAGCTACGTGAACAATAAGGCGTGGAAAAAGTACGCCGACGACATCGCCGTCAAGCTCTGCCAGTTCTACCTGGAAAAGAATCAGTACGAGGAGTTCTTTGACATGGCCAAGGGCTTCCTGGCCGAGAACCCCGAGTCCCAGTACGCCAGCCAGGTCATTTACCTGATGGGCACGACCTACGTGAAGCTCGAGCGCTTCGGCGACATGATCGAGCAGTTCCGCGCCTATCTGAAGAAGTCGCCCAAGGGCATGATGGCCGAGGGCTGCCACTACTGGGTCGGTCTCGGTGACATCTTCATGGGCGACTATGATGATGCGGTGGCGCAGTTCAGCGACATTCTCCAGTACTACGGCACGGGTGCCTACGCCGAAGACTCCCTCTATCGCCGGGGCATTTGTTATTTTGGCCTGGAGCAGTACGCCGAGGCTGAAAAGGACTTCGTCAGCTTCATCAACAAGTACCCCAAGAGCAACTTGCGCGGGGAAGTTGAGTACTTCCTGGCCGACATTTACGCCACCACGGGTAACCTTGAGCGCGCGCTCAAGCATTACAGCAACGTGGAGAAGTACACCACGAGCCCGAGCTTCATCCGCAACGCCTACTTCCAGAAGGGCAAGCTGCTGGAGGCCAACCATCGCTACGACGAGATGGCCCGCAACTTCCAGGATTACATGGACAAGTACCGTCTGGAGGGCGACTTCACCGGTGCACTCTTCGAGCTGGGCCGCGCCCGCGAGCTTCAGGGCCGCCCGCAGGACATGCTGAGCGAGTACCTCGGTGGGGTGAAGCGCTTCGGCAATGACCCCAACGCCTACGGGGTGGACCTCATCCTCGAAGTTTACGGTCAGAAGTACGCTGAGAACCGCGCCGAGCTCGACCAGACGCTGGCTTTCCTGGAAAAGCTCAAAAGCGACCCAGCCTTCCGGGAAAAGATCATCAGCGACCGCCAGTTCCTCTTCGACACTTTTAAGCAGAATCCGGACATCACGATGTCCATTCAGGAGGCTTTCTACCCGAAGGAGTTCCGCGAAGGTCTGCGCGAGGACATGACGCCGGTGGACGAGTGGCTGGTTCAGGTCCGCCGCACCAACGACGCCTTCCCGAAGGAATCGGCCGCTGTCACGCTCCGCCGTACCTATGATCAGGCCGTTGCCGACGGCGAGAGCACCTTGGCCATGCGTTTGGCCATGGCACTGGACCGCCTCGATGCCCCTGCTGATGGCGGACACATTTACACCGAACAGGACCTCGCCTACGCCAGTCCCGAGACCCTCATCTGGATCGGGAAAAAGGCGGAAGACTTCGACACGCTGCTCGCCCGCCAGGCCTACCTGACGGTGATCGAGAAGCATCCCGAATCCCACGAGAGCCTGCTCAACGCCTACTTGGCCCTGGGTGACCTCGCCATGAAGAACGGTCAGTGGAACGAGGCTATCGGCTACTTCCGTGATGCTCAGGAGCAGTTCCCGGCTGCGCCGGAGATCGTACTGGCCGTCATGGGCCAGGCCGACGCCCTCCGCCAACAGGGTGACCTGCGCGGGGCTCGCGAGAAGTACCAGGAAGTGATTGCCCGGCGCGAATGGCGCGGTGCTCCCCAGGCGGAAGCCCTTTACAAAACCGGCCTGACCTACGCCGACGAAAAGGACTGGCCCTCGGCCCAGGCCTTCTTCGAGCGGGTTTACATCGGCTACGGCGGCTTCCCCGAGTGGGCCTCCGCCGCCTACTACGAAAGCGGGCAGGCCCTCCAGAATATGGGCCGCCGCGATGACGCCCGCCGCACCTACGACGAGTTCCTGGCCAACCCCTCCCTCCAGGAATCGGACTACACCGATAAAATCAAACAAGCGAGGTCGTCCCTGTGAAAACGCTCCTCTCCACCGCCCTGACCCTTTCGGCCATCGCCCTGGCCCTGCCTGTGCAGGGGCAGAACTACCTGCGGCAGTACGGCAACCAGCCCGTGCCGATCGTTAACCGGACCGGCGGGAACAACACCAAACTCTTCCTCATGGGGGAAGAGCAGGGTGAGCTGATCTTCCGCTATAATCCGAATAATCCGGCGGAAATCATCCTGCCGTTGAACACGCCGGGGCTGCTCATCCTTTACACCCCGCCCAAGGAGTACGCCGAGCAGATCGATATCATCAACGCCGGTGACTACGACCGTGCGGTCGAAGGGATGCGCGAATATGTTTACCCGCTCGTGCGCTATCTGCAGGTGCCGCCGACCAACATCAACATCCACCCCATCGTGGATCGCTTTACCTATGCGCTGGTCAACAGCAGCAACCTCGACGAGGCCGCTGCCCTGATGGAGGCCCTGCCCCTGACCAAGCTCGACTCGCAGTACATCGACTACGCCTTTACCGTGACCGAGCGCCTGGTGGACGCGGGCAAGACCGAGGAAGCCCTCAAGCTGCTCAACCGCATCCCGCTGAGCAAGAAGTACGAGAGCCTCCTGCCCAAGATCATGCGTTTCGCCAACCAGCTGCGCGCCAGCGGCAACGTCTCGGAGGCCCTCTTCCTTTACCAGCGTATCCAGGATATCCCCGACACCAAGGTGCAGAAGGAGGCCATCCTGTGGACCGCCTACTGCAATATGGAAACCGGGCGCGCCCAGACCGCCGAGCTCTTCGTGGAAAAGGTCGGTGAGCTCGACCCGGACGAACGCGCCTTTTCCCTGCAAAAGCTCGTCCTCGGTCGTCTGGCCATGCTTGCCGGCGAAACCAACGAAGCCATGAGCAACATCAGTCAGGGCGTCGTCACCGCCGACATCAGCTATCCGTGGACGCCCGAGCTGCTTTACCGCTCCGGTACGCTTTACCAGCAGATTGGCCGCAACTCCGTGGCTCGCGAAATTTACGGCGAGATCGAGCTGTTCTTCGGCAGCACTTCCTGGGGCGAATTGGCCCGCGAACAGGCCGCCAAACTTCCCAAAGACAGTTAATTTATCATCACTCTTTCAACACACCCAAAACCTTTCCTTTCAACCACAACTCCTGACTCGTATGCACGACCTTAAAAAAATGATTCTCATGCTCTCGATGGGCTTTGCCGCGCTGTTTGCCGCGCCGCTGCCCGCGCTGGCCCAGGATGCCGCCGGGGAGCCCGCCGCTCAGACTGAGGAGCTGACCGCCGACGCCGAAGCCGAGGCCGCCGCCGACAGCGGTATGTCCCTGTGGGGCCTGTTTCAGGCCGGTGGCTGGGCCATGTACGTGCTGCTCCTGCTGTCCATCGCCGGTATCGGCCTGATTTTCTATAACCTCCTCATGATCCGCGAGAAGCCCTTCCTGCGCCCCGACCTGGCGGCCAAGCTCGCCCCGGCCCTGGAGAGCCTGAATTTTGACGAGGCCCGTCAGATCTGTGACGACAATCCCTCCGTGCTGACGAACATCGTCGGCTCCGGACTGGACCGCATCGACGGCCAGCACATCGACCCCGATTCGATGAAGGAAGCCATGGAAGAGTCCTCTACCGAAGAACTCGCCGCTCCGTTTGTCATGATCAACATGCTGTCCGTGGTGGCGACCCTCTCCCCGATGGTCGGTCTGCTCGGAACGGTTTCCGGTATGATCAAGGCGTTTAACGCCATCGCCCAGCAAGGGATGGGGCAGCCGCAGCTGCTGGCCGACAACATCTCCGAAGCGCTCATCACGACCGCCTCGGGCCTGATCGTCGCCGTGCCGGCCATGTTCTTCTACATCGTCTTCAAGAACGTTTACGGCAAGATCTCCTCCCGTGTGGACAAGCAGGTCGGTGACCTCTTCCACTGCATGATGAAGGGCATCCGCCGTCACGCTTCCTAAGCCTGTCGCGTTCTTGAACTGACCCCCGATGAAAACCCATCGCCCAGAAACACCCGATCACGGGATGGACATCACGCCGATGATCGACGTGGTCTTCCTGCTGATCGTGTTCTTCATGGTCGTGGCGGCGGAGATTACCAACAAGATCGAGATCGAGATGCCGGAGGCGGACAAGTCCGTCGTGCCGGAGGACAACAGCCAGCGGCTGGAAGTCACCGTGGATGAGCGCGGAGATACCTTTATCGGCGTGATACCCGTCACGATCGACGAGCTCTCCGAGCGCATCCGCATCGACAACGAGGAGATCCCGGGCTTCCGCGTATACGTGCGCGCGGACGCCAATACGCCCCACGAGTACATCCAGACCGTCATGAGAACCTGTGCCGAAAACGGTGTTTTCGACATCATCTTCGCGACCCTCCAGGAATCCTGATCATGGCCAGAAAACGATCCAGTTCCCTCGCCGAAGAGGACAAGACAGACCTCACGCCGATGATCGACGTGGTCTTCCTGCTCCTGGCCTTCTTCATGGTCACGACCGACTTCCAGGAGGAGGCCGATCTCGGCCTGCGCCTGCCCGCCAACGTCAAGCCTCCCAAGGACGTTGAGCTGCCCAACGAGCATGTGGTGGACATCCTGCCCAGCGGCGACATCTACCTCAACGGTGCGCCCATGGACAATGTCAACAGCCGCACCATGCCCGAGCTGGTCAACACGCTCAAGCGCCTGAAAACCTCGGCTGACCGCGCGGATATCATGACCACTGTCACCATCGTGGCCGCCCCGGCCTCCCTGCACCAGCGCTCCATTGACGTGCTCAACGCTTGCGCCGCAGCCCAAATCAAGTATGTTTCCTTCGCCTCGGAGTAACCCGCCATGGCCGATATCGTAAAAAAACTTCTCCACACCCGGATGCGCGTCGATGACCTCGAGCGCACGGTCACCTTTTACAAAGACGTCCTCGGACTGAAGGAAGTGGACCGCAAGGAATCCCCCCGCGGGAGCAAGCTGGTGTTTCTCCAGACCCCGGGCAGTGAGGAGCTGATCGAGCTCACCTACTACCCGGACGCCGGTTCGGTCCAGGTGCAGCCCGATCTCGTGCACCTGGCCTTTGAGGTCGCGAGCCTCGACGCCTTCGAAGCGCACATCAAGGCCCACGGTCTGGAGTTTACCGACGGGCCGACCAAGAGCTCCTCGGGCCGCTTCGCCTTTATCGACGCGCCCGAAGGCTACGAGATTGAACTCATCGAACGCGGCGGCTGAGCTGTCCCGCCGAGAGCCCCCGACTTGCCCCCACCATGCAGCCAAAAAAGCGCAAAGTTAACCTGCCCCTGATCGAGGTGATCGGCGTCAGCCTGATCGTGCACCTCATCGCCATCATCGGCCTGGGCAGTTACACCATTTACACAGCCCTCGTACCGGATGAGCCCGAGCTGGAAGCCCCGCCTCCGCCCGAAAAGATCGAGCCCCAGCGGCTCCAGCAGCAGGTGCGGCTCCAGCAGCAGCAGAAGCGCAGTTCACGCCCGGTACAGAAGATCACTGTCACCAACGTCTCTTCCGTCAACCTGCCCGACCTGAACGTCGCCATGCCCACCGTCGATACGAAGGTGGCCGTCGGTGGCAACTACGGCGCGGGCCGCCTCGACGACGATATCGGCGGCGGCGGGATCGACTTCAGCAAGTCCGCGGTGGACTTCTTCGGGATCAAGTCCACGGGCGAACGCGTGACCTTTATCGTGGACGCCTCCAATTACATGCTCGAAGACAAGAAGGGCGGTATCCCGGCCTACGCGATCATCAAGGATGAAATCTCCAAGATGGTGGACAAACTCTCCTCGGGCACGCTGTTCAACGTCATTTTCTATAACGGTGGTACACTTCAGGCGTACTCGACCAAGCTCCTCCCGGCCACCCGCCAGAACAAGGAGCTGTTCAAGGAGTGGATCAAGCCGATCAACAAGGACTTTGCCAGCAAGGGGAAACTGAAGAACAACCTCAGCGTCGAGAACAAGGAGATTCAGCCCATGACGGACAAGGCCGCCAACTGGGTCAAGGCCTTGCAGGTGGCGATGGAGCAGGGCAGCGACTCGATCAATCTGATGGTGGCCTCGTGGCAGTTTCACGGTCGCGGCCTGAAAGGCGACGAGCTCGAAAAATGGTACCGCGATCAGGATTGGGGCGAGGAACAGGAAACGGCTTGGAATGACGCCGTGAAAAAGGCCCAGGAGTGGCTGAAGAACGAAAACGCCAAGCGCAAGGCCGCTGGTCAGCCTGAACGTGTGGTCGTCTGGATCGGTTCCATCGTGGCCGAGCAATACCCGAAGGTCCGGAGAAAACCGTCCCCGTCCTTCAGCGTTGATGAGGTCGACAAGTTTGTTTCCAACGTCCAGCGTGAGGTCTACCGCGACAGCGACCAGCGCCCGCCACCCGTCAACGTGGTCCTCTTCCTGGGGGCCGACGAGGACGAGGCGAAGAATGGCAGCGTCAAGAGCTTCGAGGATCTGGCCAAGGGCAACCGCGGCAAGTTCCGCATCCTCAAGGGAATGCAGGCGCTTAAGAATGTCACTGGCCGTAGCGGCTAAACGCTTCGGCTAAAAGCCCATTTTTCACATAGCCGCAGCATCGCGGAGAGCATGGGCCCGGCGCCCGGTGTTTTCCCTGATGCTGCGACTTTTTTATTGGAGCGGGTCGGGCTCTATTGGGTTGGCCTTGCAGCGGACTTCTTGCGCGCGTCGGCGAAAAGGAACTGCTGGGCTACACCAGCCAGGGGTCCAAAGTGAATGCGTCCGAAGGTGGCGACCTGCTCGGGTTTCCAGCCGTGCAGCCCGTAGCGCTGTTGCATGACCTTCAAAATCCAGGTGTCCACGGGAAAAGCTTCCAGTCGGCCCGCCCCGAAGAGCAGCACGCAGTCGGCGATCTTCGCCCCCACACCGGGCAGGGTCATCAGCCGGGCGCGTGCATCCGCGTAGGGCAGGGCGTCCAGCTCGTCGAGCCAGCCGGGGTGCTCAGCGAGGACGGCAGCGGTCCCTTTGATATAGCGGGCCCGGTAGCCCAGGCGACAGGCGCGCAGGGTCGCCTCGTCGGCGACGTGCAGGACCGACCAGTTCGGAAGTGTCCGGTATCCACCGGGCAAGGTGCCGCCGAGCGCCTCGGCGAGGTCTGCGCAGATTTGCTTGATCTGGACGATCTGCTTCGTCGATGAGCAGAGAAAGACGAGGAGCGTTTCGTCCAATGGTTGGCGCAGGATGCGCAGCCCTTGCCAAGCCTGCATCGCTTGGGCGAGCACGGCATCACTACGCCAGGGGAGCGCGTCGAGCGCGGCATCCCAGTCTGGATCGAGCGCCAGGTAATGCCGAAGCGCTCCGGCGGTCCCGGGAACGGCTGGAGCTGGTGCGCTCCACTGGAGCTTCCCGTCGCTCAGCCTTAGCCGGACGACCTGGCAGCCCCAGAGTCCTTCCCAGACGCCACCGGTTTCAGTCCAGCGAAAAGCCTGTCCGCCGTCGAGAAGCTCGCGCAGGGTGGAGGCAGTCCAGGGAATGGGCGGCGGGAGGGTTCGCCACGGCGTCCACTTCATGGGCGGGGGCGAATTACTGCTTGGCCTTTTCCTCTTCGGGCTTTTCCCAGAGGTAGCTTTTGTAGCGGGTGTAGATCTTACCGTCGGGACCGTAGATGACGACGATCCATGCCACCGGCGGCTTGCCGTCGGCCGGTTCTTCCGCGCCGGTCAGCCCAATCCAGATTTCGCTGGCGTCGGGGATGGGCGTGGGCAGGGCCGTGGCCTTGATCACTTCTTCCTTGCGGTCGGGCAGGATCATCTTGATCCCGACACGGGTGCCCGCCGGATACTCGTCGGCGTCGCCGTCGAGCATGAGGATCAGGTACCAGCCCTGGCGCACAGAGGGATCCGTGCGCAGGACGATTTTGTCTCCCTGGTTCTCCTGGCCGTCGAAATACTCGGATATGCGCTTGAACGTGTTAGCCTCCACATGGCGGCTTTTCACGTACTCGATCTGCGGATAATCCTTTGCCTGCGCGGTGACGACTGGCGTCAACAGGCAGAGCAGGGCGATGGAGAACAGGCGCTTCACGCTTTGGCCTTGGGGGAGGAGGCAGCCTTGTCGGCGGCTTTTTTGCGGGCCTTGTAGGCGAGACGGCGTTTGCGCTTTATAACTTTGTTGGATTGTTTTCCCATAATGACGTGGCATCTTGCGCCATAGAGGCCGCGCTGACAAGATCAATGCCGGGTTTTGTAGCAGCCTATTTATACATGATGGATTTGGTAAGTCTGGAACAATGGAGCGCGGCCGCCGGGGTGTACAACCGGCTGCCGTTCGCGCGGCGTGCCCCGGGGGCGAGACTTCCGGAGCGGTGGGAGCCGCTACTGGCGGAGACGGGGGCGATGCTTCTGGAAAGCGCCCGCGACGGGCGCTACACGTATTTTATCCCGAGGTCCCGCCCCGTGGTGTGGACGGAACTGGACCCGGACGCGCAGCCGTCCACCGTGCTGGGGGCACTGCGCGGCTTTCTCGCCCGCCACCGGGCCCCGCGGTTGCCGGGGCTGGCGCCGTTTTGCGGGGGGCTGGTGGGCTGCCTGTCCTACGAAATCGCACGCGAGATCGAAACGCTCCCGGCCCGTGCGCAGGACGACCTGGGTCTGCCCCCTGCCGTGTTCGCCGTTGCGGACGAGCTGCTGGTCTTCGACCACGAGACGGGCTGCCTGGACGCGGTGGTCGTGGCGTCCATGGACGGGGAAGGCGTCGATGTGCCAGCCGTTTACGAGGCCTGTCGCCGTCGGGCGGGCGAGCTCTTGCGCGAGTTTGATGAGGCCTGCGAGGAAAGTGAGGGCGAGCTCTTGCCGGTTGCCGATCCGCGTTCGTCCCGAGCCGTCAAGCCGGGCGCTATGCTTTCGCTTGATGAGGATGCGTACGTCGAGGCCGTGCGTCGGGTGCAGGCATATATCGCCGCGGGCGACAGCTATCAGGTTAACCTTTCCCTGCGCGAAACCCGCCCGCTGACAGCACATCCGGCGGCGGTGTACGACGCCCTGCGCCGGATCAACCCCTCTCCGTACATGGCCTATGTGCCGATGGGCGAGTGGACGCTCGTGTGTGGTTCGCCTGAGTTGCTGGTCAAGTCTGTCGCCGGGCAGGTCGAGGCACGCCCCATCGCCGGGACGCGTCCGCGCGGCAGCTGCGGAGATACCGATGAGGCCCTGAGGGGCGAGCTCCTGGCCCACCCGAAGGAGCGGGCCGAGCACCTTATGCTGGTCGATCTGGTCCGCAATGACCTGGGGCGCGTCTGCCGTTATGGCAGCGTGAACGTGAGCGATTACATGGTGGCCGAGGGTTACTCGCATGTGCAGCACATTGTCTCGCACGTGGTGGGCGAACTCTCGCCCAAGCGCGATATCGTCGATCTGGTGGCGTCGGCCTTTCCGGGGGGGACGATCACCGGCGCGCCCAAGGTGCGCACGATGGAGATCATCGAGGAGCTGGAGCCGGTGCGGCGCGGCTTCTATACGGGCTCGATCGGCTGGTTCAGCTACGCGGGTGATTTCGAGCTGAACATCGTGATCCGCACGCTGCTGGCTGGTCACGGCCAGGCGCACGTACAGGCCGGGGCGGGCATTGTGGCCGACTCCGTGCCCGCGCACGAGTTCGAAGAGTCACTGAACAAGGCGCACGCCCTGTGGGCCGCGCTGGATCTGGCCAGCAATAAGTAGGAACGCCCATTAAACTGATCTTTCGCGGAAAACTGATCGAACCCGCGGGGGCTTTGATCCCGTCGGACGACCACGGGCTGCTCTACGGGGCGGTCGCGTTTGAGACCTTTCGTACGTAC